>CAZLZQ010000066.1:0-8583 GCA_964564065.1 uncultured Arcobacteraceae bacterium | reverse complement strand
CAGGGTCCCCTTGTGGAAACGTAGGTCGCCGCCAACTTTTGAGATGTTTTTTTTACTTAATTAAATATTAAAATTAAACTTTAAGAAAAAATAAGTATAATAGCCTCAATTTAAAATTAAGACTAATCATAATAAAGATAATCAATCAAAAAGGTAACTCATATCAATGGAAGAAACTAACAATCCAGAAATTACAAAAAAAGATATAAACGACACTTCAAAACAAAAAAAAAGAACTCCTAAAAAAAATCCAAATCAAAACCAAAAAAAAACTAGAACACATGTGCCAGTAAAAGGTTTTGTTATAGAGCAACTAAGAACAAAGACCATGAACGAATTGATTGAGGTTGCAAGAGAACTAAATGTTGAGAATCCTCAAGAATTACAAAGACAAGATTTAATATTTGCAATTTTAGAAACACAAACTAGTCAAGGTGGATATATACTTTTTACTGGTATTTTAGATATCAAAGATGCTGGTTTTGGATTTTTAAGACCTATTGATGGAAAGTTTAGTGACACATATAGTGATAGTTATGTAAGCCAAACACAAATCAAAAGATTTGCACTAAGAAGTGGAGACATTGTATCTGGACAAGTAAGACCACCTGCAAAAGAGAGTGAAAAATATTATGCTTTATTGAAAATTGAAGCTATCAACTATCTTCCTGTAAATGAGTCAAAAAATAGACCATTGTTTGATAACCTTACACCTTTATATTCAACAGAAAAATTTAATTTTGAGTATGATCCTTTAAGAATGACGGGTAGAGTAATAGATATGTTTGCTCCTATGGGTAAAGGTCAAAGAGGTTTAATAGTTGCGCAACCAAAGTCAGGTAAAACTGAATTATTAAAAGAACTAGCTCATGGTATCAGTAAAAATCACCCTGATTCTACTTTGATGGTGCTTTTAATAGATGAGCGACCTGAAGAGGTTACAGATATGCAACGAAGTGTAAATGGAGAGGTATATAGTTCTACCTTTGATCTTCCTGCTCAAAATCATATTAAAGTAGCAGAGATGGTTATAAATAAAGCAAAAAGAGAAGTTGAAATGGGAAAAGATGTTGTTATACTTCTTGATTCTATTACTAGATTAGCTCGTGCTTACAATACAGTTACTCCATCTTCAGGAAAAGTACTTTCGGGTGGTGTTGATGCTAATGCTTTGCATAAACCAAAAAGATTTTTTGGAGCAGCTAGAAATATAGAAGAGGGTGGAAGTTTGACTATTATTGCAACTACACTTGTAGAAACTGGTTCAAAAATGGATGAAGTTATTTTTGAAGAGTTTAAAGGTACGGGTAACTCAGAAGTTGTACTTAGTAGAAAAGCAGCAGAGAGAAGAGTTTTTCCAGCAGTAAATATTATAAAATCAGGAACAAGAAAAGAGGAATTACTTCTACATCCAGATGAGTTACAAAAAATTTGGATACTTAGAAATGCAATGGCAGATATGGATGAAGTTGAATCATTAAAGTTCTTATATAAAAAAATGAAAGAGACAAAATCAAATGCTGAATTTTTGATCTCTATGAATGTTTAAAAGTGAAAGTATAAAATATGAAATTTAATAATTTATCACATGAAGAAAAATTAGAGATACAAAAAATAGTTATAAACTGTATGAATACCCTGGGAGGTAGAAATTATTTTTTAGGAATGATTGAAGCAGTTAAAGAATCAAAACAACATCCATTATTAAATAAAACTGGAAAGTTTCATTTCCCTCATGGAACAATATTTTGGGGAAAAGAGATATATAAAGATAAAGTTGTAACATTGAAAAATATGCTGATATCTAATGAAAATGATAATATTTTAGATTGTGAAAATCTAAAAATAAAAAAAAGTATTAGTAATGTGATCAAAACTTTAGGAAAGTTAGAATTTGTTATATCTATTGATAATGAAGAAAAGTTTAAATTTAAACCTTTTAATACAAAAAATGATAATGATGTAGAACTTGACCCATTTTTTCAAATAATATTTTTTGACAGTTTAAACAATACAAAAAGAATATTAACTTATAAATAAAATTATAGTTTTATGAAAGCAGGTGTATTTGATAGTGGTATTGGTGGTTTAACTGTTGTAAAATCTCTCTTAGAAAATAAAATTTTTGAAGAGATAGTATATTTTGGAGATACGGCAAGAGTACCATACGGAGTTAAAGATAAAAATACAATTACTAGGTATTCTCTAGAAGCATTAGAGTTTTTTAAAAACTTTGATATCGATATATTGATTATTGCTTGTAATAGTGTAAGTGCTTTTGCTCTTGATGAACTAAGAGCAAATACAAATATTCCAGTAGTAGGTGTAATAGAATCTGGAGTCAAAGCACTTGAAAATAAAATAATAGATAAAAATTCAAATATTTTAGTTATTGGAACAACTGCAACAATAAAATCTCAAAAATATGAAAAAGCACTTAATTCATTGTCATATAAAAATATAAATTCAATAGCTACAGGGCTTTTTGTTCCAATAGTAGAAGAGGGTATATTTGAAGGTGAAATATTAAATTCTACATTAAATTATTATTTTAGTGCTTTAAAATCAGAAAAATCTATTGATATTGTTATATTAGGTTGTACACATTTTCCGTTAATAGAAAAAGAAATATCACTTTATTTAGATGGTGCAATAACTATACATAGTGGAGATGCAATTGTAGATTACTTAAAATTAGAGTATAATTGCAACAATAAATTTGAAGAAACAAAAACAATTTTTTTTGCATCTGAAAATCCAGATGGACTAAAAAATATAGCAAAAATATGGTTAAAGGATTTAATCTAAATGGAAACTAATAATTCAAAAGCAAGACAAGTTTTAGCACTAAAGTATAGACCAAAGAAATTTGAAGATTTAATAGGACAAGATACTATTTCTACAACATTATCTTTAGCATTAGATACAAACAGACTCTCTCATGCTTATTTATTAAGTGGATTAAGAGGTAGTGGAAAAACAAGTACCGCTAGAATAATGGCCAAAGCGCTTGTATGTCAAAATGCACCTACATCAAAACCATGTGATAGTTGTAATAGTTGCTTAAGTGCAAATGAAAATAGACATTTAGATATTATTGAGATGGATGCTGCTTCAAATAGAGGTATTGATGATATTAAAGATTTAATTGAACATACTAAGTATAAACCTACAAGTGCTAAATATAAAGTATTTATTATCGATGAAGTTCATATGTTAACAACACAGGCTTTTAATGCTTTACTAAAAACTCTTGAAGAGCCTCCTGATTTTGTAAAATTTATATTAGCTACAACTGATCCTTTAAAGTTACCAGCTACAATTTTAAGTAGAACTCAACATTTTAGATTTAAAAGAATATCTGATAAAAATATTATTCATCATTTAAGTCATATCTTAAATATTGAAAATATTACTTTTGAAACATCAGCCTTAGAGATGTTAACAAGAAGTGGTAATGGAAGCTTAAGGGATACTCTAACACTTCTTGATCAGGCTATAATTTATTCTAAGGGTGTAATTACAACAACCACGGTAACAGATATGTTAGGGATGATAGATCCATCTTTTATGGAAAATATCTTTAATGTAATTTTAGCTAAACAAGATATTCGACCAATTATAGAATCTTTAGAGAGTTATGAAGTTGGACAAGTTTTAGATGAAATAAGTATTTATTTAAAACAAAAAATGCTTCAAAATGATCTTAAGTTTGACCTATATATGTACGACAGGTTCTTTAGAATTATAGCTGATAGTAAACAACTTTTAAATATGAATAGTGATAGTGGCTTTGTTCTAATTTTAACATTATCTAAAATGGTTGAAGCGGTAAGTTTAAAAACAATTAATGAAGTGATTGAAGAAGTAAAAAATATTAATATAACGGAAGAGGAAACTTCTCTAATTGATACAGTATCTACTCAATCAGTTATTGAAGATGATAATTCATTTTTACTTTTTAAAAAACTTATAGAAAATATTTATGATAAGAGTTATGATTTGGGTGAATGTTTTGAAAAAAGTTTTTCTTTCTCATCATATGAAAATAATATATTAAAAATAAATAGTACAGCTATAGGGGATTGTAAAGCTAAATTGTATAAAAATTTTACTCATATAAAAACATTTATTGAAGATGTATATGGAACAAACACTCAATTAGAATTTGCTAAGATACAAAAAGAAAAATCTAAGGAGTTGGCCAGGGTAGTCCAACCTTCAATACCTTTAAAAAAAGAAATAATAATTGAAAATGATAGTAGATCAATGATAGAAAATATTGAATTACAAGATCAACCTTCAAGTTGTGTTGCAGGAATGAGTGAAATAATAAATCCTAATTTAGCTCAAACCGAATTAAATATTGATGATGTTCTAAATTCAAAAATGACATCGACTATTATGAAACTATTTCAATCCCCAAATCCACCAAGAATAAAAAGTAAATTATAAATAAGTATGAATCTAAAATACTAGATTAATTTTAACAATATTTTGGATATAATCGCGTATAAATATAAAATAATCAAGGGAATTCAATGTCGCAATCATGTAAAAAAGTATATATAACAACTCCAATCTATTATGTTAATGATATAGCACACATAGGTCATGCTTACACAACTATCATTGCAGATGTATTAGCTAGATATTCACGATTAGTAGGGTATGATACATTTTTTTTAACAGGGACTGATGAACATGGTCAAAAAATTGCAGATAGTGCAAAAGCTAGAGGAAAAACACCAAAAGAATATGCTGATGAGATAAGTGGTAAATTTAAAACTTTATGGGATGATTTTGATATCTCTTATGATAAATTTATAAGAACTACTGATGAAGATCACAAACTAGGTGTTCAAAAAGCATTTCAAAAAATGTTTGATAAAGGTGATATATATAAAGGTAATTATGAGGGTAATTATTGTGTAGGTTGTGAAACATTTTTTACTGATGCACAACTTATAAATGAAGAGGGATGTCCTGATTGTGGAAGACCTACTTCTGTAGTCAAAGAGGAAAGTTACTTTTTCAAACTTTCAAATTATGAAGATAAACTTTTAGCACTTTATGAAAATAATCCTGAATTTATTTTACCAAAATCAAAAGCAAAAGAGATTGTAAATTTTGTAAAAGGTGGACTACATGATTTATCTATATCTAGAACATCTTTTGACTGGGGTATAAAACTACCAGAATCAATGGATGAAGATAAACATGTTATGTATGTATGGCTTGACGCTTTGATGAATTATATCACTGCATTAGGTTATGGAAAAGATGATGATAATGAAAATATGAAATATTGGCATGCAAAAGTTCAACTTGTAGGTAAAGATATTCTTAGATTTCATGCTATTTTTTGGCCAGCATTTTTAATGTCTTTAGACCTACCACTTCCTGATCATATTGCTGCTCATGGTTGGTGGACTAGAGATGGAGAAAAAATGTCTAAATCAAAAGGAAATGTAGTAAATCCTAAAGAAGTTGCAGATGCTTATGGGCTTGATTCTTTTAGGTATTTTATGCTTAGGGAAGTTCCTTTTGGTCAAGATGGTGATTTTTCTCAAAGAGCTTTAATGGATAGAATAAATTCTGATCTTGGAAATGATTTAGGAAATCTTTTAAATAGAATTCAAGGTATGAGTGGAAAATACTTCAACTTCAAAATAACTTCTAAAGATGTAATAAAATATCATCAAAAAGAGTTAGATGAAGTTCATTCTATATTAGAAAAAGCAGAACCTCTTATCTATAATATGCAACTAAATAGATACCTTGAAGAGTTGTGGAAAGTTTTAACAATAGGAAATAAAGCTATTGGAGATTATGAACCATGGAATATGATGAAAGATGGAAGAGAAGAACAAGCAATGGCACTAGTAGCTTTAATAGTTAATATTATGGCAAAAGTTTCAGTTCTATTAGAGTGTGTTATGCCAGAAAAAATATCTAAAATAGCTCTATCTTTAGGTATTAATATAAATACTACCACATACACTAATTTAATAGTAAATAAAGAACTTGTTTCAGATACAACAATTACAAAGATTGATGCTTTATTCCCTAGAATTGAATGTGAATTGTTAGTAAATGCAGATGTTCAAAAAGTTGAAGAGAAAGTTGAAAAACCAAGAAAAGAATCTTCAAAGCAAAATAATAATAAAAATGAAGAACCAGATAACTTAATAACAATAGATAAGTTTTTTGAAACAACTTTAAAAATAGGTACTATTTTAGAAGCACAAGAGGTTCCAAAATCTAAAAAACTTTTAAAACTTCAAGTAGATGTTGGAGAAGAGAATCCAAGACAAATTTTAGCTGGAATAAAAGAGTTCTATAATGCAGATGAATTAATAGGTACACAAGCATGTGTAGTATCAAACTTAAAACCTGCAAAGTTAATGGGTATGATAAGTGAAGGTATGCTTTTAGCAGCTAAAGATGAAAATGGTTTGCATCTACTTAGACCAGAAAAAAATAAAACTGCTGGAACAAAAGTAAGCTAACGAAGTTAAAGATATCATATTATGAAAATTTCTGCATTGACAGATATAGTAGAAGGTAAACTTTTAAATACTCCTGCTATATCTTTTGTTACGCAAATACATACAGAGATACAAAGAGTAAATGAGGGTGATGCTTATTTTGCAGATAGTCAAACTGATTTAACAAAAGCTATAGAAAAAGGTATTTTTGCAATCATTGTTGACTTTGTTCCTGATATTAGTGATTTAGAAATTGCATGGATAAAAGTTGAAAGTTTAACAAAAGCAAAAACTAATATATTAAGATACCTATATCTTCAAAAAAATATATCTTTTATTTATGTAGATCATATTTTATACCAATTTATAAATCTATTTAAAACTAAAGAATTAAAAACTGAAATCTTACTTTTAAAAGATAATATTACAAAAGATTTTGAACTATTATATAATAATCAAAATAATAAAAAAGTATTTTCTACTAATTTGCAATTTTTAAAAAATATATCTCCCAATGTTGAAAATATCATTTGTCAAAATTTTAAAGTAAAAAACTTAACTATTCATTCTCTATTTGAAATATCATTTTCTTATAAAGATAAATTCTTTGAACATATTAGATTACCAAAAGTCTATCTTGATTATTTTTTACAAATAACAGAACTATTTGAATACAGAATTGATTTAAAAAAGTTAAATAGTTTTGAATTATTCAAGCCAATTTTTATAAACAAAGCTACTCAAATTGTTCCTAATGGTCAAACAAATAGATTTATATTAGCAAATGATAATGAAAATATCTGTAATATTGAGATAAATTTTCTAAAAGAATATTATAGTTATGCTATAGTTATTGTACTTGATGTAAGTTTTATTACAGGTGATGAGATATATTTAGAAATTAAAAGATTAAATTTTAATGCTTTATATCTAAAAGGGAAAGATATAAAATATATTAATAAAATTTTGGAAAAAAACAATAGTTCAAAAAAATTATTTTAAACTATTATTTATAAGTAGTTTTCTATCCTTCTATAACAATCTCTTCTTCAATTACTAATCCAAAACCATTGATACCTACAAAAGAATGTTTTCCTCCACTAGAAAGAAGTTTAATAATTTCAACTCCAAGACTATTTAAGATTTGTGCACCTACCCCAAAATCTTTTATTGCATCTTTTTCCTCATGTTTATTATCTAAAAATATTAAAACACCACCGTTTTCTTGAAGTAAATTAATAGCTTTTAAAATTGATTGTAATTTAGTATCATTTAAAAATAAATTTATATCAGATTCAACATTATGAAATTTAACAAATGAAGTTTTATTTATATCTCCAAACTGAATAATAGTATGATTATTTCCTAAATGATCAGAATAAACTTTTTTTATTGCTTTAGTGTTAAAAAATACAATACTCTCACTACTAGTCTCTTTAACTAAAGATTCATTTGCCATTCTATATTCAATAATATCTGATATATATACTTGTTTCATATTATGTTTATCTGCAAAAATATCAAGATCATCTCGTCTTGCCATTGTTCCATCTTCTTTCATAATTTCACATATCACTGCTTCACCAGTAAGACCTGCTAACTTACATAAATCAATAGAACCCTCAGTATGTCCAGTTCGTACAAGAGTACCACCATCTTTTGCTATAAGAGGGAATATATGACCAGGTCTTACTAGTTCTATTGAATTACTAATTGGATTAGCTAATATTTTTATTGTATCATCTCTCTCTTTTGCACTTATTCCTGTACTAGCTTTTGCACAATCAACAGAAACTGTAAATGCAGTTTCATATGATGAAGTATTTGATACCACCATAGGATTTAATTCTAATCGATTTGCCGTTTCATTAGTAACTGCTACACAAATTAAACCTTTTGCATGTGTTGCCATAAAATTAACTTTTTGATCATCACTTAATGTAGCAGAATAAACTAAGTCTCCTTCATTTTCTCTATCTTCATCATCAAGCATTATAACCATATTGCCTTTTTTGATCTCTTCTATTGCTTCTTTAACTCTTTGTATTGCTGACATTTGATTATGTCCTTTTAATTATTTTTTATGATTATA
>CAZLZQ010000065.1:0-8696 GCA_964564065.1 uncultured Arcobacteraceae bacterium | reverse complement strand
AACTTACGACCTCTTACTTACCAAGCAAGTGCTCTACCCCTGAGCTACGTGGGCGAAATTATATCTAATTAACCTAAATTAAAAATAAAATAATAATGTTTACAATGGATTTAAAATATTTTGTTTGATTTTGTTTGAGTTATTGGAATCTCCGAATAAACTCAGTTTCCAGTGTAATAATAAATGGAGCGGGAGACGAGACTCGAACTCGCGACAATCTGCTTGGAAGGCAGAGGCTCTAGCCAACTGAGCTACTCCCGCAATCTAAATGGTGGTGAGAGAAGGATTTGAACCTTCGAAGCCTGAGGCGTCGGATTTACAATCCGAAGGATTTGACCACTCTCCAATCTCACCAATTTTTAAATTGATTTTAGTGTTATATTAGATAAACACTTTAACAATATAATGGAGCTTCAGATAGGACTTGAACCTACGACCTGCTGATTACAAATCAGCTGCTCTACCAGCTGAGCTACTGAAGCATACAAAAACAAATGGTGGCGCGGGACAGAATCGAACTGTCGACACAAGGATTTTCAGTCCTTTGCTCTACCGACTGAGCTATCGAGCCATTGTTTAAAAGTTGTTTTAAACATCTCTCTTTGTTTTCGTGCTGGAATTATATAGAACCATTCCTTATAAAATACTTAATCTGTAAAAGAATTTACAAATACTTTAAATTTTTCACCTCTATCTTTATATGATTTAAATTGATCAAGTGATGCAGCTGCTGGAGAAAGTAGTGATACACTGTTAGTTGTCAACAGTTTTGATATATCTTTTACTGCATTTTCCAAAGAATATTTTTTTTCTAATTTTAAATTATATTTTTTTGATAAAGTATCTAACTTATCAGTATTCTTTCCAATTGCATATATTTTTAGATCATATTTTATCAATTCTTTAAATAAAGGTTCTAAATTTGCATCTTTATCATCACCACCAAGTATAAGATATATCTTTTTATCTTTATAAATTTTAAGTGCTTGAACTGTTGCATCTAAATTTGTTGCTTTACTATCATCTATCCATAATCTATTTTTACTATCTCTAAACTCTTCAAGTTTATGTGGATCTTGAATAAAATTATTAATTTTTTCATAACTGATTTTATTAAAAATTAGTTTTTCAACACTTAAAGCCAATAATGCATCTAATAAAAATGGTTCTTGAAAATCGACTCTTTCTTTTTCTATATCAAATATATTTGCAATATCAGTTGAACTATCATAAAAATATACTTTAGAGTTTGTTTTATAATCTTTATATTTAGATGGAACTATAGATATATCATCTTTTGTCATATAATCTAGTGGTTTTAACTTTGACTTTTCATATTCTTTAAAACTTCCATGCCAAGAACAATGATCATCACTAATTGGCAACAATACATAAATATTTGGTTTTGCAATATCTGTATAGTGTAAAGTAAATGATGATGTTTCTAGTATCCATATTTTTTTCTTTAAATCTAATTTTGCCAATGGTGTACCTATATTGCCACCACAAATACTACCTCTATCTTCTAATATAAATTGCATCATTTGGGTAGTTGTAGTTTTTCCATTTGTTCCACTAATCCATATATTAAATGGTATCTTATCTTTAAATAGGTCATATTCACTTATTAAATTTTTACTATTTCTAACTAAATAATTACTAGGAGGTATTCCAGGACTCACTACAGTTAATTCATCGCTATTAATATCAAAACTACCAATATCATTATCATCATACATAATAGCGTTAGTATAATGTTCTTTTATAGCTAATGCAGTTTTCCCTTTACCAAGTATTCTCATCTACTTAACCTATCTAATTTTAAGACTTGCTAACGCTAATAAATTTGTCATAAATGCTATAATCCAAAATCTTACAATTATTTTATTTTCACCCCACCCTTTTTGTTCAAAATGGTGATGTATTGGTGCCATTAAAAAAACTCTTTTTTTATTTCTATATTTATAACTACCTACTTGTAGTATTACCGAAACTGCTTCAAGTACAAATATAAATCCTATAAGAATCAATAAAATTTCACTTTTAGCAACAATAGCCATATAACCCATAAATCCACCAATAGCTAAACTACCACTATCTCCCATAAAAACTTCTGCTGGATGTGAGTTGTACCATAAAAATGCTATTAGACTTCCTATAAATGAAGCACCAACAATTGCTAATTCTCCAGTATTTTGTAAATTTGGAATTAATAAGTATCCACTAAGAATTGCATGCCCTGTTATATATACAATTAATGATAATGAAAAAAAGGCCATGATAGAAGGTACTGTTGCCAAACCATCTAATCCATCAGTTAAATTTACAGCATTAGTACTTGCAGTCATTACAAGTATCCAAAAAATAACTGCATATAACTGCATGTCAAATAAAGAATATTTATAAAATGGAATAAATAATTCAGTTGAATGATTTGCATAAAATAATACACCTATAACAATAATAGATGCAAATATTTGTAATATTAGTTTCATTTTTGCTGATAAACCTGCATCATTTTTATTTGATGATATTTTTGATAAATCATCTTTTATCCCAATCATACTAAATAAAGCTATTGTAAGAAGTCCACCTACAACATAATAGTTATTTAACTTTGCTGTTAATATTGTTGCTATTAATGTTGTAAAAACAAAAACAACTCCACCCATAGTAGGTGTACCTATTTTTGCTTTATGAGAATCTGGTGCTAGTTCATATATTGGTTGGCTAGCTTTTTGATGTTTAGCCCATTTTATAAATCTTGGCATTAAAAATAACGTTAAACAAAAAGCGATAAAAAAACCGATTCCTGCACGAATTGAGATGTATTGAAAAATATTTATATCTAGATGTCGATAGAACCAATAAAACAAATTTTAACCTTTTTGAAGTACTATTATGTTAGTATAATTTTTAAAAAAAAGATTATATCCAAAACTATATTAAGGCAAAAAATGTCAAAAAATAAAAAAGCAATATTAATAATAACTGATGGTATTGGGCACAATACCTCTTGTGAATATAATGCATTTTGTAATGCTAATAAACCAACTTATGATAAACTTTTTAACACTGTTCCTTATAGTTTAATCAAAACTTACGGTGAATATGTTGGTCTACCTAATGGTCAAATGGGAAATAGCGAAGTTGGTCATATGAGTATAGGAGCAGGAAGAATACTATATCAAGACTTAGTAAAGATAAATCTTGCAATTGAAAATAATACTTTAAAAGATAATGATATATTAAAAAATAATATTTCAACATCAAATAATATACATATTATTGGTTTACTTAGTGATGGCGGTGTACATTCACATATAAATCATATAATTGCATTATCTAAAATTGCCTCATCTAATAATAAAAAAGTATATCTACATCTTATTACTGATGGTAGAGATGTAAGCCCAAGTAGTGCAAAAATATATATTTCTCAAATAGAAGCGATTTGTAATAACAATATAAAAATAGCTACCATTGGTGGAAGATATTACGCAATGGATAGAGATAATAACTGGGATAGAGTTAAAAAAGCTTACGATAGTATAGCTCTATCAGAAAATAAAATAAATTTAAGTGTGATAGAATATCTTGAAAAACAATATGAAAATAATATATTTGATGAATTTATAGAACCTGCTTCTTTTTATGAATACAAAGGTTTTCAAAATAATGATGGTATTATTTTTGCAAATTTTAGAAGTGATAGAGCCAGAGAACTTAGCTCTGCAATTGCAAAAGAGACTTTTGATCATTTTACACAAGTACCACTAAAATTAAATACTATAACTATGACTCAATATGATAAAAATCTACCTATCCCGATCTTATTTCCTAAAGATACTCCAGAAGATACATTGTGTGAAGTTATATCTAAAAATGGTTTATCTCAACTTCATACTGCAGAAACTGAAAAATATGCTCATGTAACATTTTTCTTAAATGGTGGATTAGAAGAGGCTTTTAATAATGAGAGTAGAGTTTTAATACCATCTCCAAAAGTTAGCACTTATGACTTACAACCTGAAATGTCAGCACCAGAAGTTAGCCTTGCTGTACAAAATGGAATTGAAAATAATACTGATTTTATAGTTGTTAATTTTGCCAATGGTGATATGGTTGGACATACTGGTGTATTTGAAGCAGGAATTAAAGCAGTAGAAGCAGTTGATAAAGAGCTAGGAATTATAATAGAAAAAGCAAAAGAAAATGGCTACAGTATCATTTTAACAAGTGACCATGGTAATTGTGAAATGATGAGAGATAAAGATGGAAATGTACTAACAAATCATACTGTTGGTGATGTTTACTGCTTTATTATTGATGATAATGTTAAAAAAGTTAAAGATGGAGCTCTGTGTAATATTGCACCTACAATTTTAAAACTTATGAATATAAATATACCAGAACAAATGGAAAACACACTAATAGGAGAATAATATGGTAATAAAAGATTTATTAAAAGATTTAAAAGATTTAAAAATTTTAATAGTAGAAGATGGGGCAGATATAAGAGATATTATGTCTACTACATTAGGTAAAATTTTTCTTGATACAAGAACAGCAGTTGATGGGTTAGATGGTTTAGAAAAATTCAAACAAGAACAACCAGATATAATAATAAGTGACATAAGAATGCCAAATATGTCTGGAAATGATATGATAGATGCTATAAAAGATATAGATCCTATTATTCCAATCATAGTTGTTTCTGGTCATGGAAGACTTATAGATAAAAGTAATAGAGCAGATGTATTTCTAAATAAACCTATTAAATTTGATAAATTAGTAGAAGCTATATACACCCTTACAAGAAAATAATCTAATGTCCACTTTTGTTATAGAAAAATTAACAGTTACAAATACAAATATAGTAATTGTTGATCTTTTAAAAGATATTCAAAAACCTATTATTATTGAATCCTCTTTAGCCTTAGTAGGGATGAGCGGAAGTGGAAAATCACTAACACTTAAAACTATACTAAATATGCTACCTTCAAATTTAAAATCTGATTTTAAATTTAAAAATAACTTTGAATTAAACTATAACAATATTGGATTTATTCCACAAAATCCTTTTACATCATTATCTCCTATGACAAAAATCTATAAACAGTTTTTTTGCTCAAAAGAAAAAATAAATAATTTATTAAATTTAGTAGAATTAGATGAAAATTTACAATATAAATTTCCAAATCAACTAAGTGGTGGACAACTTCAAAGAGTAGTAATAGCAATAGCACTTAGTAACAATCCAAAAATTCTACTTTTAGATGAACCAACAACTGCATTGGATGATAAAAGTAAAAGTACCATTTTAAAGTTATTAAAAGATTTACAAAGTCAATTTAACTTTATAATAATATTTGTAAGTCATGATATAAATTCAATACAAAATATTTGTGAAGATATTGCAGTACTTAAAGATGGAAATATATGTGAATATGGAAAAGTTTCAGATATATTAAATAATCCAAAAGTAAACTATACAAAACAACTTATCAAAAGTAATTTTAATAATAGAGAATTTAGAAAATGATAAAAAAAATATTTCTTTTATTTTCAATAATTGGTATAGCTTTAATTTTATGGCTTGTAACTTTATATTCCCAAATTAGATTTGATATTGATAAAATAGTTGATTATAAACCAAAGTTAACAACACAATTTTTTGATAAAAATAACAAACATATTAGTAATATATTTGATAATGAACATAGACTATATGTAAAATATAACAATATACCACCAAGTGTTGTAGAATCACTAGTTGCCATTGAAGATACAAATTTCTTTGAACATAGTGGTGTAAATATTGATGCAATAATAAGAGCTGTAGCTAAAGATATAAAAGCTATGTCTTTAGTTGAGGGCGCTAGTACATTAACCCAACAGTTAGTAAAAACAATGATACTATCTAGAGATAAGAAGCTTATTAGAAAAATCAAAGAAGTACTTTTATCTTTAAGACTTGAAACACTTTTAACAAAAGAAGAGATATTAGAGCGATACCTAAATCAAGTTTATTTTGGACATGGATATTATGGAATAAGAACTGCAGCATTAGGATACTTTCATAAAGAGTTAGATCAACTAAACCAAAAAGAGATAGCTATGCTAGTAGGACTTCCACGAGCTCCAAGTTTCTATGATCCTACTAAAAATTTAAAATATGCATTAATAAGAGGAAATCAAGTAGTAAGACGACTTAAAACATTAGGTTGGATAAATGATGAGAAATATAAAAAAGCTATAAATTATATTCCAGTAGTTTATAAAGAAACATTATCTTTAAATCAGGCCCCATATATTGTTGATAGTGCTATTAAAATATTAAAGAATAATATCAATGACTTAAGAACTGGTGGATACAAAATAACATTAACAATAGATTTGGATGCTCAAAATATTGCAAAAGATGCTTTAATATATGGATATGACAGAATTAAAAAAAGGGATATATATTTAGATACAAATAAAAGTACAACAAAAACATTAAATGGAGCAATCGTTACACTTGATAATAGCAGTGGTGCAATATTAGCAATGGTTGGTGGAGTTAATTATAGAAAATCATCTTTTAATAGAGCAACTCAAAGTTTAAGGCAACCAGGAAGTGCCGCTAAACCTTTTATCTACCAAGTTGCTTTAAATCTTGGATATTCTACTGCAAGTAATTTAATTGATATTTCAAGAACATATAAATATAGATCTAATAAAAATGAAGAAAAAACATGGCAACCAAGAAACTATGAAAAGGATTTTAAAGGTTTAGTTAGCCTAAGGTATGCACTTATTCACTCTAGAAATCTAGCAACTATTAATCTTGTAGGTGAAATTGGTATAGATGTTTTATACAAAGAGTTATTAAGATATGGCTTTAAAAACATCCCTTATGATCTATCTATTACACTTGGAAGTTTTGGAATATCACCAATTGATCTAAGTGAAAAATATACTATGTTTTCAAATAGTGGAATTATGGTTAAACCATATTTAATATCTACTATTGAAAATAGATATGGAGAAAAAATTACTTTTGAAAAAGAGGAATCATATATAACATCACCATCTCAAACATATCTTATGACATCTATTTTAAGAGATGTTGTTAAAAAAGGTACGGGGAGAAATGCTAGAGTCAAAGGATTAGAAACTGTTGGAAAAACAGGAACCACAAATAACAATATTGATGCTTGGTTTTGTGGATATTCACCATCTTTACAAACTATAGTATGGTTTGGGAATGATGACAACAAACCAATGAGAAGAACAGAAACAGGGGGAAGAACAGCAGCTCCATCTTTTAAATATTTTTATACTCAATGGCTAAAATTACATCCTGAAATACCAAGAAAATTCCAAAAACCTAAAGAAGTTTTTGAAAGTTATTACAATAATAAAAAAGAGATTTTTACACAAATTTCTGATGTACCATTAGAAAAAAATAATTTAGATATTCAAAATAAAAGTTTAGGGAATCAAAAAATTATTTTTTAATTATTTTTTTGATACAATTCAAGTCAATTTAACAAAAGGGAAAAAATGAAAAAATTAATATTACTTATATCTTTAAGTGGTTTATTTATGTCACTAAATGCATTCGATTTCAGTGCAATGTTTAATTCTGTAGATAAAGAGAAAGCAGTTGAATCTATAAATAAAGAGGAAGCAATAAAAGCATATCAAAAAGGTGATAAAGTTACTGTAGATGATATCAAAAAATCTGTTGATGTTGAAAAAGCAACAAAATCTGTAGATAAAGAAAAATTAATGAAGTCTTTATTCTAATAAATTATATATTTAACTAGGATGTAATAATTTATATTTTATAAATTATTACATCTATTAGATGAGTTATTTGTATATGCCATATCAGTTGGATAACCTCTATCTTCACATAAAATTACAGCATCTTTAGTTATAAGGTCACTCTCTAAATTTTCATATAAAAATTTTCTTTTACCGTAGGAATCACTTTCTAAAAAATCTAAATTTACAAACTTTTTTACAATCTCATCTATCATAGTTAAAATTGAACTTGCTTTTACAATCTCACATCGAGCATATCTCTCTTTTTCAAATGAAACATCTGCTGTTCTTAAACTTGCCTCTTCCCCTGGAATCTGTTGAGCACCATACAATGGCTTTGAAGATACTTCTGCATTTTTAAAACTTGGAATATATTGTTTTATATGTGCTATAGCTCTTTTAGTTCTTAATTCTATTTCAAAGTTATCCCAACCTCTATCAATCTTTTCTATAAATTCTTTAGATAGTTTTGGTTGAGAACTATTAGGGGTATTTTTCACTAGTCCATTCTTAAAAAGTGTAATATCTTCAGTCATTCCATGAATTTGGAAATGACCATTAGGATAAGGTGTAAATTGTGCCATTCCCGCTGGTGTTCCTCTTTGACCAAAAAATATAACTTCTGGCCACATTTCTAAACAACTATTCCATTTTGTTATATAAGCAGATTTAAACTCTACAAGTCGGTTTACTTTGAATTTAAGCATATCATCAATCATTCCAGTTCTAAATCCTGCAGCATTAATCAAATAATCAAAATGTTCAATCTTGTTTTGACCATCTTTTTTATATTCTACAGTATAACCACTATTTTCATTATTTTCAAAAATATTAATAACTTCTGTATTTGTAAAAAGATTTATATTTTTACTTTTATT
>CAZLZQ010000064.1:0-8821 GCA_964564065.1 uncultured Arcobacteraceae bacterium | reverse complement strand
TTGAATTGTGGCTCCGGCACCTGGGATCGAACCAGGGACCAAATGATTAACAGTCATCTACTCTACCGCTGAGCTATGCCGGAACTTATTTAAAAAGAGTTTGTCTTTTTAAGTGGCAGAATTATAGCAGAGTATTCTTAAATCTATATAAAACTAGGTGCATCATTTGCAAATAGTATTAAATCTCCAATATGAGTTTCATTTGCAAGTAGATTCTGAAGTTTAGTTTTATCTTCTAAAATAATTGGTTTTGTTCTTTTGATAACTTTTTCTAAAAGTTTAGAATTTAAACTTCCTGTGATAATTATAAGATCAAAAACTTTATCTATTGCTTTTGCAAACTCAACATTTGCCTCCATTGTAGATTCTACAATACCAGGTGTAACTATAACTTTTCGTCCATCATATGTATTTGATATTTGTACTGCTTCTAGCATACCTTCTATATTTCCATTGAAACTATCGTCAAGTATAATTTTACCACCTACTTTAGATATATGAAGTCTATGTTCAACTTGTTCTAGATTGTGTAATGCAATTTTTATCTCATCAATACTCATACCTAACTTATTTGCCATTAGAATAACAGCCGTTAAGTTTATAGCATTGAAACTACCTAAAACTGGTGCATGAAAATGTTCAATATTATTATCAATTTTTATATCAAACCATATACCATTTAAATCACTTTTAATAATCTCCAAATTATTTGGAAAAGATGTAATTGTATCGTACTTTAAAATAGGTACACTATCATGTACAAAACCATGAATAAGTCTAGGGGACTTTAATATTTCCATTTTTGTATTAATTATATTATCTAATGTTTTAAAATACTCAATATGCTGTTCTCCTACACTACCAATAATTACATATTGAGGTTCCAAAAACTTTGCTATAGTTTCTATATCACCCTGCTCTCTTGCACCTGCTTCAGCAATATATATTTGAGTACCTCTGGGTAAGTCATCATTAACATCTTTTACAATTCCACCAATAGTATTTACACTTCTTGGTGTCATATAAACATCAAACTTTTTATTTAATACTTGATACAAATAGTTTTTAATAGATGTTTTTCCATATGATGCAGTTATTGCTATAGTTTTTAGATCTTTGAAAGTTTTTAAATGATCTTTTGCATTTGCCTTATATCTCATAAAAAATATTTTTTCTAGTAAGGTAGTCACAAAATATGTGCTAAACAATGGTAAAAATAATCCATAGACACTATTTCCACTTGCAAAAACCAATCCATCAATAACAAATGTTATAAATAATAAAATAGCTAAAAATCTTTTTACTCTGGATGTTAAAACAAGTGATTTATCTAAATTTTTATTCCAAAAAAAGAAACTAGATAAAAAAAGTAGATAAAAATATATATAAAAATACAATGATGGCAATATATAATAAAGTACAAAAGGTGTGGCAAAGTATACTATGTGCCATTGTTGTTTATGATGTTTTAAAATAACTCTTTGTATTTTATAATTATACCACTGTAAGTTAGTAATCATATACCAACCTAAACTCATCACCACTAATATATGTGTGATTATATCAAGATATTCCATTCTTATTTTCCTAAATTATTTAATATTTTTTCTAATTATATCACAAATATCATCACTATTTTTTATAAAGAAATAGTGATCTCCTTCGTATGATTGAAATTGACTTTTTTTTATTAAGTTATTAATTGTTTTTCCAGATTCTAAAGTTGTAGCTGTATCATAAACTCCCCAAAAAATCAATGTTTTTTTATCATAATTTTTAAAATACTCACTAAAATCTTCATCTACAACATTTTTAAATGTTTCATACATATTTTGACTCATATGATTTACATCTTGACTTCTAAGCATTTTAGTAACTTTACTTAGTCCAAATCTATTAAAAATCTTTGCCATTCGTATAGTCAATAATGTTTTAGCTGATTTAGTTTCTAAAATTCCAGCTGTACTTAAAAGAACAAGATATTGTGGATTTAACAATGTAGCAACTTTTCCACCAAAAGAGTGCCCTGCTATAATTGTCTTATCAATTTTAACATCAATACTTTCTAAAAATGATTTGACAATATTTGCATAATCAAAAGTATATAATATAGAACTATTTTCACTTTTTCCAAACCCTGGCATATCTATATAGATATGTTTATACTCTTTTAGCTGTTTAGAAAAAGCTTGTTTCATTATATCTTGATTACTTCCCCAACCATGAAGAAAAACTATAACATCTTCGGATTTATTATTTAAAATATTATAATTTATTGAAAACTCAGTATTATTATATTTTATTGTTTTTTGTGCCAACTCTTGTCCCCCTTTTTATTTACAATTAAATGTTTTAAATCTAAAGAAAAAATACTACCTTTATCTAAAATTGAATCTATTTTTATATCAATTTTATATTTATCACAATACTTTTGAACCATATTTAATCCTAACCCAACACCATCATTTAAAATATTTTCCTGATAATATTTATCAAAAATATAAAATAAACTTTTTGTATCTATTCCTATCCCTGTATCTTCTATTTTTAATATATGATTTTCTAAACTAATTATGATTTTTCCATTTGATTTATTATATTTTATTGCATTTGATAAAAGATTGTCAATGATTTTTTCAAATCCATTTTTATCTGTATCTATTTCTACTATTGATGAACTGTATTCTATAGTTATATCTTTTTTAATATCTTGAAATTTATTTATACTTTTTGTTATAATTTCATCTATTAAAAAAACTTCACTATTTACTTTATCTATTTGATCTTTAATATTATATTCCATTTGATTATATAAATTTAAAAGATTTTCACATGATTGTTCAATTCTATCTAATCTTGCTTTATTTTTTTCATTTTGTTCTTTTTTTTGTAAAATCTTAGTATTCATCTGTATTGTTGCTACTGGTGTATTTAATTCATGCAATGTTTCTTTTATATGATTTTCAATTGTTTCATCACTTTTAAATAAAGATTCTAAAAGTTGTTTACTTAAAAAATGATACAACACTGCACCAAAGATTAATAAAAACATAGTTATTAAAACAAAAGCATCTTTTGAAAAAGCAAATTTATCTATTAAAAAACTGTTAAGTAGTAAAACTATTAATATAGAAAATATAATAACAATGATATTTGATATTTGAAAGTCTTTATATTTTCTATTCATAGTTTCAATACTCTATTTTATAACCAATATTTTTGATACTTGATATTTTAAAATCATTTTCATTTTCAAAAAGTTTTTTAATATTATTTACATAAACACGAATAGAACCATCACTAAACTGTTCATTGCTATTCCATAGTTTATTTATGATCATATCTTTTGAAACGATAGAGTTATTATTTAAATAAAAGAGTTCAAAAAGTTCCAATGCCTTAAGACCAAATTTAATCTCTTGATTTTCTCTTTTTACAGTTTTTGTATCAAAATTAAACTCACAATTCCCAATGCTGATTATATTTTGAATATTTGTTCTTTTCATTAAAGAGTTGATTCTAAGTATTAATTCATCCATATCAAATGGCTTTGTCAAAAAATCATCAGCACCATTTAGAAAACCAGTTTTTAATGTATCCTTATCTTTATATGATGTTAAAAATATTGTAGGAGTATTATCATCACTTTCTCTTAACTCTTTTAATAAATCAAGCCCATTTATATCAGGTACATTTATATCTAACAAATATAAGTTATATCTATTTGTATATGAATATTCTAAAAATTCTGAAGATCTACTTGCATGAGTTATTTTAAAATCTTCAAACTCTTCAAGATAATCAATAAGTGATAAACTAAAAAGCTCATCATCTTCTAATAACAATATTTTTATCATTTTAAATACAAACTATGATTTAAAATTTTTAAACTCAATATGATTTTGTCTAATTGCATCATACACTATTATAGAAACACTATTTGCTATATTCAAACTTCTTGCTTCATTTGTCATTGGTATATTTACACAAGTTTCTTTATTATTCTCAAGTAATTCTTCAGGAAGTCCTGCATCTTCTCTACCAAAAAAGAAATAATCATTTGCTTTATACTTAGCATCAAAGTATGGAACTGTTGTTTTAGTAGTAGCATAAAAACATCTTGCATCTTTATTTTTTTCTAAAAATTCTTCAAGATTTTCATACTCTCTAACATCTAAAAATTCCCAATAATCAAGCCCTGCTCTCTTAACTTCTTTTTGTGTAATCTCACCAAACCCATAAGGTTTTATAAGATGAAGTACAGATGCTGTTGCATATGCTAGTCGTCCTATAGTTCCAACATTTCCTGGCATTCTTGGTTCTAGTAATACTATATTAAACATTATAATATCACCGTTTTATTTCCATATACAAAAACCTTATCTTTTAGAACCAAATCCAAGGCATTTGATAAAACTACTTTTTCAACATTTCTACCGGCATCTCTCATATCTTGCCATGAATAACTATGATCGACTCTTGTAATATCTTGAGCGATAATTGGACCTTCATCCAAATCATCAGTTACCCAATGTGATGTTGCTCCTATTATTTTCACACCTCTTGAATATGCTTGTTTATATGGATTTGCTCCTATAAAAGCTGGTAAAAAGCTATGGTGTATATTTAATACTTGCTTATTAAATATTTTTACAAAATTTGGTGTTAATATTCTCATATATTTTGCTAAAACTATAAGCTCATAATCATATTTTTTTATCGCATCTATTATCAAACTTTCATGTTTTTCTCTGCTTAAATCTTCATGAGATACATACTCAAATGGTATATTAAACTTTTCTACTAACTCTTTTAAGCTATTATGGTTTGATACTACAGCAGTGATATTTGCATCCAAATCACCAGCTGTATGTTTTATAAGTAGATCACCTAAACAATGCATCTCTTTAGTTGCTAATATAACTATATCTTTTTTTGCTTTTTTGTTAAGCTTTATTTTTGAATCTTGAGGTAAAATTTGTTTTAAGTCATCTATTAATTTTTGACTTTCTAACTCACCAGTTATAACTGTTCGCATAAAAAAATTATTTGTTTCATTATCTACATATTCAGAGTTATTTTCAATATTAAGATTGTGTTCAAATAATATTTTTGAAATATTATAAACTAATCCTTTGGTATCATTTGTTTCTATTAATAATCTATACTCTTTCATTATCCCTCTTTTATTCTTATATTGTCGTGATGATAGCATAATTTGGAAAAAATATATTTAAAATATACTTAAATACCTCATCAAAATTTGCTATTATTTTTAACTTTTCTTTTGTGTATGGATGTATTATCTCTAAAGATATAGCATGAAGTAAAAGTCTATGACAATTATATTCTTGTCTTAAAAGTTTATTATGTTCCCCTCTGCCATACTTTGTATCTCCCAACATATGATGTGATATATGTTTCATATGTCGTCTAAGCTGATGTTTTCTACCTGTTTTAGGGGTAAGTTTTATTAAAGAATATCTTGTTTTATCATATCTTCCAACTTTATGGTTTAACTCAACTGTATCAAGTAGTTCATATATAGTAACTGCATCTTGTGCATCTTTTTGTATAGTGGCATCTTTGTCAGCTATTTTATCAAGTTTTACAGATAAACTATGATCGATAATCCCTTTTTCTTTCACATAACCACGAACTACACTTATATATTGTTTTTCTATAGTATGATTAGAAAACTGCAAAGATATCTCTTTTGCAGTATATTTATCAAGTGCAAATAAAAGTACACCTGAAGTAGGCTTATCTAGTCTATGTACTGGATATACCCATTTTCCTATTTGTTTACTTAGTATCTTCATAGCATAATAGATCTCATGCTTATCTATCATAGACTTATGAACCAACAGTCCACTTGGTTTATTTATAGCAACTAGATATTCATCTTTATATAGTATCTCTAACTTATAATTTTCAAACAATATCTAAACTACCTATTTAAGTTCTGACCAATTTTTACCTATAGATACACTAACTTTTAAAGGCACTTCTAGTTTAAATATACTTTCCATTATATATATAAGCTTTTCAACTATTGTATCTACCATATCTTCTTTTACTTCAAAGATAAGCTCATCATGTATCTGAAGTAGCATCCTTACCTCATCACTATTTTTATATTTTAAATCTATCTTATTCATAGCAAGTTTTATCAAATCTGATGCACTTCCTTGAAATACTGTATTTACAGACTCTCTTTGGTAAGTTGCTTTCATCATACCCGTTGCATTTTCAAAGTCAAATCTTCTTTTTCTCCCAGATAGTGTTTTTACATATCCTTTTTGCATAGCATCATCTACAATTGATTGTAAATAATCCTTAACTGTAGAAAATGACTCAAAGTAACTATCTATATAATTTTTAGCCTCTTTTGCAGGTATACTTAACTGTTCACCTAACTTTCTAGCTCCCATTCCATAAAGTAATCCAAAGTTAATAGACTTTGCTACCCCTCTTTTCTCTTTAGCATCCTCTTCACCAAATATTTTAATAGCAGTTTGCATATGTATATCTTTATCATTTATAAATGCATCTAAAAGTGCAGGATCCTTACTATAGTGAGCTAGAAGTCTTAACTCTATTTGAGAGTAATCTATACCTACAAGCTTATATCCATCTTGTGCTAGAAACCCTTCTCTTATTTGTCTACCTGCTTCAGTTCGTACTGGTATATTTTGTAAATTTGGATTTTTACTACTTAATCTTCCAGTAGCTGTTCCTGTTTGCAAAAATGATGTATGGATTCTGCTATCTTTATTTTTACTTCCTAACTCTAAAAGTGGATCTATATATGTTGAATGTAACTTAAAAGCCTCTCTATACTCTAGTATCTTTGGTACTACCTCATGCTCATCTTTTATTTTTACTAAAACAGATTCATTTGTACTATATCCTGTCTTAGTTTTTTTAGATGCTGTTAAATTTAAAGTATCAAATAAGATAGTTCCTAACTGTTTAGGTGAATTTATATTAAATTGTTCACCACTTAGATCATATATCTCTTGTGTTAATTTATCAAGATATAATTTACTTTTATCTTTTAATCTAGTAAAAAACTCAGTATCTATTTTTATACCTTTATTTTCCATCTCTGTTATCACATTTATAAATGGGAACTCTACTGTTTTTGCTATTTGCATTAGATACTCTTCATCATTGTCTTTAAATAGTTCTAATATCTTATGATAAAGTTTAAAAGTGATAAAAGCATCTTCACTAGCATATTTACAGGCATCTTCTAAAGATACATTTGAAAAGTCCTCACCTTTTTTAACTACTTCTTTAAATGCTATTGTTGTATATCCATTTAAAAGTCTATTTGCTAACTTATCCATACCTACAGGCTTATCACTATCTAGTAGCCATCCCATTATCATAGTATCTGCAAAAAACTTTAACTCTATATCAAAATTTGTAGCTACTACTACTTTATCATACTTATAGTTTTGCAAGATTAGTTTATGAGTATTTAAGATCTCTATAGCTCTTCTTGCCTCATCTTTACTTATTTGATCCTCTACACCTAGATAAAAATGCCCAATTGGTACATAGTATGATTTACTACTCTCCCAACAAAATGAGAATCCAACTATTGAAGCACTTTTTGAATCTAGCCCAGTAGTCTCAGTATCAAATGAAACTAAAGAATTCTTTGGAATACTATTTATAACCTCAAAAAGTTTTTTATTATCATTTAGAAGTATATACTCACAATCTAACACCTCTTCCTCTTTTATAGGTGAAGTTACAAACTTTGACTCATCATAATCTTTTGGTATTGCTGTTTTATAGTTCAATCCCTCTTTATGTACTTTATCTATAATTCTATTCATGTCATAGTCATTTAGTATATTAGCTATTTTTAGTATTGGATTCTCTTTTGGTAACTCCAAAGTTTCTAACTCTCCTATTTGAGTCAGTTTAAAAAATTCAGTATTAAGAGTAACCAACTGTTTACTTATATATGCCATCTCTTTACTTTCTGTTAAAAGCTTTTGCCATCTTGGCTTTTCTATATTTTCAATATTTTTATATATATTATCAAGGTTATCAAACTGTTGAATAAGTGCCATAGCAGTTTTTGCTCCCACACCTTTTACCCCTGGAACATTATCTGCACTATCACCTAATAGTGATTGGTAGCAAGTAAATTGTTTAGGATATACACCATACTTAGAGAAACAGTCATCACTACTAACTACTTTTTTCTTCATAGGATCAAACATAAAGATATTTTCATCTATTAACTGATACAAATCTTTATCATGACTTACAATTCTTACATTTAAACCTTGCTTTACACCATCATAAGCCAAAGATGCAATAATATCATCTGCTTCATATCCTACTTGTGATGCTGTTACAAAACCCATCTTTTGTATAAACTCAATGGCTACAGGTAACTGAGCTTTTAAATCATCTGGAGAATCTGGTCTATGTGCCTTGTACTCTTTATATATCTCATTTCTAAAAGTATCTCCTTTACTATCAAGTGCAAATACCAAATAATCAGTTGTAAAATCTCTTCCTATTCCGCTTATAAAGTTCATAAATCCAGTAAGCATACCTGTAGGAAATCCAGTCTTTGACCTCAGTGGAGGTAGTGCATAGTAGCTTCTAAAAAGAAATCCAAATGTATCTATTATCGTAAGTGTTTTTTTTGTTTCGTTCATATTTTTTATCTTTTCTATTATAATTTAATATACATTATAATATAACAATATTTATTAAACTTGAAATAGGTTTATTATTTACAACCATAATCCTTCAATGAATATAAAAGATATTAGATTCCAAATAT
>CAZLZQ010000063.1:0-8945 GCA_964564065.1 uncultured Arcobacteraceae bacterium | reverse complement strand
ATCATCTGTTGTACTAGCTCTTTTACCATTTTAGGTGTAAGTTCATCTAGTCTTTTAACTACAACTTTTGATATTTTTGCATATATATCATCACTTATATTACTATTATTTAAAGATGATTTTAAAGTTTCTTGAAAACTATCAGTTTGCACTATTTTTGTAATTGATGATTGCATTTTTGCTGTAAATGGATCTTTTAAAGGTTCTAAAGCTGCAACACCTCCAAACATACCTAGCATTCCACCAAAACTTGACTCCATAACTGCTTCTTTTAAACTCTCAAATGCTATTGAAAAATCTGTTTTTTCTATCACTTTTGTTAAATTTATATTTTTATTATTTGATAATTCACTATCAAAAAATTTATTTAAATTCTCTTTTGTAAAAAACTGATCCATAATTAAACTATTTATAGATGATTTAAACTCTTCAAATCTACTCTCAACTACTCCACTTCCATAAAGAAATGGTACTTTTTCAAATAACATATGGATAGCTAGCCAATTTGTAATTGCCCCACTTAATGCAAATAATCCAACTGTTAAAAGAATATTATTATCAATCAAAAAACCTACTAATACTACTAATGATGCTATTAAATTTGTACCTAAACTTTTATTCATAATTACTTACCATCAAATCCAAAGTGATGAAACTCTTTTGGTTCTTTCGCTTGAAATTCATAATTTAATATTCTAGTAACTTTACTATGCAACATAACTCTTTGTACTTGATTTGATCCTTTTCCATATTGTAAATCACCAATAATTGGCATACCTGCATATTGTAGATGTACTCTAATTTGATGAGTTCTACCATTTTCAATTACAATCTTTACTTTACTTTTTTTACCCTCTACCATATATGGGGTGATTAAAGTTGATGCTGGTTTACCATGCTTTTCATCAATTCTACTTCTTGCTACTTTACCTTTTATTGTAGATATCGGTAAATCAATCAATACCTCTTCTACAACTTTTCCATCAACTATTGCAACATATTCTTTATAAACTCTATGCTCTTTATACTCTTTAATAGCTTTTTTTCTAAAATCTTCATCTTTTGCCATAAGCATCACACCACTTGTCTCTTTATCTAGTCTATTTAACAAAACAGCTTGTGGAAACTTTTTTTCTACTTCTGCTGCATTTAGAAAAGCAGGTTTATCTACTGCTAAAATTTCATCATTTTCAAATATTATTCTAGCTTCTGCAATCTCTTTTACTTTAAAAACAGTATCTTCTTTTATTTGACCACGTGCCAATCTTAGTTTTTTCCCACCTACTGATACAACACCCTTATCTATTAATTCTTTTGCTTTTCCATTTGATATATTCTCTTGTATTGCTAATAATTTATATGCTTTTTCCATTTTATTCTCCATTTATATATTTTAAAATAGGTTCTACCGTCCCTATTTGTGTTAAACTTGAGCTTTTTAATTGATCTATTTTATCTAAATACTCTTTTAATTGTTCATTCTCTATTAAATAATAATCATTTACACATTCAAACAATGATTTTTGATTAAATATTATTTTTCCACTTATTACTATTGTATTAAAAAATGCTGGTTCTATTGGATTGTGTCCACCTGCACTTTTTATAAATCCTCCACCTAAAATAACCACATCACTAATAGCATAGATATTTATAAGTTCACCCATAACATCAACTACTACTATATCACTACTAAAATCTTGTTGCTTTGTATATTTATGATAAGATGTATCACTATTTTTATACTTAGATTCTACTAATTCATAAACTTCATCAAATCTTTCAGGATGCCTAGGTACGAGTAGAAGTTTTCCTTGTGATCTATCCCAACTATTTAAAATAAGTTCCTCTTCATTAGCATGAGTGCTTCCTGCTGTTATCACTATTCCTGATGGTTTTTTTAACTTTTTAGTAATTTTAGGAAGACTGGCTAATTTAATATTGCCAATAACCTCTACATTCTTTGCACCCAAGCTTACTAATCTCTCTTTATCTATATCACTTTGAGCAAAAATTTTATCAATTTGTTTAAATATCTGTTTATAAAAAAACTTATACTTTTTATAATTTCCATACGATTTATCATTTATTCTACCATTTATTAGTACTGTTTTGGCACCTTTTGATTTAGCAACTAAAAACATCAGATACCAAAGCTCCGCTTCCATAACAATCAAAAACTTTTGTTTCGTTATCCAAAATGGTAGAAATATCTCAAAAGGTAAATACCTAATATTATTAACCATTTTTGAACCTTGTTCAAATCCTGTATTTGTAATAACTGATAAGTTTATATCATCATTATTTAACTTTTCAAATATTGGTTTTAACGCAGTAGTTTCACCTTGAGAACAACTATGAAACCAAATTTTATTTGTATCAAATTTTTTATTATTTTTTAAAAAGAATTTAGAAGGTATTGCTTTAGTATATTTTTTATTTCTAGATTTTAAAAGTAGATATGGAATTGCTAAAATATATATAAATAAAGCTATTAAATAGTAAATATATTTAAACATAATTATATATGTATGGAGATATCTCCATACAATTAAGCCTCGCTTGAATTATCCTTATAAATAATTCTACCACAATGAGGACAAGTCATAATCTCATCTGATAATAAGAAATTACTATAAAATCTATCATTAAGTTTCATATGACAACCATAACAAGCTTGATTTTTCACTTCTACTACAGCTTTCTCTTTTGCCCATCTTTTTATTTTTTCATAAAATGTTAGAACTTTTGCATCTACAGTATCTATAAGTTCTGATTTATTTTCATATAAACCATCTCTTGACTTTTCTAATGCAGCTATATTTGCATCAATAACTTCTTTAAGCTCTCTAACTGATTCTTCCTCTGTTACTAACTCTGCAATTATTGCTTCATTTTCTTGAGTTTTACTTTCTATTAAAGCATCAAGTCTAACAATCTCTTCATTTGCAAAATTTACTTGCTCTTTTGCGATCTCTTCTTCAAGTTGTAAAGCTTTTACCTCTTTTTCATTTTTCGCTAATTTATGTTTACCTGCTATCTCTGCTAATTTATCAGATAACTCTTTTAAATGTAAATCATTTTTAATTCTTTTATTCTTAGTATCATCAATAATAACATATAAATTATCTCTTTGCTTAGTTAATTTATCTACTGTTTGTGTAAATACTCTTAATTTTTCTTGCTCATTTTTAATTTGTGGTTCAAAATTTACAATATCTTTATCAAATTGTGATAATTTTACTAATTGTTCTAGATGTTTATTCAATCTTTTTTCCTTATTTATAATTAAATGGATTCTGTGAAGCTAATATTATAGCTTTTTTATCATTATTTTTCAAATAGTTTTTTATTAAACTATTTAAAAGGGTTGTAAAATGGATCTCACTTTCATAGTGACCTATATCTAAAAGTGTTATATTTCGTGCAATTGCTTCCATCGCTTCATGATATTTTATATCACCGGTTAGAAAACAATCTGCTTTAATATATGGCAATAGTGACATACCAGAACCTGTAGTCAAAGCTATCGTTTTTATTTTTTTCTTACATGTAACAGTTTTTAAAAAATTTATATTTAATTTTTCTTTTACAATTTTTTGCAATTTTTTTAAACTAATATTTATCTCTACTGTAAGTATAAAATCATCAACTTTTTTAAAATCAAATCCCAATATCTCACGACCAACATAAATATTTAGATGACTTTTATCAATATTTGTATGCATAGATATTAAACTTATATCTTTTTTTATCAACTTTTTTAAAATCTTTGTTGAATAACTGTCATTATTAATTTTTTTTAATGGTGAAAATATCAATGGATGATGTGTAATAATCAAACTATCTCTTTTGATATTTTTTATCATTTTTAGATCTAAATCTAAAGATATATATACATTATCAATTTTATCATTAAAATCACCAACTATTAAACCACTATTATCCCACTTTTCTTGAGTACTAAAAGGTGAAATAGAATCTAAATAGTTATATATATCTCTAATCTTCATAATAATTTCCTAGTAACCTAATCTTTTTAATCGCTCAGGTTCTTGTTCTTTATACATTGCAGCACACCCTAAAGATAACTCTCTAACTTTTAGGATATAGTTTTGACGACTAGTTACACTTATTGCTTTTCTTGCATCTAAAGTATTAAAAGCATGTGATGCAATCATACATTGATCATAAGCAGGAAGGGGAAGTTGTGCTTCTAAACATTTTTGACACTCTGTATAGGCATCATCAAAATGTTTAAAAAGCATATCTGTATTTGCAATCTCAAAGTTATACTTACTAAACTGTATCTCACTTTCCATATGAATATCTTTATATGTAGTTATTCCATGTTCATTTTCATTCCAAACTATATCAAAAATATTATCAACACCTTGAAGATACATAGCTAATCTTTCAGTACCATATGTAATCTCAACTGCTACAGGATCACAAGCTATTCCTCCAACTTGTTGAAAATATGTAAATTGAGTAACTTCCATACCATCTAACCAAACTTCCCAACCAAGTCCCCATGCACCTAATGTTGGAGATTCCCAATTATCCTCTACAAATCTAATATCATGCTTTGACAAATCAAGACCTAAATATTCTAAAGATTTAAGATATAAATCTTGAATATTTTCAGGTGATGGCTTGATCAATGCTTGAAATTGATAGTATGATCCTAAACGATTTGGATTCTCTCCATATCTTCCATCCGTAGGTCTTCTACTTGGTGCGACATAAGCTGTTGACCAAGGTTTACTATCAAGACTTCTTAAAAGTGTAGCAGGATGAAAAGTACCTGCACCTGATGGTATATCATATGGTTGCAGTACATTACAACCTTGCTCTGCCCAAAACTGTTGAAGTTTTAAAAGTAATTGTGAAAAGGTAATCATGATTATAAAATCACTTCAATCTCTTTAGAATCATTTTCAACTTTTTTCTCTTTAACGATTCTATCTTCTAATAATTTAACAGCTAACTCTTTATCGGAAATTGCTAAAATTTGCATTGCTAAATATGCAGCATTTACAGCACCAGCTTTACCTAAAGCAACTGTAGCTACAGGCATACCAGCTGGCATTTGAACAGTAGAAAGCATAGCATCCATACCATCCATTGCTCCACCTTTCATTGGTACACCTATTACTGGTTTTGTAGTACCCGCAGCTAATGCACCTGCTAAATGTGCAGCCATACCAGCAGCAGCAACAAATACTTTTGCACCTTTATCTTCAGCTTCTTTGATATATATTTTAGTTCTAGCTGGACTTCTATGAGCAGAACTAATTATCAACTCATATTTTACATTAAACATTTCTAATGTATCCGAACAATTTTTCATAATCTCATAATCTGACTTACTTCCCATTATAATAGAAACAAAATCCATTTTAAATCCTCATTTTTTAATTAACTTATTTTATCAAATTATAACTTAATCAAATATTTTCCTTTACTTTTACTTAATTTTTGACACAAGTCAATACGTTTTAAGTGAATTTATATTATACTTAGGCGATTTTAAATCTAAAATAAAGGAATAATTATGTCTAACACTAATAGACGGGATTTTCTTGGTATGTCATTTGCAGCTGTTGCTGCAGTTGGAGGGGCAGCATCGCTTGTTGGTATGAAACAAGCATGGGATCCACTTCCATCTGTACTAGCAGCTGGTTATACTACTATAGATATAGCGAAAGCTGATCTTAAACCAGGAACACCTAAAACATTTAAATGGAGAGGAAAACCTATTTTTCTTCTTGAGATGACTAAAGAGATGGTTGATGAAGCAAATAGTGCTGGTTTACCAAAGGATTACCACCTAAATATTGGTGATAAAACTTATACGTTAGTAATTGGTTTATGTACACACCTTGGTTGTATTCCAGCTTGGCAAAAAACAAAATGGAAATGTGCATGTCATGGTGGAGAATTTAATGCAAGTGGTAAGCAAATATTTGGTCCACCACCAAAACCATATGTTGTTCCACCTTTTAGCCTTAAAGGTACAGTTGTGAAACTTGGTGAAACTGGTCCAGAATCTAAAGCTATGATGGCTGCAAGAGCATAAGGAGATTATGAATGGCATTAATTAATGAATCATTTTTCAGTGCAGAGGGTCTTGAAAAAAGATTAGCTGGTAAGAAGTTCTGGAAAGTTATGATGACGGAATATTGGATTCCAAAAGATATTAACTTTTTATGGGCACTTGGTGTAGTTTTAGCTACAACTTTTTCTATTTTAATTGTAAGTGGGATTTTCTTACTTATGTATTACAAACCAGATACTGCTTTAGCATTTGATAGTGTAAACTACACAATTATGCAAGAGGTTTCATATGGTTGGTTATTTAGACATATGCATGGTGTTGCTGCTTCTGTAGTATTCCTTATCATCTATATTCATATGTTTACAGGTATCTACTATGGTTCTTATAAAAAGGGTAGAGAGATGATTTGGATCTCTGGTATGCTTTTATTTGTAACTTTTTCTGCTGAAGGTTTCTCTGGATATATGCTTCCATGGGGACAAATGTCTTATTGGGCTGCTGCTGTTATCACTAACTTATTTGCTGGTGGTTCTTTAGAAGCTTGGGGATTAGTTGAGTGGATTAGAGGTGGATTTGCAGTTGGTGATGCTACACTTACTAGATTCTTTATGTTACATGTTTTCTTAATTCCTTTAGTTATTATTGGTGTAATTGTTTTACACTTCTATACACTAAGAATTCCTCATGTAAATAATCAAACATCTGAAGATATTGATTATGATGCTGAAGCTGAAAAATATTTAGCTGGAAATAAAAAAGAATCAAAAGTTATCCCTTTTTGGCCTGTATTCTTATCAAAAGACTTTGCAGTTCTAGGTTTATTCTTTATATTCTATTTCTATCTTGTATTCTTTAACTATGATTTTGCAATGGATCCAGTAAACTTTGATCCTGCTAATGCAATGGTTACACCTGCACATATTTATCCTGAGTGGTATTTCTTATGGTCTTATGAAACTTTAAGAGGGCCTTTCTTTGATATGTTTGGTATGAAAGCTATGGATATTGGTCTTATGATTTTTGGTTTAGCACAAGTTATTTTTGTTGTTTTCCCATTCTTAGATAGAGATCCTGATGTACTTCCTGCACATAAAAGACCTAAATTCTTTATTTGGTTCTGGATTATGATTGTAGATTTACTTGTACTTTCTGTTTATGGTAAATTACCTCCTACAGGTGCTAATGCTTGGGTAGGATTTGCTGCAACTGGTATGTTCTTATTATTATGGGTAAGCTTACCTTTTATTACAAAATCTGACGCAAAAGCAAGAGGAGCATTATAATGAGAGAGATTAAAATATTAGTATTACTTTCAGTAATTGTTGGTGTACTGTATTGGGGTGTTGAGCCATTTGCTCACTCTCAAATGCATGCACATGTTGCTGAACCTGAATATACATTTGATGATGTAGATGATGTTAGAGCTGGTAAAACTGGAAATGTTGATGCTGGTAAAAGTTTAGTTGTAGACCAATTTCAATGTCAATCTTGTCATAGTATGACAGTAGATGGTAAACAAATTGGAGCATCTATGAATCTTGGTGTTGTAACACCTGATTTAACTAATGCTGGTTTAATCTATGATGAAAGATACTTAGCTGGTTTTATTGCAAATCCTGCTAAAGCTTCACATGTTGAACACAAAATGGTTGAGGGTAAAACTCATCCTATGACTTCATTTGATTTAAATTATGATGGTACTTTTGGTGATGATGATGCACAAGGTGTAGCTGATATAGTTGCATTTTTAAAATCTATTGCACCTAAAGAATTAACTAATAAAGAAGTATTCCAAGATGCATGTCAAAGATGTCATAGTATCAAGTATGGTGATTTTTATGGTGGTTCAATGGCTGCTAAAACACCAACTGATTCTATTACAAATTATATGGGTAAAACACCTCCGGATTTATCTCAATATATTAAAAGTAGAGGTGATGAGTGGTTACATGAATTTATCAATGAACCTGCTAAACATCTAAAAGGTACTGCTATGCCTAGAGTTGGTTTAACTCAAGAAGCAGAACACCAAGTTGTAGAGTATATGACAGAAGTTGGTGAAAGTAAAAAAGCAGAAAGAGAAGCATTAGCTGGACCTTTCTTAGGTTATCTTGTAATCTTTGCATTATTTGCATGGTTATGGAAAGCTAAAATATGGAGACAAGTTCATTAAGAACTTGACTTCAAATAAAAAGGGGAAGCTATAAATAGCTTCCCCTTTTTATTTCTAAATATTTTGATAACTAATATCTAGCCATAACCTTATCTACATCATCCCAAGATACTTCATTATCTTTTTTAGTATTGGGAAATAGATTATAAATATATCTTGCAAACATATCTGTTTCAATATTTACTTTACTATTTACTTGATATGTTTTGAACAGAGTATTTTCTATCGTATGAGGTATAATTGTAAGTCTAAATGAATCTTTTAAAATCTCATTTACTGTTAAACTAATTCCATCAACAGTAATAGAACCCTTTTGAATCACAAACTTTAAATATTCTTTTGGTATTTTTATAAAAAAATCTGTTGAGTTACCATTATTAGTAATATCTATGATTTCACCTATACAGTCAACATGTCCTTGAACAATATGTCCCTCAAACCTATCTCCCATCATCATAGCAGGCTCAATATGTACACCACCTGTATAGTTTTCCATTGCTAAAGTTTTTTGTGATTCTGGTGATAACTCTACACTAAATGTACCATTATCAATTTTAATTGCAGTTAGACATGCACCATTTATAGCTATACTATCACCAACACTAGGTGAATAATCAGCTTTTAAAGTTAATATATTATTAGTAAAACTAGTTACTTTTGCCATCTCTCTTATAAGTCCTGTAAACATAAAGAGGATTATATCATAATTTA
>CAZLZQ010000062.1:0-9599 GCA_964564065.1 uncultured Arcobacteraceae bacterium | reverse complement strand
ACTGGACCCATAATCTGAATAATTTTACCTTCCATATATCCTCTTCCTTTCTATTACTTCATTGACTCTACACCAGAAATAATCTCAATTAATTCTGTTGTAATAGCTGCTTGTCTTGCTTTATTAAACTCAACTGTTAAATCGTCAACTCTCTCTTTTGCATTATTCGTTGCATTATCCATAGCTTGCATTCTAGCACTATGCTCTGCTGCAAGTGAATCAATTAACGAATAATACATGTTAAAATCAACATATTTAGCTGTTAAGTCATTTAAAATTTCTTCATCATCATCTGGCTCAATATCTAACATAGATATTTCATGTTTAACTGAAACACTATCTAAAGATACAGGTAATAAATCTTTTGTTCTCAACTCTTGAGAAAGCATATTTAAGAACCCATTATAAACCAAAATAACTTTATCTGTAGTACCATTGTTAAAATCTTCATAAGCACTACTAATAAAATCAGCCGCTTTTTCATACGTTGGTGCTGATGTCAGTCCAACAATACTATCATGTAAATCTACACCTTGAAAATTAAAATAATCAATACCTTTTCTTCCTGCTGCTCTTAATCTAACTGTTGTACCTTTATTAGAATACTCTTCAATCAAATTTCTAATCTTTTTAATAGTTTGCATATTGAAACCACCACAAAGACCTTTATCAGCTGTTACAAAAACAATATCAACTGTTTTTGGATTTTCATTTGGAACAAAAGCACGATTAATATTTTCATTATCTTGAACTCTACTAACTCTTGTAGCAATTTCAGATAAAATATCATTAATTTTTAAAGCATAACTTTTCGCTTGTTCTGACAATTGTTGTGTTCTTCTTAACTTAGCAGAAGAAACAAGCTTCATAGCTTTTGTTGTCTTCTGTGTATTCTTAACACTTTTTATTTGTCTTGATATATCTTTTAAGTTAGCCATAATTTAGTCCCTATTGTGCTTTAAATATAGTTTTAAACTCATTTATTGCAGTTTCAAGAACCTCTTTAATATCATCATCAACTTTTTTCTTAGCTGCAAGATCAGTTATTAAACTAGAATACTTAGAATCAATAAATTCATGGAACTCTTTTTCAAACTGAACTACATCAGAAGGATCAATATCATCAATAAAACCGTTAACACCTGCATATAATACAGTTACTTGTTTTTCAATAACAAGTGGTTTATTAACACCTTGTTTTAAAAGTTCAACCATTCGTTGACCTCTTTCTAACTGTGCTCTTGTTGAAGCATCTAAATCAGAAGCAAATTGTGCAAAAGCTTCAAGCTCTCTATATTGAGCAAGATCAAGCTTAAGTGTACCTGCAACTTGTTTAGTAGCTTTAATTTGTGCAGCCCCACCAACTCTTGATACAGATAAACCTACATTAATAGCTGGTCTAATACCCGAGTTGAAAAGATCTGTTTCTAAGAATATTTGACCATCTGTAATTGAAATTACATTTGTTGGAATATACGCAGCAACATCACCAGCTTGAGTTTCAATAATAGGTAAAGCAGTAAGAGAACCACCACCTAAATCATCATTAACTTTAGCTGCTCTTTCTAATAATCTTGAGTGAAGATAAAAAACATCACCTGGATATGCTTCTCTACCCGGAGGTCTTCGTAATAATAATGACATCTCTCTATATGCAACAGCATGTTTAGATAAATCATCATAAACGATTAAACAATGTTGACCATTATCTCTAAAATACTCACCCATTGCAACACCAGCATATGGTGCTAAAAATTGAAGAGCAGAAGATTCAGATGCATTTGCAGCAACTATAGTTGTATATTCCATTGCACCAGCAGCTTCTAAAGCTCCAACAACATTAGCAACAGTAGATGCTTTTTGACCTATTGCAACATAGATACATTTTACATCTTGACCTTTTTGATTGATAATAGCATCAATTGCAACTGTTGTTTTACCAGTTTGTCTATCACCAATAATAAGCTCTCTTTGACCTCTACCAATTGGTACAAGTGCATCAATAGCTTTAATACCAGTTTGTAATGGTTCATGAACAGATTTTCTAGCCATAATCCCTGGTGCTTTATCTTCTAAAAGTCTTTTTTCTGTTGCTTCTATAACACCTTTACCATCAACTGGTTCACCAAGTGCATTTACAACTCTACCTAAAGTATTTGGTCCAACTGGAATCTCTAAAAGCTCACCAAGTCTTTTACAACTTGTACCTTCTCTTAGTCCTTCGCTTGAACCTAATATTACAATACCAACTGCTGATTCTTCTAAGTTTGATGCAATACCTCTTGCACCATTTTCAAACTCAACTATCTCACCAGCCATAACATTATTCAACCCATAAACTTTTGCAATACCATCTGCAAAAGAGATGATTTTACCTGTTTCATTGATATCTACATTTAATTCAAAATTATCAATTCTTTCTTTTATTATAGAACTGATTTCATCAGCTTGAATTTTTGTACTCATTCAATTTCTCCTTTAATTTTATAAATTAAGACTACGTTGTGGTCTCTAAACTGCTTTTAAAATATGATCTATCATTTGTGATTTTAATCTTTCTTTAGAAAAACTAATCTCAACACCTAGTCCATCAATATCTACTTTTATACCATCATAATCACATACATTTTGAGTAAGTGCTAAACTTACATTATATTTAGTTGCAAATTGAGAAGCTAATTTTTCAACTTCTGAATCATCTAATTTTACACTTGTATAAATTATACCAGTATAAGAATTATTTAAAACAGCCAATTCACTTTTTAATATACTAACTATTGAAGGGATAATATCTAATCGTTTTTTTTCACCTAATAATTTAATTAAGTTTTTTATTATCTCACTAGCATTATCAACAAATGATAATATCAATTCAACCTTTTTATCAATAGAAACATCAGTTGATGCAATAATTAATAAAAACTTTTCATCTGAATAAACAGGTAAAATAATATTTAATTCATTAAAAATAGATGTTAAGCTATTAGTGTCAGTATCTGACATCAATGCTTTTACATATCTTTTTGCTACTAAATCAATCATCTAAGCAACCTTTTTAGTGATAATATTTGTTAACTCATTTTGAGATAATTCAATATTTTCATTACTTAATAATTGGTTAAGAACATTCTGAACCACTTCTTTTTTAACTTTTCTTGTCTCTAGTTCTGTTTTTTCATCAAAACTTTTTGAAAGATAAGTAATCTCTTGCTCTAAAGCAACTTCTACTTTTTTCTTTATTGCATCAACATCACTATTAGCAGATTCAACTAACTCTTCAGCAACTTTTTTTGCATTTTCTATCTCAAGTTTTGCATCAGCAACTCTTTTTTCAGAAGCTTTTAGTAAATCTTGAACTTTGTCCAAATCAGCTTGGATAGATTTTGTTCTATCAGCAAAAAAAGTTTTAACTTTATCAGCAAGTAGATAATAAATTATCGCTACAAAGATAAAAAAGTTAACAGTTCTTTCTAATATATCAGTTTCAACATTTGCATCATTTGCAAATAAAGATAACGGCACAACTACAGACAGTGCAAATAAAATTTTCTTCATACTTTCACCACCTTATATTGAGCTAAGCTTAGCTTTTAAGCCTTCTTTAAATTGAGGCATCTGAGAAGCTAATGTTTTTTCTAATGTAATTCTTTCTTCACCTAAAGAAGTAAGAAAAGAAGTATAATTTTCTTCTATCTTAGCTTTAAAGTCAGTAAGTTTAACATTAGAAACATTCATAGCATCTAATTTAGCTTTTTCACGAATTGAAATAGCTTCTTTCTTTGCTTGAGCAATTATATTATTTGCTTCCTCAAGCATCCCATCTACATCAGCACCATTGTTTTTAGCATTTTCTATATCAGATTTAATCTGATTGTCTCTATCATCCATGTGCTTAAATAAAGGCTTGTAAAGACAGCTATTCAGTCTAGCAAGCACTAACAAAAATATAATACCTGAACTAAGTAGCAATATTGGACTTATGTCTAACATTTATTTCTCCATACAATTTTTACAGTTTAGTTACACTAAAACTTGAACAAATTATATCAAAAGAAACCTATAATTTTTATTAAAGAAGATTATAAGATATAGATTATGAATTTTGAAAGTATTTGGTTATATTTTCTATATCTTCTTGTGAATTTATTTTTATTTTAAAGTAATTTTTATCAATTTTTACATCTAAATTATTTGATTTTAATTCTTCAGTTAGATCATTAAGTGAATCGTAATTAAATTGGCTTTTTTGATCATTTATTAGATTTTTATTAGTCGAAGATTTAATATCATTTTTTAATTTTTTTACTAATAACTCAGTTTCTCTAACACTTAATTTTTGACCAATAATAGAATCTGCTACAATTTTTTGATTATCTTCTGTTAATCCAACTAAAAGTTTCGCATGACCTAAAGTGATTTTACCACTTCCAATTAACTTTTGAACTAAACTACTAAGTGTTAATAATCGTAACACATTTGTAATACTACTTCTACTTTTTGAAACTAACTTTGCCAACTCTTCATGAGTAATATTATGATCATTTATTAAACCCGCATATGAGTAAGCTATTTCAATTATATTTAAATCATCTCTTTGAATATTTTCAATTAAAGCTAATTCTCTTAATTTTGAATCTTCCACATCTAGAACAAGAGCTTTTATCGTAGTTTTATCTGCTAGTAAACTAGCTTTCAACCTACGCTCACCTGCTATTAATAAAAATTTATCTGCATCTCGTGTCACAACTATTGGTTGCAGAAGTCCATTTGTTTTTATTGAATCACTTAATTCTTGAAGTTTTTGATCATTAAATATTTTTCTTGGTTGATATGGATTTAATTTTATTTTGTCAATCTCTATTTCTAACAGATCGTTATTGCTCGTATTTCCACTTTCATATGCTGTTTCAATTTCACCCAATAATTCACCAAGTCCTCTACCTAATGCCATAAATAACTCCCTCTACTTTAGTATCGATTTTGCTAAACGCATATATGCTTTAGTTCCACTAGATTTTGCATCATAAAGCATAATTGGCTTTCCAAAACTAGGAGATTCTGCTAACTTTATATTTCTTGGTATTACAACATATGAATCTTTATCTAGTTTAAATAACTTATTTTCAAAATGTTTTGCTAAGTCTGCAAAAACCTGCTTTGACAAATTATTTTGTCCACTATACATTGTTGGTAAAAAACCTTTAATCTCAAGCTGTCTATTAATCGTTTGTCTTATTAATTTAATAGTATTTAATAGCTGAGCCAAACCTTCTAATGCAAAAAACTCGCACTGAATTGGGATTAAAACAGAATTTGCAGCACTTAATGTATTTATTGTTAAAGGTCCAAGAGCTGGTGGAGAATCGATAATTATAAAATCATAATCATTTTTAATTGGATCAATTCTTCTTTTTAATACCAATTCTCTATCTTTGGTATTTTTATAAAATTCTTTTTCTATACCTACTAATCCAATATTAGATGGAGCAACATAAAGATTTTCTATTGTTTTTACTTCTAATATAATATCATTTAGCTCTTTTGTACCTAACATCACATGGTATAAATTGTACTCATATGAATCTCTATGAAATCCTAGACTTGTTGTTGCATTTGATTGTGGATCTGCGTCTATTAGTAAAACTTTTTTACCTTCTAGTGCTAATGCGGCACTTAGATTAACAGCTGTTGTAGTTTTACCTACTCCACCTTTTTGATTTGCAATAGTTATTACTTGAGTCATCTTAAACTAAATACCTTTTTATTATCTATAAATATTGAACCATCACCATTTAATATTGAGTGTTCTAACGATTTTTTTTGATTATTGATGGTTGTTTCCATCTGTCTACTCTTTTCAAATTCTAGCGAATATTTACTAAAGATTTGCTTCCATGATATTTTACTTTCTAGTTTATCAAAATATAAATTTAAATATTTTTTTATATCAAATTCTATATCTAAATATCCAAAATTATTATTAACATACTTTAAATTTAAACCTATTCCACAAAAAAAAATATTATTACTTAAATTTGTTATTGTTCCTCCAATCTTTTTATTTTCGATATAAAAATCATTAGGCCACTTTAACCAAATTTTAGAGCCTACTGATTCTAAAACATCTCTTAGAATATAACTAAAATATATTGAACTTGATTGTATTGGTAAATCACTTGGTAACATTAACTTATCTATTGCAAAAGAGAAAAAAAGATTTCCCTTTAACCCTTCCCAACTATTAGATCTACTTCCTATTCCATCTGTCTGATTTTGAGTAACTACTGCAATAGGACTTTTATAACTATTATTTTTAATATAATTTTTTAAATAAGTATGGGTTGAATCAACCTCATTAAGATAAATTATCTCCAATTTCTAATCTCTTTCCTCTGATATAATCTACTACATTCATCTCTTTTTTTGATGATGGTTGAACTTTAAAAATTCTAATTGAACCTTTAGTACAACCTACTAGTATACTTGTTTTAGCAATATCAATAATTTCACCTTCATTATTAATAGTTTCACTTTCTTCTAACATACAATCTTTAATTTTCAAATTTGATTCTAAATAAATATCTGGCCATGATTTATACGCTCGATACTTATTATAAAATAATTCCGAATCATTAAAATCTACTAAACCATCACTTTTTTTAACTTTACCACAATGGGAAACCAAAGTTAGATTTTGTTTTTTTGGTTTTATATATTTAAATTCTTCTAATACTTCGATAGTTAAAGAAGCAGCTACATCAGATAAACTATCAAATAACTCTGATACTACCATATCTTTTTCAATCTCTAAATACTTTAATCCTAATATATCACCACTATCTAATCCAACATCCATAAACATAGCTGTTACACCGGTATATTTATCATTATTTAAAATTGACTGCTGTATAGGACTAGCTCCTCTATATCTTGGCAATAATGACGCATGTAAGTTAATACATGGAGCAATATCTAAAATATCTTTAGGTAGAATTTGACCATATGCCGCTACTATTATAATATCAGGATCTAGCTTTTTTATATTTTCATAAACTACTTTCTCTTTTAGTGTAATTGGTTGATAAATAGGTAAACTTAGTCCATTATCTAATATAAATTGTTTTATATGTGGAGGTGTTAAAATTTGTTTTCTACCAACTGGTTTATCTGGTTGAGTATATAATGCAATAATTTCATAATTATTTTCTAACATTTTTTCAAATATTACAGTTGCATAATCTGGTGTACCCATAAATATAATTCGCATTTAATTTCCCTTGAAAATAGTACCTAATGTGTGTTCTGAATTTAACAAATAATCCCTTGCATATTCTAAATTAAATCCACTTGTTAAAAACATATTTTTATTATTTTTCATTAAAAAATCTGCCGCTTTTAATTTTGTAACTATTCCACCTGTCGCAAATTCACTATTTGCACTATGTGTTGCATTTAATTCACTTGTAGATATTTTTGTTACAAATTTTTGTAATTTTGCATTTGTATTCATATGTGGATTAAGATCATAATATCCATCAATATCTGTAAGTATTGTCAATAAATCTACATTAAAATGATGAGTAACATATGCCGCTAATTGGTCGTTATCTCCAAATACAAGCTCTTCTACTGCTGTTACATCATTTTCATTTATAATTGGAACAACATTACATTTAAGTAAATTCTCTATCGCTTTTTTTGCATGCAATAATCTATTTTTATCTTCAAAAATAGATGCTTCTAGTAAAACTTGTGAACATACTATATCATACTTTTTAAACTCAGTTGAATATGTATTTATCAGTAAAGGCTGACCAATAGAAGCTAATGCTTGTTTATTTTCAATATCATTTTTATCTAGTTGTAAAATAGTATAACCTGCTGCAACAGCACCTGAACTTACTAGAATAACCTCATATTTTTCTTTTAAATCAACAATAAACTCTACTAATTTATCTAATCTTTTATGTGCAATCTTACCATTTTGTGTTAAAACGGCACTTCCAACTTTTAAAACTAATCGTTGCATTTTTCCATACTTATTAGATCATATAATGCATATTTAATACCATTAATATTATCATGTGTTGCCGATGATATTGGTAATACAAAATATGGTAACGCTTCATTATACTTTGTATATGTTAAATCTTGTAAAAAATAATCTTTATCTTTATCAAATGAAAAATTATTTTTATCACTTAATTCTAAACCTATATCTTTAATAAATTGTTTTGCCATCTCATTTGATTCTTCAAAACTAACTGCATCTATTTTAGACAATGCTATTGCAAATCTTCTTGAGGCCAATTCTGGTGAGAACTTTTTAACTTCCTCTTTTAACACATTGTATTGTTCTAACATATCTCTATAGTTTGAAACATCAATCATATATAATAATGTTTTAGTTCTCTCAATATGTTTTAAAAATTCAATACCTAAACCTCTACCATCTGAAGCACCTTCTATGATACCAGGGATATCAGCTGCAACAAAAGAGTTATATTCTCCAACCTCAACAACACCTAATTTTGGTGTTAATGTTGTAAATTCATAATTTGCAACTTGTGGTCTAGCATTAGAAATAGTTGAAATCAATGTTGATTTACCAACATTTGGATATCCAACAAGTCCAACATCTGCTATTAACTTAAGCTCTAATCTAATCTCTTTTTCAATCCCTGCAAGACCTGGTTGAGCATATGTTGGAGTTTGATTTCTAGAGTTTTTAAAGTGATAATTACCCATTCCACCTTTTCCACCTTCTAAAAATAAAACAGGTTCACCCTCTTCTAAAAGGTCCATAATAACCTCTTGCGTATCTTCATCAATTACTTGCGTTCCAGGTGGTACTCTTAATATTATACTCTCTGCAGATCTTCCAGTACATCTTCTACTTGTACCTGGTTGTCCATTTGAAGCTTTTATATTATGTCTACCCTTAAACCATGATAATGTATCTGTATTATTATTTACTTGAAAGTAAATATTTCCACCTCTTCCACCATCACCACCATCAGGTCCACCTTTTACAACAAATTTTTCTTTTCTAAATGAAACACATCCTGGACCACCTCGACCCGATTTTATAGTAAAACTAGCACTATCTACAAACATTTTAAAACTCCTGCTTTAAATTAATTAAATTATAATAAATAATAAATAATTAATAAATTACTTATTATTTATCACTTTATATTCCACTTTTTTTATAAAAAAAAAGCACTATAGCAAATTGCTACAGTGCTTTAAAATTCAAATTTATTTACAACTTATGAAGCGTAAACTGAAACTTTTTTTCTTTTTTTATCTTTTTGTTCAAATTTAACAACACCATCAATTAATGAGTATATTGTATGATCTTTCCCTATTCCAACATTAGCACCAACATGTACTTTTGTTCCTCTTTGTCTGATAATGATATTTCCAGCAACAACTGTTTCACCACCATACTTTTTAACTCCTAGTCTTCTACCAGCTGAGTCTCTATTATTATTAGTACTACCTTGACCTTTCTTGTGAGCCATATTATATTCCTTATGCTGCTATTTTAGTAATTCTAACTTTAGTGAAGCTTCTTCTGAAACCTCTTTTTAGCT
>CAZLZQ010000061.1:0-9755 GCA_964564065.1 uncultured Arcobacteraceae bacterium | reverse complement strand
CTCTTTTACCTTGATGTGCATCTTTAATATCTTGATACATATCACAGTATTCTCTAGCTTCAGTATCATGTTTTAATACACCTAAAGGAAGTAAATTTAATTGCTCTTCTTCACTTAATTTATCATACTTAGCTTTTGCCATAGTAATTGAATCAATCCACTCTAAGTTTTCCATAGCAGAAGCCATTTTATTTTTTCTACCAAGATTAATGTGACAATTTGAAAGTACTTCAATAAAAGAGAAACCTCTATGTTCAAAACCTTTTATGATTAATCTTTCTAATTTCTTAGGATCAAGCATTGTTTCTCTTCCAACCCAAGATGCTCCAGAAGCTATAGCTAAATTACAAGCGTCAAAAGTTGGATCAATATTACCAGCTTTTTGAGAAACAGTCCACATACCTTGAGGAGTAGTAGGAGATGTTTGTGAATTTGTTAAACCATAGATAAAGTTATTTATAATAATAAAGTTAATATCAATATTTCTTCTACAAGCATGAATTGTATGATTTCCACCAATAGCAAGTGCATCACCATCACCAGCAACACAAATTACATGTTTGTCAGGATTAGCTAGTTTTATACCAGTTGCATAAGCAACAGTTCTACCATGAGTAGTATGTACTGTATTAAAATCTACATAAGAAGAAAATCTTCCTGAACATCCAATACCAGAAACAACACAAACATCGTTTTGATCCCAACCCATTTTATCAATAGCTCTAATTGTAGCTTTAAGAATAACTCCATCACCACATCCCCAACACCATAGTGTTGGCATTTTTTCAAGTCTTAAGTATTTATCGTAATTAAATGCCATTTTAGAATACCTCCTTAACTTTTGCTACAATCTCAGCAGGAGATATAGCTCTACCATTTACTTTGTAAAGACCTTCTATTTCTCCGATTCTTCCAGAAACTCTTTCTACTTCTGCAGTATATTGTGCAATATTTAACTCTACACAAAGTACATTTTTGATTTTATCAGTATATTCTTTGATTTTTTTATCTGGTGATGGCCATAAAGTGATTGGTCTAAATAAACCAGCTTTAATACCGTCTTTTCTAAGATCTCTAATAGCTTCTTTAGCTGCAAGTGAAACTGATCCATATGCAATAATCATAACATCTGCATCATCCATCATAAACTCTTCATTTAATTCAATTTCATCTTTATGTGCTTCAACTTTATCTTCTAATCTTTGGATTAGTTTTCTACATGTATTAATCTCTTCAGTTGGGAAACCGTTTTTATCATGATGTAGTCCAGTGTAGTGGTATCTATAACCTGTAAACATTGGATTTAATACTGCTGGATCTGTAGGACCACATTCGTATGGGAAATAATCTTCAGGAGCACCGTCAAAAGTTTTTCTTGGAACAATTCCTGCTTTAACATCTTCTAATGTTGGAAGAATAGCTTTACCATGCATATGACCTAGTGTTTCATCTGTAAGTACAATAACAGGTTGCATAAATCTATCAGCTAAATTAAACGCACGAACAACTTCAGTATAACATTCAGCTAGTGAACCTGCACATAATGTGATTGATTTATAATCTCCATGAGATGGGTTCTTTGCTTGAAGAACATCACCTTGAGATACTCTTGTTGGTAGACCAGTTGATGGACCACCTCTCATAACATTCACAAGTACTAGTGGAGTTTCTGCCATTTGTGCAAGACCTAAGTTTTCTGCTTTTAAAGATACTCCAGGACCTGATGTTGCTGTTAAAGCTCTAACACCTGACATAGAAGCACCAATAACACAACAGATACCTGCTATCTCATCTTCCATTTGTATAGCTGCTCCACCTTTTGCAGGTAATAGATCAGATATAACATGCATAACTTCACTTGATGGTGTTAATGGATATCCTCCAAAAAACTCACAACCTGCATCTACAGCTGCGATAGCCGATAATTCATTACCAGTAGATATTATTTCTCTAGTTGCCATTCATATTCTCCTTATTTACCGTAATTCTCAGGTAATCTATAGTTATTTTCTGCAATAACTACTTGTCTAGCTTTTGCTTCATCAGTTAACTTAGCAAATTTAAATCCGTCTGTTTTTTTATCAGCTACATAGATAGCAAAATCTGGACATGTTAATTCACAGTCATTACAACCAATACAAGACTCTGGATGCTCGATACTAATCATCGCTCCTAAAGTTGATGTTGGTTCTTGTTTCATTGAAAGTACACCAGCTGGACAAACTGATACACAAATATCACAAGCTTTACATCTTGCTGTATCTACCCATACTGGAGTATTTTCAGGTGCTTTCATTAAAGACATATTTTCCCCTTCATTATTCAATTATTTTAAATAGAATATATGATTTTCATACATTACTAGCAACATACTAACTAAATATTCTTTAATAGTATTTTTAATATTTTATATGATTTGTAAATGAATTTAGTTTGTGTTACATTTTGAAGCATCTTATAATTTGTGTTACTTAACGATACAAAGAGTTGAAAATATAATTATTTAAATGTGATTTCAACTCTTCTATTTAGTTTTCTGCCCTCTTTAGTAACATTTGTAGCAATTGGTTGTGTTTCCCCAAACCAGTTAGTTTTTATTCTAGTAGTTTTTATTCCATTTATATAGAAAAGTTTTTCTATATTTTGTGATCTTTTTTTTGATAAATTGAGATTATAATTTGAATCATATATAGAATCTGTATGTCCTGATATTACGATGTTGTATCCAAAACATTCTTGAGCAATTTCAATAATACTTTCTGCTTTAATTGTTGAATTTTCATCAATAGTTGATGCTGATGGTTTAAAATTTATAACTCTTTTTATCATCTTTGTGCAACCATTTTTATCTACACATACTCCATCAGGAGTATTTGGACATTTATCATATTTATTTATAATCATATCTTTATCATCATCATTCATAAGTGCATCATTTGCAAATACATTGAGTATAATAAAAGAGATCAATAAAAATTTATTCATATGTAACTCCAAAGTTTATTTATATTTTACAGAATAATAGCTAAAAATTAATTAGTTATATATTGTTTTTCATTTAACACCATTTTAAATTAACTTTGGATAGAATAATAGCAATAATGTTAAAAATTTATAGAGACTAAATTATAAAGGAAAACAATGGGTTGTAACTTAGATAAATTAACTTCTTTTAAAGACAACTGTGGGTTTGGTTTACTTGCTCACTTAAAAAATAAACAAACACATCAAAATTTAGAGGATGCTATAACATCTTTAGAGAGAATGATGCATAGAGGCGCTGTTGGTGCCGATGGTAAAAGTGGAGATGGTAGTGGATTACTACTATCAATTCCTGATCAATTTATGAGAAAAGTTGCACTAGAAGAGGGCGTGGACCTTCCAAAGCAATATGCAATTGCGATGATTTTTTCTAAAACAACAAATCAAATAGAAACTTTTAAGAATTTTTGTGAAAAAAATGATTTAAAAGTTATTTTAGATAGAAAAGTTCCAGTAGATACAGAGGCTCTAGGTGCACAGGCTTTATCAATTTTACCAAATATAACACAAGTTTTTGTTGTACCAAATACTTTGGTGTCATCAAAAAGATTTGATGCCATGTTATATCTTGCAAGAAAAGAATCAGAACATGCATTAAAAGATGAGGAAGATTTTTATATTCCTACATTTTCATCTACAGTTATTGCTTATAAAGGGCTTGTTATGCCTACAACAATTAAGCAATTTTATATTGATTTACAAGATGAAGATTTTAAAATATCATTTGCTTTATTTCATCAAAGATTTTCTACAAATACACTTCCAAAATGGAGACTTGCTCAACCATTTAGAGGAATTGCTCATAATGGTGAGATTAACTCTATTGAAGCAAATCGATTTAATGTAGAAGTTAAAATGCAAGCAATTGAATCAGAAATATTTACACCAGAAGAGTTAGATAGAATTTTCCCACTATTACAACAAGGTGGTTCAGATAGCGCTTCTTTAGATAATATGTTTGAATTTTTAATCCTAAACGGTATGGATTTCTTTAAGGCTGCAAGAAGTTTAGTTCCAGCACCTTGGCAAAATGCACCATACATGGATAGTGAACTTAGAGCATTTTATGAATATTGTGCGATAAGATTTGAAGCATGGGATGGTCCTGCTGCTGTTAGTTTAACAGATGGTAGACATATTGGTTGTGTTATAGATAGAAATGGTTTAAGACCATCAAAATATTTTAGAACTAAAGATGATAGACTATTTATCACAAGTGAATATGGTGTAGTAATATTTCCAGAAGAAGATATTATAGATAGAGGTAGATTACAAAGTGGTCAGATGATAGGTATAGATCTTAAAAATGGAACAATACTTAAAAATGATGATATTAATGACTATCTAAAATCTTCACAAAATTATGAAAAATGGCTTACTTCAAATATGCAATATCTTCAAGAGTATATAGAAGATGCTTTTGTTGATTTAAGTGATTATAAATTTGATGATATAACAAGTAGACAAAAGTACGCAAATATTACTTATGAAACATTAGATCAGATGATTATTCCTATGGCTGATGAAGCAAAAGAACCAACTGGTTCTATGGGTGATGATACACCTTTAGCATGTTTTTCAAAAAAACATAGAAATTTTACAGATTTTTTTAGACAAAAATTTGCACAAGTAACAAATCCTCCAATTGATCCATATAGAGAAAAAATAGTTATGAGTTTAAATACAGGTATAGGTCATACATATAATATACTTGAAGAGAATGAACATAATTCAAAGAGATTAAAAGCTGCATCACCAGTTCTTATGAAAGAAAAATTTGATGTTATGTTAAGTTTTGGAGATAAAAATTCTCCAAGATATGATGAAGATTTTATCAATAAAACTTTTAGTACAACATTTACAACAAACTTAAAAGAGGCATTGGTTACATTATATGCAAATGTTAAAAATGCAATTGAAAATGAAAATGTAAGTGTTGTTATCTTAGATGATAGATCAATAGATAATAAATCTAAAATAATACCAGCAGCAATGGCTGTTGGATATGTAAATCATCAGTTAGTAAAAGATAAGATAGCAAAAAAAGTTTCTATTGTTTTGGCTTCTTCAGAAATTTATGATCCACATAGTGCAGCAGTTATGTTTGCATTTGGGGCAACTGTTATATATCCTTACATGATGTATGCATCAATTGTTTCTTTTTATGAAAGAAAAAATATATCAACTCTAGGTTTACAACAAAAACTAAAAAATAGTACAAAAGCAATTGGTGCTGGGCTTCTTAAAATTATGTCAAAAATGGGTATTGCAACAATGGCATCATATAGAAACTCATCATTATTTGATGTATTAGGTTTAAGTGATGAAATTTGTGCTGAGTGTTTTACTCATGCAAATAGTGATTTAGCTGGTTTGGGGTATGAAGATATTGAAAAAAGAATAGAAACTTCACATTTTGATGCATACTACAATGATAAATCAATGTTTCCTTTAGAGATGGGTGGATTTTATAAATACCTTGATGGTTCAGAGTATCATGATTATTCTCCTGCTATTACTAAAGCGATGCATAATAAAAACCCAAGTGAAAATGAATCTATTCATGATTTTAAAGGATTAAAAAATTTAATTGAGGGTAGAGATAAAAAATTTATAAGAGATTTCTTTGACTTTAATAGTGACAAAAAATCTATATCTATTGATGAAGTTGAAGATAAAAGTGAGATTTTCAAAAGATTTGCAGCTGCAGCTATGAGTTGTGGTTCTATTTCTGTAGAAGCTCATGAATCAATAGCAGTAGCAATGAATACAATCGGAGCTCAATCAAATTCAGGAGAGGGTGGAGAAGATCCAAAAAGATTTAATACACTTAAAAACTCTAAGATAAAACAGGTTGCATCAGGTAGATTTGGTGTAACTCCAGGTTATTTAGTAAACTGTGAAGAGTTACAGATCAAACTAGCACAAGGTGCAAAACCAGGTGAAGGTGGACAACTTCCAGGTGCAAAAGTTACTCATATGATTGCAACTTTAAGACATACTACACCAGGAGTAACTCTTATATCACCACCTCCTCATCATGATATTTATTCTATTGAGGATTTAGCCCAATTAATTTTTGATCTTAAACAAATCAATCCAAAAGCTAAAATTGCAGTAAAACTTGTATCTACAGTTGGTGTTGGGACTATTGCTGCTGGTGTTGCTAAAGCGTATGCAGATAAAATTATTATTAGTGGGGCTGATGGTGGAACAGGAGCTGCGCCTTTAACATCTATAAAACATACAGGTAATGCTTGGGAACTTGGTCTTAGTGAAGCACATAATTCGCTAAAAGCAAATCATTTAAGAGGTATGGTTCATCTACAAACTGATGGTGGACTTAAAACTGGTATTGATGTTATAAAAGCAGCAATGCTTGGTGCAGAATCATATGCTTTTGGAACATCTGTTCTTACTCTTCTTGGTTGTAAAATACTTAGAATTTGTCATACAAATAAGTGTAGTGTTGGTGTTGCTACTCAAGATGAAGATTTGAGAGAAAAGTTTAGTGGTACAGTTGAAAGACTAATATCATATTTTGAATTTTTAGCACAAGATGTTCGAGAGATTTTGGCAACATTAGGTTACTCAAAAATGGAAGATATTGTTGGTCGTAGTGATCTACTTAAAGTTTTAGATGATGAATTTGCTCAAAAGTTTGATTTCCAAAATATTTTAAGAAAAATAGATGGTATAGATACTTGTCAGCAAGAATTTAATGAACCATATGATAAAAATGAGAATTCACATAAACTATTAAAGCAAGTTATGCCAGCTATTAAAGATCCTTCAAAACCTATCGTAATAAATACAGAGATATCAAATCTTGATAGAAGTTTTGGTACTTTAGAATCAGGTGAAATCGCAAGATTATATGGTGATGCAGGATTACCTGATGATACAATTACATATAATCTTACAGGTGTTTCTGGTCAATCATTTGGAACATTTTTAAGTCGTGGTATCACTATGAATCTTTCAGGTGTAGCAAATGATTATGTTGGAAAAGGTATGAGTGGAGGAAAAATTATTGTAAATCCACTTCTTCAAGGTAGTGATTATGCAGGTGCTGGAAATACATGTTTATATGGTGCAACTGGTGGAAAACTTTATGTAAGAGCTTCTGTGGGTGAAAGATTTGCAGTTAGAAACTCAGGAACTATAGCTGTTGTTGAGGGTACTGGTGATTCTCCATGTGAATATATGACAGGTGGTATTGTTGTTATTTTAGGTAAAACAGGTATTAATTTTGGAGCTGGTATGACTGGTGGATTAGCTTTTATCTATGATGATAAAAGAGAATTTATTGACAATATGAACCAAGAGCTTATTGAAGCATTAAGAATTGATACTGATGATACAGAGTTAGAGAGAATTTATTTGAAAAATCTTTTAAAAGATTATGTATCTCATACTCAATCAGAAAAGGCACAAAATATATTAGATCATTTTAGATCAGAAATAAGAAACTTCTGGATGGTAAAACCAAAAGATATGAAAGTGTTACCACTTAACCCAGATGAGGGAGATTAAGATATGTTAAATTTTACAAAGATTGATAGAGCTAACCCAGTTAAAAGAGGGGTTATGGAGAGAATAAAAGACTTTAAAGAAGTTTATACAGTATTTGATAAAAATAAAGCAAGCGAACAATCTGATAGATGTATAGGGTGTGGTGATCCATATTGTCATAACAAATGTCCTTTACACAATATTATTCCTGCATGGCTTAAACAAACTGCAGATAATGATATTGAATTAGCTTTTAACATATCGAATGAAACTTCACCATTTCCAGAGATTCTTGGAAGAATTTGTCCTCAAGATGTTTTATGCGAAGGTGATTGTACTTTAAATGATACTCATGGTGCAATAACAATTGGTTCTGTTGAAACTCATATTAGTGAAACAGGATTTGAAAATGGTTTAAAACCTAAGTTTTCAAAAGATAAAATTGGTAAAAAAGTAGCAATAATAGGTTCTGGACCTGCTGGAATTAGTGTAGCTACTTTTTTACTTCGTGAAGGTGTTGATGTAATTATGTATGAAAGAGCCAATAAAGCTGGTGGTCTTTTAACATATGGAATACCTGGGTTTAAGTTAGAAAAACATAGAGTTCAAAGAAGAATTGATTGGTTAATTGAAGCAGGAATGACACTTGTAACTAATTGTGAAATAGGGAAAGATAAATCTTTTGAAGATTTAGAAAAAGAGAATGATGCTGTTTTTATAGGAATAGGTGCTACAAAAGGTAAATATCCTGGTTTAGATGGTGAAAAGAATTCTAATGTTCATCTTTCAATGGATTTTCTAACTGCAATTCAAAAGAGAAATTTTGATGAAAAAGTTGAAAACTTTATTGATGTAAAAGATAAAAGAGTTGTTGTAATTGGTGGTGGAGATACTGCTATGGATTGTGTAAGAACATCTGTAAGAGAGGGAGCATCAACAGTAAAATGTCTTTATAGAAGAGATGAAGTAAATATGCCAGGATCTAAAAAAGAGGTTGTAAACTCTAAAGAAGAGGGTGTTGAATTTATATTTAATGTATCACCTAAATCAATTGTATCTAATGGTATAAATTTGTTAAAAACTCAAATGAGTGAAGCGGATGAAACGGGAAGACAAAGTGTTCAGATAATTGAAGGTAGTGATTATTTGGAAGAGGCTGATATTGTTATTCTTGCTCTTGGCTTTGATCAAGAATTACCAAAATTTTTAGTTGATTCTAATTTAGAACTAGATAAATGGAACGGTATAAAAGTTAATGATAAATTTCAATCTTCTAATCCAAAAATATATTCAGGTGGTGATAGTGTAAGAGGTGCAGATTTAGCTGTTCGTGCTGCTGCTGATGGAAAAGCTGCTGCTAAGGCAATGGTAGAAAGTTTTTAATTAAACTTTCAATCTAATCGATATAACAGAGTGATCTATGATAAATATAGAGGCTTTACTTCAAAACGGAGCAGATGTTAATACTAAAGATCAAAAAGGTTTTTCTCTATTAATGTCTTGTTCTCAAAATAATGATCAAAATTCAATTCATACATTATTATCATATGGTGTTAATATAAATGCAAAAGATACAAAATGTTACACAGCTTTGAGTTATGCTGTAGATTCAGATAACTTAAATGTTGTAAAAATGTTAGTAGAAAATGGTGCAGAGATAAATGATAGTAGCTATATGCTAGCAATAAACAAAAAATTAAAGAATATTTTATACTATTTTGATTCATTAGACTCCAATAAACAAATTTTTTTAAAATAATATCTATAATTCTTTTACAAAATGAAGAAAAATACTATTTATTTTATAGATACTTTTCAGATTTCTTTAAAAAAGTTAATGATAACTATGGACATATAATTGAAGATGAAACATTAATAACATTTGCAACAACTATTCAAAATAAAATTGAAAAAAAATATATTTTTGCTAGATGTGGAGGGGAAGAATTTTTTCTATCACTTCCAAATTCTGATATTGAATCTGCCTTTAAAATAGTTGATAGTTTAAGAGAAGAGATTGAAAATACTTTATTTAAAGTAATTGGTAGTATTACTTGCTCTATTGGATTAACGAAGTTGGTTAAAAATGATACTATAGATAATATATTAATTCGTTCTGATGAAGCGTTATGTGAAGCTAAAGAGAATGGACGAAATAAAGTCAATATTTTTAAAAGTTGATTTTTTAGGAATAAATT
>CAZLZQ010000060.1:0-10336 GCA_964564065.1 uncultured Arcobacteraceae bacterium | reverse complement strand
TTTCTAAGTTTGATTTAGCACTATTTGATAATGAATCACCAAGTAAGTTTACACTCTCCATTACTGCTAGCATATCTGCTTTTAGGTTTGGATTTATTTTTATTTTAGTTCTAAAGTCATCAGATGTGTAAGATTCTACAACAGTTTTAAGTTGCTTAATATCATTATCCAAGTTTTCTAGCATTTTATTTATTGTTTGTTTTAAAGTATTTAACATAGGATTAGTAGTATTTGCATGAATTCTACATCCATACACACCTTGCTCAACTTTGTCCATAGTTAAAACAACTTCACCAATAATTTTCATATCTGCTTGAACATCAACTTGAGTTTCTTCAGCTTTTCTCTGCCATTTTTCTAGTAGATTATTTACATTCGTATTACCAGATTGCATATTGAAATTAAATTTATTTGTTTTACCTTTTGTATAATCAATATATTGATTAAAAAACTGATCTAAAACATCTAAGTCACTTTGTGTCGCTAATCCAAACATATTACCACCTTATTTTTACTAAAATTTATATATAATTTTTAGTTTATAATAATATAACTTAAAAGAATTTAATTTTAGTTATTTTTATCTACTTTTTCTAAAATTAGTAATGAATCTTTATATATTGGTTCATCTATAAAGCCATATTCTTTATCAGTAAATCCAGTTATTCCATCTCTTTTGTTATTTTCAAATATTTTTTTTATATATTTTGCTTTGGATATATCATCTTTTTTAATAGTAAAAATTTTATTTACTATATCTACTTGCATTGGACTTATGCAACTTTTTGCATTAAATCCCATTCTGTTTACTTTTATGCACCATTTTTCAAACTCATTAGTGTTTTTATAATTTTGATAGGTAAATGATACTGGATTAAGTCCAGCAATTTTACTATCTATTAAAAACTTACTTAATATATAATCTATAGTTGGATTATCTAATTTTACTAAAGATTGTGGTAGATCTAATGATTCTAACATATCTAAGATACCTAAATATACTGTTGTTACTCGTTTATTAATCTTTAATTTACTTAAATTATCTAAAGCCTCTTTTGTTTCTATAGATAAATGTATCTCAATATCGTTATCAACCATATCTAATAAAAGATGAACATCATCCTCTGTTTTTATTTTTGAAACTCTTATTGCATCTGGTTTTAAGGTATTTATTATTTTTATCTCTTCAATTCCAGTTTCATTTAAAGGATTAATTCTTACTACTACTTTTTTATTTACACATTTTAATCCACTTTTGTGAAACATACTAAAAATAAGATTTAAAGCTTCTTTTTTATTAAAGACACCATCTTCTAAATTTATCATTGCTACATCACATTTTAAATCGGATAACTTTAAAAGGTGATTTTTTTTATCACCTGCAACCATTAGATATGATCTACTCATAATTTTTCCTATTTACTAAATAAAAATGTATCGAATTCAACTCTTCTGGTGTTAAAAAATATGTTGGCATACTATTGCCATAAGTAAGTTTTTGGCATACCTGATCTTTATCAAATTTTTTCTTTTTTTTCTTTAAAGTTGGATCCATAACTATTTTAAAATCTTCATATGAAATATTAGTAATATCAGTAGATGCCAAAGAGCATATATACTCTTTTTTATTTCTTATATGTTTAAAAGTATCTATGATCATACCTTTAGCATCATCTCCATGACATTTTGCACAACTTATCCCTCTAGGATTGTTATATAACATTTTTCCATATTCATATTTTGTTATAAAATCTTTATTATTAGCATCTTCTGCAAATAGAAATGTTGTAAATAGTAGTATATATAATTTTATCATATTTCAAGTTTACCATTAAAGAGCTTATTAGTAAATATTAGATATAATATTTAGATATTTAAACAAAATTAGGAGCAAATTTGGTAACTTTAAAAGAAGCATTAACTTTAAATGACGAACAACTAAAGTCATTAAGAGAAGAGTTAGCTAATAAGATAGATGAAAACAAAGAGTTAGGTGCTTATGTTGAGCAATTAACTTCAAACCGATTATCAATAAAAGCAGCAGGTATACCAATCGCTATAAAAGATAATATAAATGTCAAAGGTGAAAGTTTAACATGTTGTAGTAACATATTAAAAGGATATGTTGCTCCATACAATGCAACAGTTATAGAAAACCTTGAAAAAGCAGGACTTTCACCATTTGGAAGAACAAACATGGATGAATTTGCCATGGGAAGTACTACAGACACTAGTTGTTATGGGAAGACACTAAATCCTATGGATAATAGTAAAGTACCTGGTGGAAGTTCAGGAGGAAGTGCTGCTGCTGTAGCTAGTGGTCTTGCAATTGCGGCATTAGGAACTGATACGGGAGGAAGTATTAGACAGCCTGCTGCATATTGTGGTGTAGTTGGGATGAAACCAACTTATGGAAGAGTTTCAAGATATGGAATAGCAGCTTATTCATCTTCTCTTGATCAATGTGGACCTATCACTCAAAATGTAGAAGATGCTGCTATTTTATATGATATAATTAGTGGACATGATTCAAAAGATTCTACAAGTGCAAATATAGATTACACTCCAGTATCTAAAAATTTAGATAAAGATAAAAAACTAACCATTGCTGTTATAGATAACTTTATTGAAGATGCAAGTGATGAGATAAAAAAAGGTTTTGATATAGCAGTAAAAGCTCTTGAAAAAGCTGGACATAGAATAGTACACAAAAATATGATGGATACAAAAAAACATGTTTCATCATATTATGTAGTTGCAACTGCGGAAGCTAGTGCAAACTTAAGCAGATATGATGGTATTAGATATGGAAATAGAGTTGAAGGTAAAAACCTTTCTGAAACTTATCTAAAAACTAGAACTGAAGGTTTTGGTAAAGAGGTTCAAAAAAGAATTATGTTAGGTTCTTTTGTACTAAGCAGTGGATATTATGATGCATACTATATAAAAGCGCAAAAGGTTAGACATCTTATTAAAGATGATTTTGAAACTATTTTTGCTGATGCAGATTTAATTCTTTCTCCAGTTGCTCCTACAACTGCTCCTGAGTTTGGAAGTTTTAAATCTTCTTTAGAGATGTACCTAAGTGATATTTATACTATTTCTGTAAACCTTGCTGGTCTTCCTGCAATTTCACTTCCAGTATCTTCTGATAACAATGGTATGCCAATAGGTCTACAATTAATTGGAAAAGAATATGATGAACAAACACTATTTGACGGGGCAATGAGCCTAGAAAATTCTGTAAACTATAATAAAAAATAAAAGGGATAAAATATGAGAATAAGAAAAAGAGCATTAACATTTGAAGATGTATTATTGGTACCAGCTAGATCAGTTGTTTTACCAAAAGAGGTTGATTTAAAAGCTAAACTTACTAAAAATATTACACTAAATATCCCTTTTGTAAGTGCAGCAATGGATACAGTTACTGAGTATCAAGCTGCTATTGCTATGGCTAGACTTGGTGGAATTGGTATTATTCATAAAAATATGGATATTGAAACTCAAGCCAAACAAGTAAGTAAAGTTAAAAAAAGTACAAGCGGTATGATCACAGATCCTATCTCTGTATCTCCTTCTCAAACATTACAAGATGCTGAAAATTTAATGTGTGAATATAAAATTTCAGGTGTTCCTGTAATTGATGATGAGAATAATCTTTTAGGTATTTTAACAAATAGAGATATGCGATTTGTTACTGATTTTTCTCAACTTGCTGGTGATGTAATGACTAAAATGCCACTTATTACTGGGGCAGAGGGTACTACACTTGAAGAAGCTTCTGTTGAGATGCATAAAAATAAGATTGAGAAACTTCCTATTATCGATGATAATGGAAAATTAAAAGGTCTTATTACTATAAAAGATATTAATAAAGTAGTTGAATATCCAAATGCAGCTAAAGATTCTGCAGGTAGATTACTTGTAGGTGCGGCTATTGGTGTGGGTCAACTTGATCGTGCAAAAGCACTTGTAGATGCTGGTTGTGATGTATTAGTTTTAGATTCTGCTCATGGTCATTCAAAAGGTATTTTAGATACTGTTGTTGCAATTAAAAAAGAGTTAGATATCGATGTAATTGCAGGAAATGTAGCAACTGAAGAAGCAACAGAAGAACTAATCAAATGTGGAGCTGATGCAGTTAAAGTAGGAATTGGACCAGGAAGTATATGTACAACTAGAATTGTTGCAGGTGTAGGTGTTCCTCAAATTTCAGCAATTGATGAGTGTGCAACAATGGGTGCAAAATATGGTGTACCTATCATTGCAGATGGTGGTATAAAATACTCTGGAGATGTAGCAAAAGCTCTTGCTGTTGGTGCAGGTTGTGTTATGATGGGAAGTGCCTTAGCTGGTACGGAAGAATCTCCAGGTGAAGTTATCCTTTCTCATGGTAGAAAATTTAAATCATACAGAGGTATGGGATCAATTGGTGCTATGACAAAAGGTAGTACTGATAGATATTTTCAAGAGGGAACTGCAGCAGATAAGTTAGTACCTGAAGGTATTGAAGGTATGGTTCCATACAAAGGTTATATGAGAGAGATTATTCATCAATTTATTGGTGGATTAAGAAGCTCTATGGGATATCTGGGAAGTAAAGATATGGAAACTTTTCAAGCAACAGCTGAATTTGTTGAAATCACAAGTGCAGGACTAAAAGAGTCACATGTACATGATGTAACTATCACAAATGAAGCACCAAACTATCATGTATAAAGCTTAGGCTTTATACATTTTTCTTTTTACATTCAAAATCAAAAACAAAACAAGCAACAAGTGAGTTATGTTTATGCATTCTTTTTGCTGTAATATATGCTGATAAATAGATTGTTATTATGGCTATAAAAGATGCCATTGACAAAGTACTAACTCCACTTAATCCTTCACCTACTGTACATCCAACTGCTAAAATACCACCTACTCCCATAAATGCACCTCCAATAACTTTATGAAATAGTGATGGTGGATTTTGTTGTGAATTATCACACATCAATTTTCTAGAATATTGTTTATTTACTCTTGAAGATACAAAAGATCCTAAAATAACACCAAATACTATTAGTACTGAAAATATCAAATAACTCCCCTCAAAACCACTTTTAATAAATTCTATAATTTTTCCCAATGGGTATACAAAAGATAAACTTTGATTTGATATATCAACAAAAAAATCCTTAGATAGTACTGCACTTATATACCAAACAATTGATACTATAAGTCCTATTATAAAACCATCAATAACTTGAAAAAAATTCATACATTTTTTTAAATTTTTATATAATAAATATAAAAGTATTGGTGTAATAAAATATAAAGGTATCTCATATATTTTTGACACAGTTGTTATATCTATAATTTTTATAGAATAAATTGAGAAGTTATATATTGAGAAAATAGAATATGTCAAATATGAAAAGATACCCAAAGACAATAAAATAAAAAATGAATCTTTATCTCCTTGTGCTACTTTTATCAAATGCCTACTACTACACCCATCTGATATCATCATCCCATATCCAAACATAATACTTCCTAGAACTATTAAAATAAAATTAATATTTAGAAAATATTTTGTTTCACTTAAATCAATACCATATATATAAGATATTAATTGTGTAGCTAAAATTGCCGTAGTAATTGATACAATTAATGAGGCAGTTCTTCTGGTATGTTTAAATAATATTAAATCTTTAATACCACCACTGAAACAAAATTGTTTTCTTTGAGCAATTACACCATAAATAAAACCAATAAAAATAGCTACAACAGAGAATAAAAACTCATCACTAAAATCAAACATAATAAAAAAACCTTTATAATAAATATTAATCGAAGTGTATTATAAAATGTTATATTTAAGCTTGGGCCATATATAACATTTTATTTTTAAGAACTACAAAAGAAATAGCAACTTAACTTCAAATAAATAATTAATTAGATAAAATATTAATAAATTTATAACAAACTAAAATTAGAGAGTAAACTTATGCAACCAGAAACTATAGCACTACACGCAGGATATGAAAAAGATACACAAGGAACTATGGCTGTTCCAATTTATATGAGTACAGCTTATGAGTTTAGAGATAGTGAACATGCTGCAAATCTATTTGCATTAAAAGAGTTAGGAAATATTTATACAAGACTAATGAACCCTACTTCTGCAATATTTGAAAAAAGATTTGCAGAGCTTGAGGGTGGAGTTGCCGCAATTGCAACAGCAAGTGGGATGAGTGCTATTTTTTCATGTATAGTAAATCTTTGTGAAGCTGGTGATAATATCTTAGTAGCATCTGCTGTTTATGGTGGAACTTCTACATTAACAGATCATACTATAAAAAGATTTGGAATTGAAACTAGAAAATTTGATGTATCAAATCCTAACTCTTTAGAAGATTTAATTGATGAGAAAACAAAACTAATATTATTTGAATCATTATCAAACCCAAATCTACAAGTTGCAGATTTTCAATCTATTGTAAATATTGCAAATAGAAAAAATATTATTACTGTTGTAGACAATACTGTTGCTACTCCAATGTTATGTAATCCTATAAAATTAGGTTGTGATATCGTTGTACATAGTACAAGTAAATATACAAATGGTCAAGGGCTAGCTCTTGGTGGAATTATTGTAGATAGTGCAACAAGTGGTGAAAAAATAAAGGGAAATAAAAGATATAATCATTTTAATACTCCTGATGAATCTTATCATGGATTAGTTTACTCTGAATTACCATTTCCTCCATTTATTATGAGAATACTATTAAATGTATTAAGAGATTTAGGTGCTGCTCCTAGCCCATTTAACTCTTGGTTAATGATACAAGGATTAGAAACTCTTAGTTTAAGAATGAAGCAACATAGTAGTAGTGCATTAACAATTGCTCAATTTTTAGAATCTCATCCTAAAGTATCTAAAGTTAATTATCCTGGATTAAAATCTGATAATAATTATGAACGAGCAACAAAATATTTAAATGGTGGATATAGTGGTCTTCTTAGTTTTGAAGTGTCAGATTTAGAAACTGCGAAAACTATTGTAGATGCAACTGATATATTTAGTGTTGTAGTAAATATTGGAGATAGTAAATCTCTAATTGTACATCCAGCATCGACAACTCATCAACAATTAAATGATGATGAACTAAAAGAATCTGGTATTAATGCTGGTCTTATTAGACTTAGTATTGGATTAGAAAATGCCAATGACTTAATAGAAGATTTAGAGAAAGCATTAGGTTAATCATTGCAAATTAATACTAAAATTGCTAAATTTACAGAACCACTTCACTTAGAAAGTGGGCGTATATTAGAATCATATCAAATAGCTTATGAAACTTATGGTAAATTAAATAAAGATAAATCTAATGTTATTGTTATTACGCATGCATTAAGTGGATCAGCTCATGCAGCAGGTATTTATGAAGGGGATAGAAAACCAGGATATTGGGATAATCTAATAGGTGATGGAAAAGCAATAGATACTACAGAATATTTTGTAATTGCTTCAAATAACTTAGGATCATGTTTTGGTTCTACTGGCCCTATGTCAAATATGCCAAATAGTGATGAACCTTATCGTATGAAATTTCCTGTTTTAACTATAAGTGATATAGTAAAAGGTCAAAAAAGCTTACTTGAATCTTTAGATATATATCATGTAAAAGCTATTATTGGTGGTTCAATGGGTGGTATGCAAGCATTATGTTATGCTATAGAGTATCCAGAATTTTCAGATATGATCATTCCACTTGCTACAACTGCTTACACAAGACCTTGGGCAATTGCATTTAATAAAGTAACAATAGAAGCTATACGAAATGATGCTGATTTTAAAGATGGTTATTATGATAGTGAAGATATTAAAAAAAATGGACTCAAAGGTTTGGCAGTAGGAAGAATGGCTGGACATATTTCATACCTCTCAAAAGATAGTATGAATGATAAATTTAGTAGAAAATACTCTTCTCAAGATGGACTTTATGAACTTTTTGGAAGATTTGAAGTTGAAAGATACTTAGAATATAACGGTTACAATTTTCCACATAATTTTGATCCTCTTAGTTACCTTTATATTGTAAAAACAATAAATATATTTAATGCATCAAGAGGTAATGATAAACTTGAAGATGCATTAAAAGATATAAAAACAAAACTTCATCTTTTATCGTTTAGTGGGGATATGTTGTTTTTCCCTTCAGAAATGGAAGAGATTAAAAATTTGATGGATAAAATTGGAAATGGAAAAAATTGTACTTATGAGATGATTAATAGTGACTATGGTCATGATGCCTTTCTTGTAGAAGTTGATAAATTTGAAGATAAAATAATAAAAATGTTAAAGGGAACTTATGAGCAAAGATGAAACAATATCTTTTGAAGATAAAATTGAAGAATCAAAAAAACTTTTAGAAAAATTAATTGATCCAGAGATAACACTTAGCCAAAGTGTTGATATATATAAAAAAGGGATGTTAGAATTAGAATCTGCTCAAAAACTTTTAGATGAAGCAAAATTAGAGTTTCATGAAATTTCAGATATCTAGATAATTAAGATTCAATATGAATAGTGTAGTTTGTGAACGAATAATTGATGATAACTGTTATATTTCAAAAACTGATCTAGATGGAAAAATTACATATGTAAATAAAAATTTCTGTAAAATCTCTGCTTATGAAGAGGATGAACTTATAGGTGCAACACATTCTCTTATCAAATCAATTGATACAACTACTGATACCTACAAAAATATGTGGGAAACTATCCTATCCAAAAAAGTATGGAAAGGTGTATTAAAAAACTCCACTAAATTTGGAAGAGAATTCTTTATGGATACATCAATATATCCTGTTATTGATAATAATGGAGATATAGAGGAGTTTATATCATTTGGAAATGATTTAACACATTATCTTGATATTATCACTTATGATCAATTAACTGGACTAAAAAATAGAGATTCTTTAAAACATGATATTAATAATATTAAAAACTATATATGTGTAATTGTAAATCTTGACAATTTTTCTGATGTATCTGAATTTTATGGTAGTATTGTAGGTGATAACGTTTTAATTGAAACTTCAAAAAGATTAGTAAATATATTTAAAGGTAGTACAATATATAGACTTCAAGCAGATCAATTTGCTATTTTAAAAATATTACCTCAAAAATATAATAAAAGTCAACTTGAAGATATTATGAAAAATAAATTACGCTCTACTTTTGAAAACTCGTACTTTATAGATGAACTAGAGATACATATTACTGCAACATCAGGTATTAGTATAGGAGAGATTGATAATCTAAGAAATGCAAACCTTGCATTTAAAGATGCAAAACTAAAAAATATTAGTTTCTCAATATATGAAGAGAGTATGCTTGAACATTTTGCAAACTACTCAAAAAATAAGAAGATTGCTGTAGATATAAAAAAAGCAATAAAATCAGATCAAATAGTACCTTATTATCAACCAATTATTGATAATAAAACACAAAAAATAGCAAAATTTGAAGCTCTTGCAAGATTAATAAAAGAGGATGATGTTGTTCCACCTGGTGCTTTTATAGATATATCTAAAAAAATAAAATACTATAACAAAATTACTAGAGCAATTTTAATAAAAAGTTTTGAGAATTTTGGAAATAATCAAAATATTGGTATTAGTATAAATATCACAATGGAAGATATTGCCAATATAAGAACTTTTAATCTTATCATTGAACTATTGAGTAGAAATAGTCATAATGAAAATATAACTTTTGAGCTTGTTGAGAGTGATGGGATTGAAGATTATGATCTATTTGATAAATTTTTGCAAACTATTAAAAGTTATGGAGCAAAGATCTCAATTGATGATTTTGGAACAGGATATTCAAATTTTTCATATCTAGCAAAAATTGAACCTGATTTCTTAAAAATAGATGGATCATTAATAAAAAATATTCAAAATAAAAAAGATTATGATGTAGTAAAAACAATTATTGACTTTGCTAAGATGTACAATATCAAAACAGTTGCAGAGTTTGTTGAAAATGAAGAGATTTTTAATCTTGTAAAAAAGTTAGGTATAGATTACTCTCAAGGTTACTATTTCAGTAAACCTATCCCAATAGATCAAATAGATAAGTTAAATTTATAATCAAAATAATAATACTATTTTAACTGTATACTTTTTATACAACTAAAGTATTTATAAATATCATATTTATGCCATAATTCTTTATACAAAAAAAAGGATTAAAAATGGAAAATTTTGGAGATGTTCAATATATATTGAATGGTTTCTTATTTGTATTCGCAGGAATACTTGTAATGTGGATGGC
>CAZLZQ010000059.1:0-10407 GCA_964564065.1 uncultured Arcobacteraceae bacterium | reverse complement strand
ATACTGTCCTGCATCTATGGAAGGTGTTGTTGTAGATATTAAAGTATTTACAAAAAAAGGTTATGAAAAAGATGCTAGAGCTATCCAGGCTTATGAAGAAGAAAAAAATAGATTAGAAGCTGAACATCATGATAAACTTCTTATGATAGACAGAGAAGAGATACTAAGAATTGCTCACTATCTTTCTACTCAAGAACTATCTAAAGATGTAATGATTGGTGATACTGAGTATAAAGCAGGAAGTAAATTAGATGCTGAGACTATTAAAGGTGTAAATAGATTTGCACTTAGAACGGTAGTTCAATCATACTCTGATGAAGTGCAAAATGAGTATGAATCTATGAAAAACTACTTCCTAAAACAGAAGAAAAAACTTAAAGCTGAACTTGAAGAGAAACTATCTATCTTAGAAAAAGATGATATTTTGCCTTCAGGAGTTACAAAGCTTGTTAAGATTTATGTAGCTACAAAAAGAAAGTTAAGAGTTGGTGATAAAATGGCTGGTCGTCATGGAAACAAAGGTATTGTTTCTAACATAGTTCCAGAGATTGATATGCCATATATGGAAGATGGAAGACCTGTTGAGATTATCCTTAACCCTCTAGGGGTACCTTCTCGTATGAATATAGGTCAGATACTTGAAGTTCACTTGGGATTGGCTGGTAAAAGGTTAGGTGAACAAATACAAGAGATGTTTGAAAATCAAATAGAGACATTTATTAAAGATCTTAGAGCTAAGATGATAGAGATAGCTGATGTTGCTAAGCTTATGAATGCTAAAGAGACACTTGAAGCTATGAGTGATGAAGAGTTACTTCAATATGGTAGAGACTGGAGTAAAGGTGTTAGGTTTGCTGCTCCTGTATTTGAGGGTGCAAATCAAGAAGAGTTTGATAAGCTGTTTGAACTAGCAAAAATAGATAGTGATGGTAAAACTGTACTTTATGATGGTAAAACAGGTGAGAGAATGCTAGAGAGAGTAAATGTTGGTTATATGTATATGCTAAAACTTCACCACTTAGTTGATGAAAAAGTTCACGCAAGAAGTACAGGACCTTATTCACTAGTAACACAGCAACCAGTGGGTGGTAAAGCACTATTTGGTGGTCAGAGATTTGGAGAGATGGAAGTTTGGGCATTAGAAGCTTATGGTGCTACAGCAGTACTAAAAGAGATGCTTACAACTAAATCTGATGATGTTGAGGGTAGAACTAGAGCATATAAAGCAATTGCAAATGGAGAGAATGTGCCAAGATCAGGTGTTCCTGAAACATTCTTTGTATTAACAAAAGAACTTCAAGCCTTAGGTCTTGATGTAGAAATTTTTGAAGAGGTGGATGCAGATGAGCAATAACGAAAAAGTTTTAAAACCAATAGAGATACATGAATTAGAAAAGCCAATGGATTTTTCAGCATTCCAATTAAAAATTGCGAGTCCTGAAAAAATTCTTTCTTGGTCATCTGGTGAAGTTAAAAAACCAGAAACTATTAACTATAGAACATTAAAACCAGAAAGAGATGGTTTATTTTGTGCAAAAATCTTTGGTCCTATTAAAGATTATGAGTGTATTTGTGGTAAATACAAGAAAATGAGATATAAAGGTGTGGTTTGTGAAAAATGTGGTGTTGAAGTAACATCATCTAAAGTAAGACGACACAGAATGGGTCATATTGATCTTGTAGCTCCTGTTGCACATATTTGGATGGTAAGTTCTTTACCATCAAGAATTGGTACACTTTTAGGTGTTAAACTAAAAGATTTAGAGAGAGTACTTTACTATGAAGCATATATTGTTTCTAATCCAGGAAGTGCATATTATGACAGTGAAAACTCTAAGTCTGTAGCAAAATTTGATATCTTAAATGAAGAACAATATAGAAGTATTGAAGAAAATTATGAGCATACTGGTTTTGAAGCTAATATGGGTGGACAAATTATTCAAGATTTATTAAAAAATCTTGACTTAGTTGAGTTATTAAATTCATTAAAAGATGATATGGCTGCAACAAAATCAGAAGCTAAAAAGAAAACTATTATAAAAAGACTTAAAGTTGTTGAAAACTTTATAAATAGTGGTAATAGACCTGAATGGATGATGCTAACAGTTTTACCTGTACTTCCACCAGATTTAAGACCTCTTGTAGCACTTGATGGTGGTAAATTTGCTGTATCTGATGTAAATGATCTTTATAGAAGAGTTATTAATAGAAATAATAGACTTAAAAGATTAACAGAACTTGATGCTCCTGAAATTATTATTAGAAATGAGATGAGAATGCTTCAAGAGGCTGTTGATGCTTTATTTGATAATGCAAAAACTGCAAATGCAGTAAAAGGTGCAAACAAAAGACCTCTTAAATCTTTATCTGAAATTATTAAAGGTAAACAAGGAAGATTTAGACAAAATCTTCTTGGAAAAAGAGTTGATTTCTCTGGTAGATCTGTAATTGTTGTTGGACCTAATTTAAATATGGATCAGTGTGGTATTCCAAAGAAAATGGCACTAGAGTTATTTAAACCACATTTAATGGCTAAACTTGAAGAGAAAGGTTATGCTACAACTTTAAAAGCTGCAAAAAGATTGATTGAAACAGAAACAAATGAAGTTTGGGAGTGTTTAGCAGAGATTGTTGAAGATTATCCAGTATTATTAAATAGAGCACCAACACTACATAAACTTTCTATTCAAGCATTCCATCCAATATTAATTGATGGTAAAGCTATTCAGTTACATCCATTAGTTTGTGCTGCTTTTAATGCCGATTTTGATGGGGATCAAATGGCTGTGCATGTACCATTATCACAAGAAGCTATTGCTGAAGCAAAAGTTCTTATGATGAGTAGTATGAATATTTTATTACCAGCTTCTGGTCGTGCTATTGCTGTACCTTCACAAGATATGATTTTAGGTATATATTATCTTTCTCTTGAAAAAGATGGAGTAATAGGGGAGCATAAATTATTTTCTAATTTAAATGAAGTAATTATGGCTTTAGAGCTTAAAAAAGTTGATTTACATGCAAAAATTAGAACAATGATTGATGGGCAGTTAATAAATACAACAGTTGGTAGACTAATTGTTCATAATATATTACCTGATTTTGTACCTTTAGAGTTATGGAATATTATTTTAAAGAAAAAGAATATTGGTACTTTAGTTGATTATATTTACAAACATGGTGGATATGAAGTAACTCCTAAATTTTTAGATAATTTAAAAAATCTTGGATTTAAATATGCTACAAGTGCTGGTGTTTCTATCTCAATTGATGATATTAGAATTCCTGATTCAAAAGAGGGATTAGTTGCTATTGCTAAAAAAGAGGTTATTGAAGTTCAAAAACAATTTAACCAAGGTCTTTTAACTGAGCAAGAGAGATATAATAAAATTATTGATGTTTGGACAGTTTTAAATAATAAACTAGGTGTAGAGATGATGGATTTAGTTGAATCTGATAAAGACGGATTTAACTCAATTTATATGATGGCAGATTCAGGGGCTAGAGGTAGCTCAGCTCAGATAAGACAACTTGCAGGTATGAGGGGTCTTATGGCTAAACCTGATGGAAGTATTATTGAAACTCCAATTATCTCTAACTTTAGAGAAGGTTTAAATGTACTTGAGTACTTTATTTCTACTCATGGTGCAAGAAAAGGACTTGCGGATACAGCTTTAAAAACAGCGAATGCTGGTTATTTAACAAGAAAACTTATTGATGTATCTCAAAATGTTAGAATTGATTTAGAAGATTGTGGAACACATGAAGGTATTGAGATATCTGATATTGTTGATGGTAATGAATTAATTGAAGCTCTTGAAGAGAGAATTACAGGTAGAGTTATTGCTGCAAATATTGTTGATCCTATCTCTAATGAGATATTATTTACTGAGGGAACATTAATAACAGAAGAGGATGCAAAAATTGTTTCTGATGCTGGTGTTAAATCAGTTGTTATTAGAACACCTCTTACATGTAAAGCTGAAAATACTTTATGTGCTAAATGTTATGGTCTAAACCTTGGAGAGCAAAGAAAAGCAAATCCAGGTGAAGCTGTTGGTGTACTTGCTGCTCAATCTATTGGTGAGCCAGGAACACAGCTTACACTAAGAACATTCCACGTTGGTGGAACAGCTAGTGCAACACAAGCAGAAAAAGAATTAAAAGCATCAAAAGAGGGATTTGTAAGATATTATAATATCCAAACATATACAAATAAGTTTGATGAAACAATTGTAGCTAACAGAAGAAATGCAGCTATATTATTAGTTGAACCTAAAATAAACGCACCTTTTGATGGTATTATTGGAATTGAAACAACTCATGAGGAGATGATTATTTCTGTTACTAGTTCTTCAGATGTTAAAAAATATTATTTTAGAAAAAATGATGTTGCTAAACCTAATGAGTTAGCAGGAGTAAGTGGTAAAATTGAGGGTAAATTATATTTTCCTTATAAAGATGGTGATTCAGTTGATATTTCAGATTCAATTGTTGAAGTTATTAAAGATAGTTGGAATGTACCTTCAAGAATCCCTTATGCATCTACACTAAAAGTTGAAGATGGTGCACCTGTTACTAGAGAGATTAAGGCAGATGCAAAAGGTAAGGTTAAATTCTTTAAACTAAATGGTGATTATTTAGAAAGAGTTACAACTAAAAGTATTGGTGATATTGTTACTCAAAAAGGTTTATTTGCAGTTGTTGTTGATGATCAAGATAGAGAAGCAGTAAGATATTATATATCTAGAGAGTCTGTTATTGCTGTAGCTGATGATAGTGAAGTTGAGATGGGAACATTGATTGCAAAACCTCAAAATAAAACACAAGTTGTAATAGCAGAGTGGGATCCATATGCAAATCCAACTATTTCACAAGAATCTGGTAAAGTAGTATTTGAAGATATTATTCCAGGTGTTACTGTAAGTGAAGCATATGATGAGCTAACTGGAACATCTAAGCTAGTTGTTAATGAATATATTCCAAATAATTATAAACCTGCAATTATTATTAAAGGTGATAATGATACAGTTGCTACTTATGTGCTTGAGCCTAAAACATCATTATTTGTAAGTGAAGGTGAAGAGGTACAAATAGCAGATATTTTAGGTAAAACACCTAAAGCTGTTTCTAAATCATCGGATATTACTGGGGGACTTCCAAGAGTTTCTGAATTATTTGAAGCAAGAAGACCAAAAAATATTGCTGTTTTAGCTACTTTTGATGGTGTTGTAAGTTTTGGAAAACCTTTAAGAAATAAACAAAGAGTAATAATCACTGATAATCAAGGTAATAAAGATGAATTCTTAATTATCAAAGATAGAAATATATTAGTAAGAGATGGTGAGTTTGTACATGCAGGTGAGCAATTAACTGATGGTCAAATAGCTTCTCATGATATACTTAAAATCCTAGGTTCAAAAGCTTTAAATGAGTTTATTGTATCTGAAGTTCAAGGTGTATATAGAGGGCAAGGTGTTTCTATTGCTGATAAACATATTGAGGTTATCTTATCTCAAATGTTAAGACAAGTTAATATTATCGATCCAGGTAATACAAAATTTGTAATTGGTGATATGATCTCTAAAAAAAGATTTATTTTAGAAAATGAGAGAATTATTAAAATTGGTGGAGAACCTGCATTAGCAGAACCAGTTTTATTAGGTATTACAAGAGCAGCAGTAACATCTGATTCTATTATATCTTCAGCATCATTCCAAGAAACTACTAAAGTTTTAACAGAAGCTGCAATATCTGCTAAAATGGATATGTTAACTGATCTAAAAGAAAATGTTGTTATAGGTAGAACAATACCTGTAGGAACTGGTATTCATAGAAATAAGAAAATTAAATTTAGTATAGCTAAATAAAAAAAGTAGAGATAATCTCTACTTTTTTAAATTTTTAAAATGAATAATAAAAGTTTATTTCATATAAGCTTTTATTATTTTTTGTTCTTCAAATGGTCTATTCCCTCTGTAAGAAACTCTTACATTCTCTAATTTTTTTAATGTATTAAAACTATTATCATCTTTTAAATATCCAAATATAGTATGTTTACCATTTAACCATGGTGTTTTTATAGTTGTTATGAAAAATTGACTTCCATTTGTATTTGCACCAGCATTTGCCATAGCCAATACTCCAGGTTTATTAAACATTGCTTTTGAGTTAAATTCATCCTTAAATTTTCCACCCCAAATAGATTCTCCACCTCTCCCTGTTCCTGTAGGATCTCCACCTTGTATCATAAAGTTTTTTATAATTCTATGAAAAATAAGTCCATTGTAGTAACCATTTTTAATATGTGTTGTAAAGTTTTCAACAGTTTTTGGTGCTAAATCAGGTCTAAGTTCAATCTCTATCTTACCTTGTGTAGTTTCTAAAACTGCAACTGGATTTGATGCTTGTAAAAAAGCAATACTCATTACTAAAAGTAATAATTTTTTCATTTTTATCCTTAATGTATATTTTTATTATCATAACAAAAAAAGACTTAATAGTGAAAAGTGATCAATATATTTACTAAACTATAGCTATTTAATAAAATCTATGCTAGAATTATTATATATTAATTTAAGGAGTATATTATGAATACAAGTATAGTAGGAAGACATGTTACTTTAACAGATGAGTTAAAAAAACATATTGAAAGTACAATTGATTCTTTTAAAAAATATAATTTAGATATGATTTCAGTAAATGCTATTATCTCTCAAGAACAAAAACATGGTAAGAATGTAATTACATTTGAATATGTATTAAATATTGCAAATATTGATACTGTGGTTGTAAAACAAAGAGATAAAGATCTTCATAATGCAATTGATATTGCTACAGATAGAGTATCAAAAATTTTAAGAAGACATGCTGATAAAATTAAAGCACATGATGCTACAAAACTTACAAATTTAGATATAGCTGATCAAGAAGATAATGTAGCTAAAGAGTTAGAGTTACTAGATGAAGAAATTATTCCAATGAGATTATCATCATATAAACCTATGGAGATAGGTGATGCCTTATCAGAATTAAAAGAGGATGGTGGAGCTTTTAAAGTTTTCTATGATTTAGATGATAATTTTAGAGTATTATATAGAATGAAAGATGGTATTCACTTCGGATTATATTAAAAATTTTAAATAAATTTTACAAAAAGTCAAGAATTGATTTTCTTGACTTTTTTATCTAAATAAATGTAATTACAATGTTATATTTTCTAAATATTCGATATCATTACCTGCAAAAATAATAGCATCTACACAATAAGATACATCAAGTTCTTTGACTTTTAAATAAAAATCAATACTTCTATAAAGTTTATATAGTTTTGATGGAGTTATATTATAAACTGCTTCAAAACTATCACCACTTTTTACTTCAATAAAGTGATAGATATCATCTTTAGTACAAATTATATCTATCTCTCCTAGTTTTTTAGCATGATAGTTTCTTTCTATTATAGAGTAACCATTTGAAACTAAAAAATCACAAGCTTTAGTTTCAAACTTATTACCTTTTTGGGTAGTATTCACTCTTTAGCAAATAACTACTGATTTTATCTCTGTAAATTCTTCAATTGCAAAAGATGGCCCCTCTTTTCCTATACCACTTAATTTTGTTCCACCGTAAGGTTGGATATCAAATCTAAGTGTTGGTATATCATTTATAACTATCCCTCCACAAGATGCATCATGTATAAAATTTTGAGTTTGTTTTAGATTATTTGTAAATATAGAGAATTGTAAACCATAAGGTGAATTATTCATTTTATCTATAGCTTCATTATAACTTTTAACTTTGATAAGACTTACGATTGGAGCAAAAACCTCTTCACAAATAATCTTCATATCATCAGTAACTTCAGTCATTACAGTTGGATAGAAATTTAATTCTTCATTTTTATTTCCTGTTAAACAAACTGCTCCCTCATCAATAGCATTTTGTATCCATGATTTTGCCCTTTGTAATGATTCTTCATTTATTAAAGAACTAATAAAAGTATTATCTTCATAAGGTGATCCAACTATAAGTTTTTCTGTTTCTATTTTCAATAGTTGTGAAAACTCATCATAAATATTTTCATCAACATATATTCTTTGTAAAGATATACAAACTTGACCTGAATTTATAAAAGCACCAAAGGCACATCTCGAAGCAGCTATATTTAGATCTGCTGATTTATCAATATATGTTGCTGCATTTCCACCAAGTTCTAAAGCAAGTTTTTTTATACCAGCTGTTTTTGTGATAATATTTCCAACAGGTACACTTCCTGTAAAACTAAGAACTCTAGGTATATCAGAACTTACAAGTGTACTTCCAACTTCTACATCTCCATATACTATACTAAAAGCATCTTTGATGGCAAATTTAGATTCTATACAAAGTTTAGCAAATTTGTAAGCTGTAAGTGGAGCTTCTGGAGTTGGTTTAAGAACAACAGCATTTCCACTTACTAAAGCAGGTGCAATTTTATGTGCCACAAGATTTAAAGGAAAATTAAAAGGTGTAATACAAGCTACTACTCCAACAGGTTCTCTAAAATAATATGCAGTAGTCTTTTTTCCACTTGGCATTGCATCAGTATTTATAGTATGTCCATCAAGATTTATCATTGCATGAATAGATAGTTTAATCGTTTCTATACATCTATCAACTTCAATTCTAGAAAATGTGATAGGTTTAGCAACTTCATCACATAATGTTTTAGCTATATCTTCTTTATTTTCTTTTAGTTTTAATACAACATCTTCTAGCCAAGATACTCTTTGTGCAATAGTAGATGCCCTAGTAGCTATTGATGCTTTTTGTGCTATTTTTAATGCTTTTTTAGTATCCTCTGCTGTACATAATGGATAAGATGAAACAACTTTTTTAGAGTATGGATTTAAAATATTTTTTAAATTATCTCTTGATTCCTCTTTGCTTCCAAAAAATATATTTGCTGTCATTTTTATCACCTTATAAAATTTTATCTATTTTATCATATTGGTGTTTAATTTATATATACTTATATTCAATTAATAATAATTACTTTATAATGCATCATGTCAACAATAATAGCAGTTTTATCAATCTACATATTTATTCTTATTGGTTTTGTAGCAAAAAAAATATTTAAAGATGATATTGATGAAAAAACACTTATTCTTATCTCTATATATTTTTTACAACCTATACTTACATTTTGGGGGCTTACTCGTGCACCTATAGATTTTAATTTAATCTTTACACCATTTTTATACTTTGTGGTTATTACTATAGTTTTAATAATAGTAATATTTTTAGGTAAGTTTTTGTTTGATGATCTAAAAGATAGGTCAATATTTATAGCGACTTCTCTAATAGGAAATACTGGTAATCTTGGTATTCCATTAGGGATAGCATTGTTTGGAGAATCTAGTATCCCATATACAAGTATAATAAATATAGCTAATATTTTTTTTATATATACTGTAGGGATATACTTCTTTGCTAAAAATTCATATAGTTTTAAAGATTCTATTATCCAAATGTTTAAGATACCTATTCTTTGGTTTGCGGTAATTGCACTTATTTTTAACTACACCAATTATCAATTAAATCCTCAAATTGATAAAGTATTAAAGATGGGGGCATATGCAACAATAGTTTTACAGTTAATTATTTTTGGTATTTATTTAAGTAAAACCACAATTAAATCTCACAATTACAAGTTGAGTATCTGGGTAAGTTTTATAAAACTTATTTTCGTACCAATAGTTGGTATAGGGGTTGTTTTATTATCTGGATTGCCGAATGAGATAGCATCTATACTAATTATATCATTGTTAGTACCACTTGCAGTAAATAATGTAAATATAGCTTCACTTTATAACTGTAAACCATACGATATGACAGCAGTAGTTTTCGTAAGTACAGTTTTATTTCTGATTTTTATATATTTTGATTTAAATATTATAAATTATATATTTAATGTTTATTATTAATTTAAAGTAGTTATGGAATATCTATATCTTTTTATAACAGCTTTTATCTCTGCAACACTTTTTCCATTAGGGAGTGAGGCTATACTTTTATATGATTTAGGCTTAGGTTTAAATCTATATTTATTATTAATTATAGCAACATTAGGTAACAGTTTAGGAGCAGTAGTAAACTATTGGTTTGGATTAAAAGGTGAACAATATCTTTTAAAAAAGAATATTTTAAATAATAAAAAAGTAAAAAAAGCACAAAAAACTTTTGATAAATATGGTGGATATAGTTTATTATTATCATGGGTTCCTATTATTGGTGATCCTATAACATTTATTGCAGGTATGGCTAAATATAACTTTAAAAAGTTTATTTTTTTAGTATTAGTTGCCAAAGGTGGACGATATCTATTTATAATAGTTAGTTACTATTTTTATACAATTAATT
>CAZLZQ010000058.1:0-10579 GCA_964564065.1 uncultured Arcobacteraceae bacterium | reverse complement strand
GATTGTTTTATGATTTTTTAGCCAGTTTTTTTCCTCTTGAGTTAGATTAATAGTATTTGCTAATAATATATTTGTAAAAATTATTAAGATTAAAAATATTTGTTTTATCTGATTCATATGGTTTTATCCTTTTTATTATTTTATCTAATTTATATTTGTTTCCATATTGAAAATTGTGAATATATTCAAAATAGTCATATACTGTCATAAATGTAAAAAAGAGTCAACATTAGATAAGCAAGAATACTGTTGTCCATATTGCCAAAGTATTGAGTTGGATGTAATTGATGGGGAAGATCTAATGCTTATGCAATTAGAACTTGAATAAAAGTGAGATTAACTCACTTTTATGAACAACTATTATCAAAATCAGATTTTGTTCGTAACATAGTCATATAAGGTAACTTTCCAGGAAGTTTTATAGGATTTGTATTTCCACTATGAACTGAAGATAACTCTTTATCAAGCTCTGTAATTATTTTCTTAAATTTAATATAATACTTTCCATCATCTTTTTTATATATTGACCCTATCTCATTTTCCACCTCTTCTATTGTAGAATTAAGTGGTGCAAATATCTCAATCTCATCATTTGGATATACTTTATATTTACACATAAAATAGTTCTCATTTTCTAAAATAAATCCAGTAACTTCATAGCTACCTGCACTTAAAGCATAATCGTAATTTTGAGTATCATTCTTTTCAAATGGCTTATGAACCAAATAAGCATCTGTAAATCCACGATTTTTTGTAGTATTTAATTCATCTTGATATTTTTGTGCAACAAACTGATCCGCTTCACAATCTTTTAGTGCCATACTATAAGCATACGCAGTAACAGCAGCATAATAAGGTGACTTAGTACGACCCTCAATTTTTATAGAATCAACTGCACCACTATCATATATCTCTTTTACATGAGAAGCTAGATTCATATCTTTTGCATTGAAGATATACGTACCTATCCCTTGCTCCTCTTCAAGTCTAAATAATGTTCCATGCTCATCATTTCCAGCATACAATGTATACTCAAATCTACAATCATTTGCACAACTGCCACGATTTGGGACTCTTCCCATTTGAACAGCACTTACTAAACATCTTCCACTATATGCAAAACACATAGAACCATGTACAAATATCTCAATCTCTAAATCTGGAAGCTCTTTTTTTATATCTTTTACATCAAGTAAACTAATCTCACGTGCAGCAATAATTCGGCGAACTCCCATATCATAATAAACTTTTGCATCAAGATAGTTCATAACATTTGCTTGAGTTGAAAGATGAATTGGTATTCCAGGAGCTAGTTCATTACAAAGACCTACCACACCTGGAGTTGCCACTATTAAAGCATCTGGTTCAAGTGCTGCTATATTTACAATATGTTTCTTTAATAGTTCAATTTGAGAATTAAAAGGAAATCCATTTATAGTTACATATACTTTCTTTCCAATACTATGAGCATAATCAATCCCCTCTTTAAAAGTTTCCATAGTAAATTCTTTACCACTTCTTATTCGTAAACTAAAGTGACTAACTCCACCATATACTGCATCAGCACCATATGCAAATGCTATTTTTAATTTTTCTAAATTACCTGCTGGAGATAATAGTTCTATTTTACCCATTCTTTTTCCTCAAATTTATTACCATAATTTTATATTTATGATTATAACATTAATTTTTAAAATTGTTTTATATTATAGCTTATATTATAATACTAAATTTAAACACACTCTTAAATTCTTACGCTATTATATGTATATGTGTGGAATATTAGGAATAAACTATAAAACTAAATTAGATTTTAAATCTATTACAGATATTATGTCAAAAAGGGGACCAGATCATAACTCAATAGTTGAGTTTAAAAATGCCTCTTTTGGACATACTAGATTAAAAATAGTTGATCTTGATAATGAAGCAAATCAACCTATGGTTTTTGATGATCTATTGATTGTCTTTAATGGCGAGATTTATAACTATAAAGAGTTAATTATCACTGAAAAATTAGATTGTATAACTTCAAGTGATACGGAAGTACTTATAAGACTTTATCAAAAATATGATACAGAATTTTTGCATCTACTAAACGGTGCTTTTAGTTTTTGTATATATGATATAAAAAAAGATAGATATTTTTGCGCTAGAGATAGATATGGGAAAAAACCTTTTTACTATTATCTTAAAGATAATAAATTTATATTTTCTAGTATGATAAAACCTATTGTAAAACTTTTAGGATATACACCTAAACTAAACAAAGTTGCTCTTTCTCAATATCTTCAATATTTCACACCACTTACCCCTAATACTTTTTATACTGATATATTAAAACTTCCAAAAGCAAGTTATTTAATCTATGAGAAAAATAAATTTACTGTAAAAAAGTATTATAAGATTAAAACATATAAAAAGATTTTTGATGAAAAAATAGCATTAAAAGATATTGAAGATATTTTATTTCATAGTGTAGAACAAAGGGTAAAATCTGATGTAAAGGTTGGTTCTCTTTTAAGTGGTGGTATTGATAGTAGTCTTATAAGCTCAATATATTCAAAAATATCAGATCAGAAAATAGATACATTTAGTGTAGGGTATAAAACTCATCAGAAGTACAGTGAACTGCCATATGCCTCCATAGTTGCAAATGATATAAAAAGTAATCATACTTCCTTGGAGATATCTCAAAAAGATTTTATAGAGTCATTGGATGAAGTTTTTGAAGAGTTAGAAGAACCTCATGCAGATCCTGCAGCTATACCACTTTTTCATTTAACAAAAACTATTAATAGCCAAGGTATAAAAACTGTTTTAAGTGGTGAGGGTAGTGATGAGATATTTTTAGGTTATGATAATTATGCAAAGTTTTTAAAATATTATAAATTTTCAGATAGTTTATCCTCAAATCAAAATGATTTTTTAAATGAAATAATATCTTCAATGGGTGGAAATAAAGAAGCTGAATATTTAAGAAGAGTTATAAAAAAAGAAAATATCTATAATAGCTTTGGTGAAATATACACATCATCTCAAAGAAAAAAACTTTTACAAAAAGTTGCAAATTTTAAATATGAAAAACCAAAAAAAGATCCAGTTGATTGGATGAGCTATATTGATTTAAATATATGGCTAGGTGAAGCATTGTTAAGTAAAGTTGATAAGATGAGTATGGCAAATTCTGTTGAAACTAGAAATCCTTTTTTGGACTTCAATCTTGTAGATTATGCTTTTAGTATTGATAGTGATCTAAAAGTTGGAGATACAAATAAATATCTTCTAAAAAAAGTAGCACATAAATATATCCCTGAATCTATTATAAATCGTACAAAAAAAGGTTTTAATAGTCCTTTTAATGAATGGCTTTTTTTAGAATATGGCGATAAGCTATTAGATGATATTTTAAAAGTTAATATCCATACAAATTTATTCAATAATGATTATATACACTTTATATATCAAGAGGCAAAAAGAAATAAGATGAAACAACATTTTTATTCTTTATGGTTGTTTAACAAATGGTATTATAAAACATATTTAAGTTAGTTATCAATAGTTATTATAATAAATATAACCTAACAATATAACTTAAGAGTTATTTAAATTTGTCCTACTATACTTTCATAGTGTTCATACACTCTCCTTAAAAACCAAAAGCATAACACTTAGGTTTAAAAGAGCTAAAAGCGACACACTTTTAGCTCTTTATTATCTCAAAAAAAGGTTTAAAATGCAAAACGAACCATCATTAGATCAAATTGATGATTACAATGGAAAAGAATCAAAAGAGAAAAGAAATACCGTAAGACTCGTAGTACTATTTTGTATAGTTGTAGGTATAGGATATGCTATAGCTAGATTTAATTTTACTAATGAAAGTGAATATGTAGGTACTCCTGATAAACCAGGATTAAATACAACAAGAAATTACTAAAGATAAAATAAAGAATATATCAAAACGATCTCTAAATTTTAAAGCATTTAGAATATCGTTTGATACTATAATCTCACTACCTTCACTAAAATATGGTTTCTTTTTAACCTTTCCAAAATAACTAGTATCACCACCAAGTTTTACCCCAATACTAAAACCAATTGCACTTATAGGATAACCAGCATTTGGACTATCATGTAGTTTTCCATATTTCCAACAACACATAAATGCTTTAATACTAAAAAATAAGATTGATATTAGGAGTGCTGTTATTCTACTAGGGATATAGTTTACAAAATCATCTAATATTGCACTAAATTTACCAAACTTTTCATATCTATCATTTCTATAACCAACCATTGAATCTAAAGTATTTATAGCCTTATATATAAAAAGACCAACTATACCAAAAAATAATAGATAAAAAAGTGGAGCTATTACCCCATCACTTAAGTTTTCACCATATGTTTCTATTGCAGCTTTATTTATATCACTTTTATTTAAATTTTGAGTATCTCTACTTACTAAATATTTTATATTTGAAGGATGATTAACTATATCTTTTACAGTATCATAAAGCATTTTTGAGGCAATCCCCATAGAAGCTATCAAACCTAATATAAAAATATTATTTATAAAATAACTTAAAGTAGCTGTAATTAAGAAAGTAATTAATATCAAAGATATAGTTAAAAATATACCATTTAAAATATTATCTTTATAGAAAAAATTTTCATAATATTTTATATAACTACCCATTAAAACTACTGGATGACGAATATATTTAAATTCACCAAAAATTCTATCTATAATATATGCTATAAGTGTAATTTCTAAATACATATTTTCCTAATAGATAAGTACTGATATCTTATCTTTTAGGAATTATAGCATATTAAAAATCAAATTATATAAAAGTAAAAATAGCGTATAAAATACCTAATTTAAACAGATGAAATAACCAAACACCAATAATATTACCTAATTGACATGACATACAGTTAGTATATTTTTGACCCTCATAATAAGCATATATAGGATATATAAATTGTAAAACTAAAATTGTTACAAATGAATAATTAATACCACTATTAATATTATTTAATAAATCATCAGATATAAAAAATTTACTTAATATTGCCAACAAAGTAATTCCCATTATAATATTTATAACTTTTAAAATTTTATCTCTATTAAATACTGTTGGGCAACTATTATTTACAATAACATCTGCACCATATTCTAATTTCATATCAAGTTCTTCTGTTGCAGTATTATCTAGACGCTGTCTAAAATTTGCACCAAAAGTATAATCAATCTTTCTTTGTAATAATACAGATAATTCATCACTTGCATCCATATAACAAGGCTTGGCATCTCTATTCTCATAATATACTGTAATATTCTTATCTCTTGTTACAGATACTTCAATATCCCCAAAATATGTTGTTTTTTCTAATGTTGTTATTTTTTCTGATGATTTTAATATTCTAGAATTTATTAGCTCTAAATATGATCCATCTTTTTGCTTCAAAACTATTACTGAATATGGATTATTTATTTGATATGCACTTAATGCTTCTAGATTATTAGCCTTAATTGTATCTTTTAAATCATCTATTAAGTTAAAAAGTTCTTCATTGAAAAATCTTACTGGAGCATTGAACTCTATACTTGGTGTTTCTGGATATTTTATAATCTCTTTAATCATTTTAATCTTTCCTAAATTAAAAAAGGTGATAGCTTTACACTATCACCTTTTATTTTAATATAATAATTAATTAGTGACTTTTACTAACAACTACTAACATTTTAAGATTTATTGCACAAAATCTTATAAATTGCCAAATCACACATGTTCTCATTGATTTTGCAAATTTTCCTGGAATCATTGTAAGATTAAAATCTCTACGCTTACCAAAATTTACTTCTTCTTTTTTCATAATTTTTCCTTTCTTTTTAAATATTATTTATATTATAACTTTTATTCCTATTCAGGAATAAGAGTCCAACCTGGCTTAAGCTTAGCTTTCCAGATAAATAAGTGATGTAATATATGTTTAATCCAGTGACCTGCAAGTCCAATTTCACCAAATGTATATTCAGTATCTCTACCTGTTCCTGGGTATTTTTCAAAATCAGGTACAACTGGATACACAGTCATCGCAGCAGCAGTTCCACTTAATACACCTTTACCTGCAGATGCAACACAAGCAGCACCCATATCAGCCATAGAAGCTTCATGTAGTTTTGTATTAGATTCACCTTTAGTCATAAGATCACAAACACTATGTGCTACAGCTTTACCAATAATACCTGAAGGCATACCAGTTCTAGGAGGTGTAGGATTGATAGGTTTTCCATTTGGATTCATCATAGGCTTAGAGATAAGATGTGGTGGTGCAAATGCAATACCAGCAGCAAACATATTTTTGTATGTTGGATTTTGGTAAGTTTTTGGCCAATCTGATGCTTTCCAGTTTTCGTAAGCACCTGCATCATATTTTGCATCAACTTTCATAAAACCATTTGGAGCAAATACTACATCAGTGATATCTTCACCAGCTTTATTGTACGCTTTTAGACCAACACCAGCAAATGGAGGGATAAGCATAGAGAAGTCAAAAGTTTCTTCACCAACAGTTCCATCAAGTAATTCATACTCAATTTTACCTTTTTCTACTTTATTTACGTGAGCACCAATTAACCACTCAATATCTCTTTCAGCATATAATGATTCAGCAAAAAGTTTTGAAGATACAACATATCCTCCAACTTTCATATGAAGTCCACCCATACCAAAGTCACCTAAAAATGACTCATTTGAGATCCATTTTATCTCTGCCATATCTCTTACACCAGCTTTATTTAACTCATGTTCAATATTAAAGATATATTCAAAAGCAGCACCTTGACAAGTACACATACCATGACCTGTTCCAATTAAGAACTTTTGTTTTTCACCTTTTTTCATTTTCTCAATACATTTTTGTAATTCGTGAGAAGCATGAACAGCATGATCAGCAGTACAAACAGAAACTGTATGACTACCTAATTCACTTCCAACTCCAAGTCCTGGAGTAGCACCAAAGTTAAGTTTTGGTCCTGTTGCATTTACAAGATAATCATACTCTAACTCTTCAATTTTACCTGAATCAGCTTTTGATGTATGTTCCATAGTGATAAAAGGCTTATCACTACTATCTTTACCTTCTGGATTGATAGATACAGCTTTTGCTTGTTTATAAGTAATTCCTGCATTACTATATACTGGATCTAAATCAAAAGTAACTTCCTCTTTTGACATTTGTCCAACACCTACCCAAATATTTGATGGGATCCAATTCCATTTTGCATTTGGAGTTACTACAACTACCTCATGCTCACTACCAAGCCATTTTCTTGCAAATGTAGCAGTTGTATGTCCTGCAACACCACCACCAAGTACTACTAATCTTGCCATATCTTATCCTTAAATTTTATTGCACTAGTTAAACTAATACTTTTATGTAATAATTTTAATAGATATTGTGTAAAATATAGCTGAATTTTGTATTATTTTTAGTTATAATAAAAATAATATTGACTACTAGTCAAGTTTTAAAGTACATTCTTTATCGTAACTTTTTGATTATTTACTTCTACAAAAAGTGTAAATTCATAAGCATGTTGGTGATCAATTTTAATATTTAGTTGATAACTACCGTCATTATTTAGATTAGGCCATAAATCGAAACCAATCAACTCCTCTTCCCCCTCATAATCATAACCATCAAACTGTTCTATAACTAAATCTTTAAAATTAGATACATCACAATCTTTTAGTACTGATAATCTTTCTAATATTTTCTTAACTGTAACTCTAAATACTTTTATTTTTTGCTCATTTTCATACATTTTAAATCCTTGAGTTTATATTACTTTTGTAACTCTTTTTCTGCTTTTATTAATGCAACAACTCCATCATACATATCTTGCACACATTGAACTTCTGTTACACCTAATCTTCTTTTATTTGAAATATCATAGATTCCACCAATACTTTTAGAGTGTTCACCATCTATACCTCTTATTTGTACATTATATCTATTAGCAATTTCTTGAAATTTATCCATGCTAGCACCTAAATTTGGTACTTTTATATGAACACTAGCTCTCATTGCTGTTCCTAAATTTGTAGGACAACTTGTAATATAACCTAAATGATCGCTATATGCAAACTCTACTTTTGATTGAATTAGTTTTACTGCTCTTGAAAGTCTTGTAAATACCTCTTTTATATCACCACCTTTTTGCATAGATATTATACGAAGTTCATCCTCTTCATTTATCCATACTAAAAATGTTTTATCATTATTGTGATATATTCCTCTACCATTTGGCCAATCCCTATTTAGTCCTGCAGTTTCAAGAAACCTATCCCCTGCTTTAAATAAAAAGTGATCTTTTATTAATGATTCACTCTCTTGTTGAGTCATATTATTTAGAGGATAATATTTTCCACCTAAATCATCTGGAAAAGTTACTAAAATAGAAGATATATCTTTCTCGACTTTATCCCTTTGATCTTTTGTAATCGCAGTTCCAAGTGGTATATTTTTTATATTTCTACCCACTCTTATTCTTGTAGAAACTATATACTTACCTTCTGGATCAGGATTTGGTGCATTTAGATCATCAGGGTTGAAGTTACTTTTATGCATATCTTCTGGTTTAAAACCATGATACTCTTCAATAATTGGATCAAATAACTCTTTAAAAGTTGAATAAGACTCTTCATCACCTACATAAGCACCTATTCCACTATCTGGATTTTTTACTCCTGAATTTATAGCTTGAGCTAAAGTATAACCATTTGAAGTAGTTTTATCTTTTAGTATTTCAAAAACCTCTTTTGTTAAATATTTTGCCAATAATGATTTTGAATTTTCTAATTCTTTTGGAAATTCCATTACTTATCCTTTTTTGATTTTTTAATAACTGTTCCTACACCATTACTTGTAAATATTTCTAAAAGTAAAGCATGTTCAACACGACCATCTATAATATGTGCTTTTTTTACACCACCATTTATAGACTCTAAACAAGCATCAACTTTAGGTATCATACCACCACTAATAGTTCCATCTTTTTTAAGTTTTTTTATCTGTTTATTTGTAAGAGTATCAAAAAGATTTTTTTCTTTATCTAATACCCCTGGGATATCTGTCATAAATATAATTTTTTCAGCATTTAAACTAGCAGCTATCTTACTAGCAGCAAGATCTGCATTAATGTTATATCCAGAGTGTCCTATACTTTCACCTGATGCAATAGGTGCAATTACAGGTATAAATTTTTCATCTAGAAGTTTATGTATTACACTATTATCTATATCTGTAATATTACCAACATATCCATATTTTCCATCATCTTTTGCAACTGCTTTTAACATTCCGGCATCTTTTCCAGTGATACCTAACGCTTTTGCTCCATGCTCATTTAAAAGTGTTGTTATCTCTTTGTTAATATTCCCAGATAATACCATCTCAACAACTTCCATTGTTTTTTCACATGTCACTCTAAGTCCATCTTTAAATTCACTTTTTATATTCATAATATCAAGCATACTATTAATCTTTTTTCCACCACCATGAACTATCACGATTTTTATACCTGTAAGATACATAAGTAGAATATCTTGTGCAAATTTATCTTTTAGTTCAGGATTTATTTGAGCTGATCCACCATATTTTATTACAAATGTTTTACCTGCATATTTTTTTATATATGGTAATGCCTCTAGAAGGGTTTGAACTTGTTCTATATTCTTTTTCAATTATAAAATCCTTTTATAAATTATATTATTTTCTGCAATATTATATAACAGTATCACTTAATGCTTTTGCTGTTTTATTTCGTTGTTGTTTTAATTCCATATCGATATATTTATATCTAACATCATCTAGTATTTCATCTTTATTTAATGCAATTGTAATTCTATTTGATTTTTCTGGTTTATATTCATATATTTTTAAATTATTGTTATAAATAGAAAGTCTTATAGGTGTTGCTATTGAATATGTTGTTATAATTGCATCTTTTTTTAAAATAGATTTTATATCTTTAAAATATTCTTGAGTCCATAATAATCTATTTACATCACTACTAAATGCATCTTGATAAACTATATCAAAACTTATATCCCTTTTCTTTAAATCAACCAAATATTCTCTTGCATCACCAATATATAATTCAATATTAAAATCATTATCTTCATAATAAAAATCTTTTGATAAAATATCTATAATATTTTTAAATTCATTAAACTCATTTGGATATTGAAAATTTGATAAAGAATTTATAAGTTCTTTATCAAATTCTGGAGAATAAATATTTACTTTTATATCTAAATTATTCATTTTAATATAAAAAAGAGTAGCCAATGTATTATATCCAATGCCAAAACAAATATCTAAAATATTTAATACTTTTTTATCTTTATGATATGTTAAAGCAGGGATAATATGCTTTGATAAGGATTCATTTAAAGCACCCTCTTTCATACTATGATAATGCTGATCAAACTTTTCACTATAGAGTGTATATGTTCCATCATTTGTTAATATCAACTTACATTCCCCACATATGTAACTTTTT
>CAZLZQ010000057.1:9232-10647 GCA_964564065.1 uncultured Arcobacteraceae bacterium | reverse complement strand
CACGCTATTGCCCTATTAGTTATGATAAAATTATATCAAAATGAAGAAATTCAAGGTTTATAAAAATGATTGACATAAAAGAACTTGTAAAATATTCTAAAAATCTAAAAGTTTTATACGTAGAGGATGATAAAGAAGCTAGAACATCTATTGTTGAATTTTTAAAAAACTTTTTTTCTGATCTTCAAGTTGCAGTAGATGGAGAGGATGGTTTAGATAAATTTAATCAATATAAATTTGATTTAATTATTACTGATATTAACATGCCGAAACTTAATGGTTTTGAGATGATTAAAATTATTCGGGAACTAGATAAAGAGATTTCAATTTTAATTTTATCTGCATACGATGATAAAAATAATTTAAGCCAAGGTATTAAACTAAGTGTTGATGGATATTTATTAAAACCAATTGATAATAAACAATTTCTAGATGTTTTATTAAAAATGGTTACAAATTATAAAAATAAAATTGATAATCAAGCAAATGCAGTAATACTAGAACAATATAAAAACATTACAAATCAAAGCACAATTATATCAAAAACAGATACAAAAGGTCGTATAACTTTTGTAAATGATAAATTTACTAAGCTATACCAATATACAAAAGATGAACTTGTAGGAAAGACTCATCACTTAATCAAACATCCAAACAATCCTGATAGTACATATAAAGATCTATGGAGAACTGTAAAAAGTGAAAAAAAGGTATGGAAAGGACAACTTAGAAATATATCCAAAGATGGTGTTAGCCACTATCTGCAAATGACTATTGAACCAATTTTAGATAAAGATGGAAATATTTTAGAATATATATCTTTACAAACTGATATTACAAAAATTATGAATCCAAAAAAGCAGTTGGAAAATCTAATTGATACAGCAGATAATATTTTTGCTTTTATGATAGAAATTGAAGATTTTAATGATATTCAAGATCTATATGGAGAATCAATTGCTAGAAAAATCGATAATGAGTTAGCAGATATTTTGGAAGTTACTACTCCAGATAAATATAATTTTGAAAAAGTGTTTGTATTAGGTGAAGGAAAATATATCTTTGCTACACAAATTAATAGTTTTAATATAGAGGAGATTACCAAAGAGTTAAAAAAATACCAAAATCAAATAAATACTATAAAACTAAATGTAAAAGAAGATATACAATATGATATTTCAGTAATAATAAGCATCTCCTATGGGGATCATATATTAGAAAACTTAACTTATGGTATAAATAAACTCAAAGAGACAAAATCAACTTTTATTGATTCTAGTGGTTTATCTGAATCTGTACATAAAACTGCACAAAAGAATATGGAAACAATATCTATGATTAAAACAGCTATTGAAACAAATAATATAGTATCATACTTCCAACCAATCGTAAATAATAAAACTAAAGAAATTGTA
>CAZLZQ010000057.1:0-9132 GCA_964564065.1 uncultured Arcobacteraceae bacterium | reverse complement strand
AAGATATATCAATCAATATTTCAGCTATAGATATAGAGCTAATTTCAACACAAGAATATATATTTTCTTTTTTAGAAAAATATAAAGAGTTTACAAATAGAGTTATATTTGAACTTCTTGAAGATGAAGGGGTAAAGGATTTTAAAACTATTGTTGCATTTATTAATAAAGCAAAATCCTATGGTGTAAAAATTGCAATAGATGATTTTGGTGCAGGGTATTCTAATTTTGAAAGATTACTTGACTATCAACCAGATATTTTAAAAATTGATGGCTGTTTAATAAAAAATATACTTGAAGATTCTTATTCATTATCTATTGTTAAAACAATTGTATCTTTTGCAAAAGAACAAAATATTGAAACAGTTGCAGAGTTTGTTGAAGATGAAAAAACATACATTCTTCTTAAAAATTTGGGTATAGATTTTACACAAGGTTATTATTTTGGAAAACCAATGCCTATTGAGTTAGTATAATTTTGAATAAACATTATAGATTATTTTTAATATTTTCAATAATTTTAATTACACTTTTTGGTTTTAAATTATATATTGAAAATACAGAGGGTAAAAAGTTATCAAAACTTTCTATAGAATATGAAGCAAAATCTATAAGTAATTTTTTAATTGCATTTAGAACAATTTATCAAAATATTTTTATAAAAAACCATATAAAATTAGATGAATCAAATATTGATTTTTTACCAGTTCTTACAACAAATGAAATATCAAAAAAATTTTCATCACTAAATTTACAAGTTAAAATTGCAACAGTTTCTTCTAGACCAAGAAATCCAAAAAATAAAGCCAATCAACGACAAGAAGAAAATATAAAATATTTTAAAGATAATAAAGATATTAAATTCTTATTTAAAAATCAAAATGATAAATATTATTTTTCAAAACCTATGTACATTTCGAACACTTGTTTAAAATGTCATGGCAAAAAAGAAAATGCACCTAAAATAATAAGAGAAAACTATAATAAATCTTACAATTATAAATTAGGTGAATTAAGAGGTATTATAGATATAGAAATTACTCAAACAGATTTAAGTAAATTATTAGAAGAAAATAATTCCAGAAGAACTTTTGCTGTAGTAACTACACTAATTATATTAATATTTACTATGTTTTTATATACTAGATATAATAAAAGATCTGATGAAAATATACAAAAACTAAATACAGATATTAAACAAAAGAATAAAGATCTATTACGCAAAGAACAAGAGTTGATTAAACTAAACAAAACCCTAGAGATAAGAGTAGCAGAAGCTATTGAACAAACTAAACTTCAACAAGAGCAGATACTACAACAAAGTAGATTAGCGCAAATGGGTGAGATGATATCTATGATTGCACATCAATGGAGACAACCATTAGCTGCAATATCTGCTGTAAATGCATCTCTTAATGTTAAAGTTCAATTAGGTGAGATGCCAAATCCTGATACTATATTAAAATCTACTAATAAAGTGTCTAGTTATCTACAACATCTTACTACTACTATTGATGACTTTAGAGACTTTTTTAAACCAAATAAAAAGAAAGAAGACACAACATATAATCAAATATTGTATTCAACATTAAATATTATTGAGGTATCTATTGCTACTCAAAATATTAAACTTATTAAAAATACAAATTCAATAGTAGTATTCCACACATATCCAAATGATTTAAAACAAGTACTTCTAAATATAATTAAAAATTCAAAAGATGCTTTAATAGAAAATCATATCAAAGATCCTTATATAAAAATAGAAACTTTTGATAATATATTAACTATAGAAGATAATGCAGGTGGAATTGAAAGTGATATTATTGATAAAATATTTGATCCTTATTTCTCAACTAAAGATGAAAAAAATGGTACTGGATTAGGATTATATATGAGTAAGATGATTATTGAAGAGCATTGCAATGGTAAGATTAGTGTTAAAAATACTACTGATGGTGCTATGTTTACCATAGACTTAGGTCAAGGATTAATTAAATGAATAAATTGAAATTTTTAAAAATAATATTATTATTTTTTATAATTACATCTGCTAATGCAACAAAGCATAATACTTTAGAAAAAGTATCTTTACAGCTACACTGGAAATACCAATTTGAATTTGCAGGATTTATAGCAGCAAAAGAGAAAGGCTTCTATAAAAAAGCTGGTCTAGATGTTGATCTAAAAGAGTATAAATTTGGTATGAATATTGCAAATGAAGTATTAACAAGAAAATCAACTTATGGTATTTATAATTCAAACTTACTACTATCATACTTAGATAATAAACCAGTCAAATTAATTGCAAGTTTTTTTAAACGATCAGCACTTGTTATTATTACAAAACCAAATATTAAAACATTAGCTGATTTAACTAACAAAACCATTATGGCAGGAACTAAAGAAGATTTTAATTTTAATTTTAAATATATATTTGATGAAGAGAAAATAGATATAAATCATTTGAACTTTATACCACATTCTTACAATATAGATGATTTTATAAATGGAAAATGTGATGCAATGACAGCATTTATATCAGACCAACCTTATAAACTAGATAAATTACATATACCATACAATATAATCGATCCTTCAAAATATGGTATTTATAATTTACAATTAGAATTATTTACCTCAAAAAAAGAAACAGTTGATCATTTTAAAAGAACAAAATTATTTAAACAAGCTTCTATCAAAGGATGGGAATATGCACTATCTCATAAAGATGAAATTATAAAAATAATTATGAAAAAATACAATACTAATTTATCTTATGATTTTTTAATGAATGAAGCAAAGCAAACAGAATTACTAATGTTACCAAAAATTTATAAAATTGGTTCTGTTGATAAAAAGTTTCTAATAAAACAGTTTCAACTTTTTCACAAAAATAGTTCTAAAAAGCATAAATTAGATAACTTTTATTTTGAATCACTAGATAATAAACTTAATTTTTTAACATCTAAAGAGAAAGAATATTTAAAAAATAAAAAAAGCATATCTATTTGTATTAAAGAAAATTGGTTACCTTATGAAGGATTTAAAAATCAAAGATATGTAGGTATCAGTGCTGATTTTTTAAATATGTATTCTAAGAAATTAAACTTAGATCTTAAAATAAATATATCAAAAAATCAGATGGAAACATTAAATAAATTAAATAATAAAATATGTGATATAAAACCACTTTATGTACACGATAATTTAAAAACTATTCCTTATAGATATACCAAAAAATACTTTTATGACCATATTTCACTTGTAACAAGACTAGATCAAGGATATATACAAAATTTAAAACTCATCAAAGAGCCATTACTTGTCACAAAAGGTTTTAGAAGATTTAAATTATTTATAAATCAGAAATACCCTAATATAAAATTAAAACAAGTAAAAGATACTAAAACTGCACTTGAAATGGTAGTAAAAAAAGAGGCGTTTGGATATATTGGTATGTCATTACCATCATCTCGTATTATTCAACAAAAATATTCTACAAGATTAAAAATATCAAATAGTTTTAAAGAGATTAGTTTTGGATTTGGTGTAGTTGAGGATGATTTGATGCTAAAAAATATTTTAGATAAAGTTATTGAACATACCACTCAAAAAGAGAAAAACATTATACTAAATAAATGGATAGCTATAACTGTAGAAAAAGATATTGATTACAAACTACTTATCATTGTTAGTCTAATTTTGATAACAATTATTTTACTAATTAGTTATTTTTTAATAAAGGCAAAAAAACAAACATATAAATTATTTCAACAAAAAGAACTTTATGATTTAGTATTTGAAAATTCTGCTAGTGGTGTTTTGATTTTAGATGCAAGTACATTTAGAATAAATAACTGTAATAATAAAATATTAGATATGTTAAAATACAATAATAAAGAAGATATTATTGATTCTCACATATCATATTTAAGTCCAATTTACTCTAAAGATAATATTACTCTTCAAGATAAAGTAAACGCTATTATTAATTTAGAAGATTTTACTAATACTCATATGTTTGAATGGAAATTAACTTGTTCTTATGGAAAAGAATTTTGGGCTGAAATCACTATTGTTACAATAAATATTGATAATACAGAGATCATTTACATTATGTTAAAAGATATAAATGAAACAAAAAGTGCACAATATAAACTTGAAAAGCTCAACAAAACACTAGAGATAAGAGTAGCAGAAGCTATTGAACAAACTAAACTTCAACAAGAGCAGATACTACAACAAAGTAGATTAGCGCAAATGGGTGAGATGATATCTATGATTGCACATCAATGGAGACAACCATTAGCTGCAATATCTGCTGTAAATGCATCTCTTAATGTTAAAGTTCAATTAGGTGAGATGCCAAATCCTGATACTATATTAAAATCTACTAATAAAGTGTCTAGTTATCTACAACATCTTACTACTACTATTGATGACTTTAGAGACTTTTTTAAACCAAATAAAAAGAAAGAAGACACAACATATAATCAAATATTGTATTCAACATTAAATATTATTGAGGTATCTATTGCTACTCAAAATATTAAACTTATTAAAAATACAAATTCAATAGTAGTATTCCACACATATCCAAATGATTTAAAACAAGTACTTCTAAATATAATTAAAAATTCAAAAGATGCTTTAATAGAAAATCATATCAAAGATCCTTATATAAAAATAGAAACTTTTGATAATATATTAACTATAGAAGATAATGCAGGTGGAATTGAAAGTGATATTATTGATAAAATATTTGATCCTTATTTCTCAACTAAAGATGAAAAAAATGGTACTGGATTAGGATTATATATGAGTAAGATGATTATTGAAGAGCATTGCAATGGTAAGATTAGTGTTAAAAATACTACTGATGGTGCTATGTTTACCATAGACTTAGGTCAAGGATTAATTAAATGAATAAATTGAAAAGTATTATAAAATATACTAGAGATATGACTTTACTTTATGTTGAAGACAATGATATAACTAGGGAATCAACATATATGTTATTTGAACAATTATTTAAAAAAATTGTTCTTGGTATTGATGGTATTGATGGATTAAATAAGTATAAAGAAAATCAAATAGATTTAATAATTACAGATTTAAATATGCCCAATATGGATGGTGCATTAATGTTAAAAGAGATAAGAAAAATAAACAACCTAATACCTGCAATTATACTTTCTGCTCATAATGAACAAGATTACATTATTGATAGTATTAAAGTTGGTGCTAGTAGTTATTTAACAAAACCTTTAGATATGGATAAAGTTTTTCAAGCAATATATGAAGCTATCAATCCTGCAGATAGAGAAGTTAGAGTTATTTATGATAAAGATCAAGTTTTTGATAAATATAATACAGTACTAAACACAAATAGTATAGTTACTATTTTTGATAAAAAAGGGATTATATTATACGTAAATAATCAATTTTCATATATTTTTGGTTTTGAAAAGAATGATATTATTGGTAGACCATACTATACTTTATCAAAAGAGAAACATGATAATGATTTAATTGATGAAATTTGGCAAACCATTAAAGTAAATAAAAAAGTATGGAGTGGAACAATTAGATATACAAATAATCATGATAAATCATATTTTTTAAAAGGATCAATTTATCCTATTCTAGATGATAAAAATGAAATTATAGAATTTGTATCAATTAGAGAAGATATTACAGAGATGATAGAAAATGAAATTAAGAAATATGATATTTAAATAATTAAATTTAATAAGAGGATAAAATGTAAAATTAGAAAATAAACAAAAATAAACTATAAAAATAAACAAATTAAAAAGGAAAAATGTGTTAAAAAATTTAAAAATAAAATCAAAATTGGTATTATTAGTATTATTACCATTATTAATGATTTTAGGACTAGTAGGAAATGATATTTTAAAAGAGATATCAAAAAGTAATTCATTAGAGAAGTTAGAGCATAGTGTTGTACTATCAACAAAAATATCAAAGTTAGTTCATGAAACTCAAAAAGAGAGAGGTATGACAGCTGGTTATTTAGGAAGTAATGGTAAAAAATTTAAAAATAAATTACCAAACCAAAGATTAGTAGTAGATCAAAAGATAATTGACTTAAATAAATATATATCTTCAATAGATATTAAAAGTTTAGGTACTGATATCAATAATAAACTAAATAGTTCTATAACTCAATTAAATCAAATAAATTCTAAAAGATCATCTATTGATAATTTATCTATTAATTCAATTGATGCAATTAGTTATTATTCAAAAATGAACAATACTTTTTTAAATACTATTATTGAAGTTTCTAAGATATCTGACTCACCAAGTATCACAAAAAATATTATTGCATATAGTAATTTTTTATTTTCTAAAGAAAATGCAGGAAAAGAGAGAGCAGTTGCTACAGCTATACTATCTCATGATAGTTTTAAACCTGGAGAAAGAGTAAAATTAAATAATTTAATAGCAGCACAAGATTCTTATATCAATGGATTTCTAAAATATGCTTCAGATGATGCTAAAACATTTTATAACTCAACATTAAGAGGAAAATCAATAGATGAAGTAAATAGAATAAGAGATATTTTATTAAACTCAAATGAAATAGGTGGTTTTGATATTGATGCAACACATTGGTTTAAAACTATATCTAAAAAATTAGGATTATTAAAAAAGACAGAAAATTATATTATTACTAATTTAAGAATATCAAATCCAAAATTAAAACAACAACTTATTTTATTGATTGATATTAGTAATCTTGTACATGAAACACAAAAAGAGAGAGGTGCTACTGCTGGATTTATAGGTAGTAAAGGGGCTAAATTTACTGATATTTTAAAAGAGCAAAGAAAACTGTCAAATATTAAAATTAAAAAACTCAAAGATACTATTGCAAAACTTTCTATTAATATTTTAAATAGAGATGCTAGATCATCATTAAAAAAAGCACTTAATCAATTAGATAATATTTCAAGTATAAGGGAAGGGGTAAATAGTTTTTCTATAGATACAAAAAAAGCTATTGGTTTTTATACAAATATGCATAAACTTTTTATAGAAACTATTGCAAATGCAACTGCTAGTGCTACAAATGTATATGAAGCTAGAGATTTAACAGCTTGGTATAACTTTATAATGGCAAAAGAGAGAGCTGGTATAGAGAGAGCTGTCATGTCAAATACTTTTGCTAGAAATAAGTTTGCAAAGGGTATGAAAGATAAATTTATAAAACTAGTTACTGAACAAGATTCTTTTTTAATTAGTTTTGAAAAGTCAGCAACACCAAAAGTTATAAATTTTTATCATAAAACTATATCTGGTGATATAATTGAAGAAGTAAATAGAATGAGAAAAATAGCTAGAGAAGCTACTACTGTTGGTGGATTTGGAATTAAATCATCATACTGGTTTGATAATATCACAGCTAAAATAAATCTATTAAAAAAAGTAGATGATTATTTATCAGATGAAATTAAATTAAATATTAATACACAATTAACTAATTCAAATAGTTCATTTTATTTTTTAATAATTGTAAGTATTATTTTATTAATTATTGTTGCTGTAGTTGTTATATTGATATCAAATGCCATTGTACATTCACTTGATTTATTACAAAATGGTGTACTAGATCTAGTAGACTTAAAAGATACAAGTTCTAGAATAAAAGTTGAAACAAATGATGAGATTGGTATTATTTCAAATAACTTCAATATATATCTACAAACCATAGAAGATGGTATAAATGAAGATAATAAATTAATTGATTCTGCAAAAAGAACTATGCAAAGAATTGCAAATGGTTGGTATCAAGAAACAATAGATGGTCATACTTCAAATAAATCATTAGAAGAGTTTAAAGATAGTGTAAATACTATGATAACAGGGACTAGAATAAAATTTTTAGAGATCAACTCAATTTTAGGACAATATTCAAATTATGATTATAGAAATGCATTGTCTTTAGAAGGATTAGAAAAAGATGGGGTATTAGATCATTTAGTAAAAGATATAAATAGTTTAAAAGATGCAATTACTCAAATGCTTGTAGAAAATAAGTCAAATGGATTAACTCTTGATTATAGTAGTGATATTTTACTTTTAAATGTTGATAAACTTAACAACAATTCAAATAAATCTGCAGCAGCTCTTGAAGAAACTGCTGCTGCATTAGAAGAGATAACATCTAATATTTCAAGTAATACCGATAATATTATCAAAATGTCAGATTATGCTACATCATTAACAAAATCATCAAATGATGGTAAAATTTTAGCATCTCAAACAACAGTTGCAATGAATGAGATTGATAATGAAGTTAATGCTATTAGTGAAGCTATAAGTGTAATAGATCAAATTTCATTTCAAACAAATATTCTTTCACTGAATGCAGCAGTAGAAGCAGCAACAGCTGGTGAAGCAGGAAAAGGATTTGCAGTTGTTGCACAAGAGGTTAGAAATCTAGCATCAAGAAGTGCCGAAGCTGCAAATGAGATAAAAAGTTTAGTATCCAATGCTACAAATAAAGCAAATATTGGAAAATCAATTGCAAATAAAATGATAGATGGATACACAGGTCTTAATGAAAATATAACTAAAACTATAGATCTTATTACTGATGTTGAACATGCATCAAAAGAACAACTAAGTGGTATAGAACAAATTAATGATGCCATAGCCCAACTTGATCAACAAACTCAGCAAAATGCAATGATCGCTTCTCAAACAAATGATGTTGCAATACAAACTGATACTATTGCTAAACTAGTAGTATCAAATGCCAATGAAAAAGAGTTCATAGGCAAAGATAGCGTCAAAGCTAAAAATATTTAAATAATAACATAAGTGTATTATACGAAGCCATCCTATAAAAGATAGATTAAATGAAAAATGAATTTCAAAAAAGATAATACTTTATCAACAATAAGTTTTAAAAAAACTAAATGATGAGATAAACTCTCTTTAGTTTAATAAAATTAATTAATAATGCTAATGCCAACAATTATAAAATTTAGATCCTTGTAATTGTTGGAGTAAATGCTTTAGTACTAATATTTACTTTATCTCCTATTTTAAATATTTTTACTTCTGCATTTGAAATTACTATTTCAACTATTTGTT
>CAZLZQ010000056.1:0-10789 GCA_964564065.1 uncultured Arcobacteraceae bacterium | reverse complement strand
GGATTTACCTAAAAAATAATTCCAAAATATTATTATAATCATGAAATAAGACAAATCATGCTAAAATAATAGTAAATAATTTTAGGGAAGACATTGGTATATATTACAGGGACACAGATTGATGATATTATAGATATTGATGATAGCTTAGATATCGTTGTGCTTGCACCATCATTTTGTTGGTTTAAAGTATTAGAGATACCAACAAAAAATTTACGAAAAGCGAAAAAGATTGCAGATCATATCTTAGGTGATAGACCAGCTCAATATACTGATATAGAGATTGTAAAATTTGAAGATAAATTTAAAGTATATTGTTATAATAAATCTCAAGTAGAAGATATAATTAAATCTCTAGGGAAAAGTTACAACAAAGTTTATTTTGCATATGAACTTACAGATAGTCTAATAAACCTTATCGATAATAACTCCTTTTTAAAATATTTCAAAACAATTAAAGATGAATTAAAAACAAAAAAACCAATATTAAAATTGAATATGAATCGTCAAAATTCATTAAAAAAAATAGTTATGATAAATATATTTTTATTTATATCAATGTTTATTTATACGCTAACTCAATTTAATGTACTATCGCAAATAGATGATAAAATAAATTCTTTAAAAGATGATGGTAAAAGTAGTTATGAGTTAAAATCATCTATAAAATCATATATATCAAAAGATAAAAAATCAAAAAATATGAAAGATTCATTAACAAAACTATTAAAAAAACAAAAAAACCTAAAATCAATAGAGTATAAAAAAGGTAAATTTTATACTTCTAAAAGTGAAGGAAAAAGTTAATGAATAGATTTAAACTATATTTGATGATTATAGTTTTATATAATGTAGTTTATGCAGATGAGATAAAAGTAGGAACTAGTTTTTTAAAAATGAATTATGTAGAAACAGGTAAAAATGGAGAGTTTTTAGATAGTGAACTGAGTAGTTATTCTAATATAGATGGATATAATATTACATATCAAAAAGATATTGGTAAATTAGATGAAGATAATAGTTTAGAATCTATTAGTATCTCTTTTAGAGATATGAAAGGAAGTAGTCTATACAATGGTTTTTTACAACAAAATGGTGTGATAATAGCACCATACCAAAGTGTAACTCAAAATGAGATTTTAGAAGCAAAAATTAGATTTAAAAAAACAAAATATAGTTTGGACTATGATTATACATACTTTGTATCATTTGCTAAGAGAGAGTGGACAAGAGATATGAGTGGAAGTCCATATGGGTATTTGGAATTTTATGAATGGAAATATTATGATTTAGGTTTTAAAACAATATTTTATGATGGACACTGGGAGTTGGGACTTGAGGTTGCTTATCAAAAAGCAATAAGTCCATCAATGATAGCCTATATGAATATAGTTTCAAAATTTGACCTTGGTACTACACAAGGTTATTATTATAAAATACCATTAGGATATAATATAAATAAAAATATGAAAATAGAGTTAGAGTATGAGTTTAATAAATGGTCAATAGGTGCTTCGAATATTGTAAATGGATATTATGAACCAGATAGTGATACAAAAAATGAGATTGTTAGTTTAAATCTTGTATATAAATTTTAGGATATAGTTTAGATGTATAGATATAATCAAATTGGTTTTTTTGTATTGATTGTCGTATGGTTTAGTTCTACATTTTATTTTTCATCAAAAATAAAAATAAAAGAGCAAGAGTATATAGCTAAAAAAGAACTTATCTCAAAATATGATACTCTTAAAAATAGATATTCAAAACAAACATTAGAAAAAAATAAGAAAAAGATAATAGAGTTTTTAGAAATATTTGATATATCATATAATATTAAGAAGTCAAATAGAGTAAAAAAAGATATCCTTACTTTTGAATTAAAAAAGAAAAATGTAAATAAAATAATATCATATATATTAAATTCAAATGTTGATATATATAGTATGAAGATCAAAAAAATAGATAAATATAAAATATCGTTTGAGGTTATAATATAATGAGAATAATAATATTAGTTTTTGTATTTATTTTGACATTTATTATCTCATTTCCTAAAGATAAAGTTTATTACTTTATGCTAAAAAGTTTATCATCATATGATATTCAAGTAGATACTTTTTCTAAAGATATATCAGTGTTTGGTATCGATATGAAAAAAAACAATATTTATATGTCTAAAGCAAAAGTTGCTTATGCTGAAAAGATAGATATAGGTTTATTTTCAATCAATTTAAATAATATTAAGTTTAATGGTACCTTTAAAGAGATGATACCTTCAATAGATAATATAAATATTTATATAAAACCAGGAAAATTTTTAGATATTATTGGTCAGTTTGGTTCTATAATGGGTTCTGTAGATATATTGGATAGAAAAGTTGTATTTAAAGCAAATATTACATCAAAAATATATAAAAAATACAATAATATTTTCATGCTTTTTAAAAAGAATAAAGATATAAAAGGGGAATATATATATGCAATTAATTTTTAAACCTTTTATCTTAAATATTTTATTAGTAACAAGTATGGCACTTCTTTTATCACAATTATCAGGATACTTTATGAAAGATTATCCTTCTAAATTTATCCCTTCCCAAGAGATAAAAAAAGATAAAAATTTTGATATCTTATCTTCTATCCCCATTCAAGAGAGAGTAGTAGTAAGAAAAGTTGTTAAAAAGAAACAAAAAGTTCTAAGAAGTTTTTTATTAAAAGAATTTTCAATAAGTGGTATTATTCTTGATGGTGATAATAGTATGGTAATCATAAGGGATACAAATAGTGGAAAATTTATGCAAGTGGGTGATCTTCATAAAGGTTATAAGTTATCTAAAATTTATGTGCAAAAAGTTCTTTTTATAAAAAATGGAAATAGATATTTTGCATTTTTAACACCAGAGGGTGAAAAAGAGTTTAAATCAGAAGTATTTAGCAGTCCTATAATAAAAAATAGTTCTACAAAGAGAGAAGAGCTTACTGGAACAACATCAAGATCTATGTTCAGTGAAATAAAATATAAAAAAGGTAAGTATTTTATCCCTAGAGATTTACTTATGGAATATACAACTTTAAATAGAATATTTTCAGGTATATCAATACAATCATACTCAATAAAAGACAAGATAAAATTTAAGATAAATTATATCTCTCCAAATAGTGTTTTTATAAAAATGGGATTAAAAAAATATGATTATATTATCAAAATAAATAATACTAAGATAAAAAGTGTGACAGAACCAATAAAATACTTTCAAAACTTAGAAAATATCAAAACACTCTCTTTAACAGTAAAAAGAGGAAATAAAATCAAGGAATTAAAATATGAGATTTACTAAAATTGTTGCAATAATATTATTGCTTTGTACTATAGAATTATCAGCAAAGAAAGTTACAATAAATTTCCAGAATACACCAATTATGGATGTTGTTAAGTTTGTAGCTAAAAAATACAATAAAAATATTTTGATAAACCAGAATATAAGTGGAAATGTTAATTTTATATCAAATAAACCAATTGATGAAATTGAACTATTTGCATTGTTGGAGCAAGTTTTAAGAGTAAAAGGTTATGCACTAACAAAAAGCGGTGATAATTATTATGAGATAGTAAGAGCTACAGAAGCATCGAAAGATGTGCAGATGGATAAGCAAAATACAATTGGTATGCAAATAGAGATATTAAGACCAAAATTTATAAAACCATCTGTAGCTGCATCTAAAATAAAACATCTTGCATCAAGATATGCTGTTATTACCAGTGATGATAAAATGAATCTTTTGTTAATCACAGATTATCCAAAAAAAATAAAAAATATTAAAAAACTTTTAAATCTATTTGATACAAATTTAAAAAGAGAACTAAAAATGGTTCCTTTGGTAAACTATAGAGTAAAGTTAGCCTTACCAAAATTAAAAGAGATGTTTAAGTTAGTTGCCGACCAATATAAAGGTACTATCGAACTTTTAGGTGCGGAGTATCAAAATGCTATTTGGGTATCTGCAAGTAGTGAAGATATAGAAAAAGTTGTAGAAACAATTAAGTTTTTTGATTCACAAGCCAAAGATAATATTAAAACAAAAATTAAAATTATATTTTTAAAAAATGCCAATGCAGAAGATATAATTAAAACAATCCAAACTATTGCAAAATCACTTGATGCAAATAATCCTATAAAAACAGTTGTAACATCAAATAAAGAGTTAAATGCTATTATTATAAACAGTAGTGCTAGTTCTATTTTAGAATTAGTAGAACTTATAAAGCAAATTGATATAGAAAGACGACAAGTATTTGTAAAAGTGCAAATTTATGAAATCAGCCAAAATGCAATTGACAATATGGGGATAAAATGGGGTCTAGCTGGTGGTTATGCTGATAATGTTGGTATTGCAACAACGAGTGTAAATATGGGTGGATCATCTTTTGTGTTACCTGATGTTCTATCTTCAAGTATATCTTTAGATAGTGTAAATAAAGGTTTGGCTGTTGGGGCTGTTATAGATCTTATAAAAGGTAATGGTGGAGTAAATACTTTATCTGAACCAAATTTATTGTGTTTAAATAATATTAAATCTACTTTATATGTTGGAAAAACACAATCTATATTGTCAAGTAGTGCAACAGGTGATAATGCAAATGATATTACAAGAAATAATTATACAAGAGAAGATATAGGATTGAAGCTTGAGATTACACCTCAAATTGCAGATAAAAATAAAGTTGTACTAAAAGTGAAATCTAAAATAGAAGATATTGATTCTACAAGTAATGTTGATAGACCAACAACAACAAAAAGAGAGATAGATACAACAACAATAGTTCAAAATGGTGAGAGTGTAATAATTGGTGGTATGTTGAGAGATTATTCTAATAATACAAAGTCAAAAGTTCCATTATTGGGTGATGTACCATTTCTGGGTGCTTTATTTAGAAGTGAAAGTAATGTAAAAGATAAAATATCTTTAGTTATTATAATGACACCATATATTGTGAATAACTCTTTAGAGCTTCAAGGTATTCAAAAAAAACTTGAAAATTTAAATAAACAAAAAATAGCATTATCTAAAAAAATAAAAATGGCAATAAAAAAACTAAAAACTAAAAAAACTACTAATGGTGATGGAAAAACTAAGAATAATATACATGAACAACATATCAAAATGTTATTAGGTAAAGATAATTAATGTTACCATTTAAAACTCTTAGTAATATTAAGTTAGAACCATGTTTTGATGTAGATGAATATGAAATTGCATTAAAACATAATGCACTATTTACTAGATATAATGATGATATCATTCTATGTTTAACTGAAGAGAAGATAGAATCGAGTTTAAATTATATTATACATTTAAAAAATAAGTATGAAATAGTACTACTTAGTTTAACAGATTTTGAAGAGTTATTTAGTAAATATAAAGAGGAAAAGTCAACACAAAATATTGATGATATTGATAATGTTGTAGATGATGATATATCGTTAGAAAAGTTTTTACAAAATGATGATTTATTATCAGAAGAAAACTCTGCACCTATTATAAGCTTTGTAAATACACTATTTATAAAAGCTGTTAAAGAAAATACTACAGATATACATTGTGAAAGTTATGAAACTAGAGGATTAGTAAAATTTAGAATAGATGGTGTTTTAAGTGAAGTAGCAAATGTTAAAAAGTCAGTTATGGTTTCTATCATAAATAGAATTAAAGTTATTTCACATCTTGATATATCTGAAACTAGAATACCTCAAGATGGTAGGACAAAGATAAATTTAGGAAAGACCCAAATAGATATTAGAGTTTCTATTTTACCTACACATTCTGGTGAGAAAGCTGTATTAAGACTTCTTATGAAAGCTGATAAAATACCTACTCTTGAGGGATTAGGTTTCAATGATGATACCACTGATAAATTGAAAGGATTATTAAAACATTCTCATGGAATGATTTTGATAACAGGACCAACAGGTAGTGGAAAGTCAACAACACTATACTCTTTTCTAAAAAATATAGATCATATTACAAATAATATAACAACAGTAGAAGATCCAGTTGAGTATAATAGTTTTGGCATAAATCAGATACAAGTAAATGATAAGGTTGGATTAACATTTGCAAAAGCTTTAAGATCAATCTTAAGACAAGATCCTGATGTAATTTTATTAGGTGAGATTAGAGATAATGAAACAGCTGAAATATCAGTACAAGCTGCAATGACGGGACATCTTCTTTTGTCTACCTTGCATACAAATAATGCAGCTGCCGCAATACCAAGACTAATGGATATGGGTGTAGATAGTTATCTCTTAGGAAGTACTCTTCTAGGTGTAGTGGCACAACGACTAGTAAGAAATTTATGTAACAATTGTAAAAAAGAGGTTATCATATCTTCTACAGATAGTTCTTTTTTTAATATAGAAAATAATAAGAAAGTATTTTCTGCTTCTGGCTGTGAAAAATGTAAAAATAAAGGATATCTTGGTCGTACTGCAATTGGTGAAATAATTACAATAGATGAGGGTTTATTAAAAGTTATAAAAGATGGTTGTGATGAATTTGAGATCAAAGAGTATCTAAAAGAAAAAGGTGATTTTATATCTATGCAAGCACAGCTTAAACATATGATTATCAATGGGACAACTTCAATTGATGAAGCTATTAGGATTGGTATTAAAGAGCTATGATATTTTCCTATGTAGGATATGATAAAAAAGGTAAAAAATATCAAAATAAAATTTCAGCTTCAAATATAGAAGAAGCTAAAGAGATTTTAGCAAAACAATCAATACTAATAGAATCTTTAAAAGAGAAAAAAGTTTGGTTTACACCAAAAATTAAAGGTTCTGAGTTGTCTTTAATATGTAGAAACTTAAGTATATATCTAAAATCATCTATACCTATTTATAAAGCAATTTCACTTTTAGAAAATAGTTATGAGGGAAATAGTAAAGTTACTTTATGGTTGCAAACTATAGGTAAAGAGTTAAAAGCAGGTGTTTCTTTTTATGATGCTTTACAAAATCAAACAATATTTAAGCTTCCAGATTATTTTGTTTATAGTGTAAATATGGCAGAAAAAAGTTCAAATCTTACAAATACTTTACTTGATTTAAGTGATTTTATAAGTAGTGTGGAAAGGTTAAAAGCAGAAGTAACAAAAGCATTTGTTTATCCTGGATTTATAATGTTAATTGCAGTTGTTTTAGTTAATTTTATGTTAACAAGTATTGTACCAAATATAGTAAGTATATTTGAATCAACAGGTGGAGAGTTACCAAGGGCAACTCAGATAACATTGATGATTTCTCATTTCTTTCAAGATTGGGGAATGTTTCTATTTTTATTTATTATTATATTTTTTACAGTAATAGGAATTGTATTAAATAAAAAAGGAAAATTTAAATTTGCGGTAGATAGTTTTATACTTAAAATGCCTCTTATAAAAACAATTATAATGAATTTTGAATTGGGTAGATTTTGTCGTGTGAGTTCATTGTTATTAAAAAGTGGTGTACCTTTTGCTCAAACCATACATTTTTCTTCTCAAATATTTTCAAATCTTGCATTAAAAAAAGTTTTTGGTCAAATTTCTCAAAAAATAATAGAAGGTAAACCTTTTTTTGAAGCAGTGAAGTCGGAAAAAGAGATAAAGATACCTGCAGATTTTTTAAGTGCAGTTGCTATAGGTGAAGATAGTTCAGAATTACCATATACCTTAGAAACATTATCATCATTTTATGAGATAAATAATAAAGATAAAATATCAATTTTGTTATCATTGCTCGAGCCAATTTTGATGGTATTTATTGGTGGAATTATTGGATTTTTGGTAATATCTATGTTATTACCAATTTTTTCAATTTCAATTTAAAAATAGATAAGGATTTTATAAATGACAAATATTAAAAATAAAAAAGTAGAACTAAAAAAAGCATTCACATTGATGGAGCTTATGATAGTTATCGTTATACTTGGTATGTTAAGTGCATTGATTTTGCCAAATATTATGGGAAAAGCAGAAGATGCAAAAGTGAAGCTTAGTTGTATCCAAATGAAAAATATTGAAGAAGCTTTAAAATCATTTAAATTTGATAATGGAATATATCCAGATAATGAAATGGGTCTTAAAGCGTTGGTGATAAATCCAGATAAAGAAAGATATGTAAACTATCCTTCAAGTGGTTATTTTGAAGGCAAAAATATACCAAAAGATCCATGGAATGGTAGATATATATATACAAATGAAGATGATAATATAAATATTATATCTCTAGGTGCAGATGGAAAAGAGGGTGGAGAAGATAATAAAAAAGATATATCATTGAAGTCTTGTGAAAAATAGGGGATTTACTCTTATAGAATTACTTATAGTGATTGTCCTTATGGGGATAGTCTATAGTTTATATTTTTTTACAAAACAAGAAAGTAAAAACACAGTTACATTTACATTAAAAAACATGAAAGAGTATTTGAGAAATGCTTCTGTTAGTTATGGAGATAAACTAAAGCTGATATATTATTTTGATAATAAAGTGGTATATCTAACAGATAGTAAAAATAATTTATTAGAGAGTATAGATTTTGATCAAGAGTTAAGTGAGTATATACTTAAAAAAGATGAGCAAATAGATTTAAAACATTATAAACCAGTAGAGATTGGTGAAAACTATTTTGAACCAACTTTTATATATGAACGATTAGGAAAAGATCTCTTTTCAGATTTGATATTAAATAATAAAAAAAATGAGTGGTTATATTTTGATACATATTTTAATGATAGTTTCATCAAGTTTCTAGATGAAAATAGATTAATTAATTTTATAAAGAAAAAAGATTATCTACCTATGTATGCTGGTAAAGTAGAGTGAAATCTGCATTTAGTTTTATAGAGGTTATTATCTCTGTAGTGATTTTGAGTTATTTGGGTGTAGCAATTTTAAATTTTAATTCTTTTAATAAAAATGCAATGTTTAAAAATATAAAAAAACAAAATACTTTATTATTGACTAGTCCAATTTTAACTCTAAAAGATAAAATAGATAATGCAAAGGTGTATAAGTTGAACAACTTAGTAACATTTAAAAATTTATCAGATGAAGATAGAAACTTTTTAAAGAGTATTGAGATAAAAGCAAAAAAAAGGCTAAAAGATAAACTTTTTTTATACAATGATGGTAAAAAAGATTTTTTTGTAGAGTATGGTTCTTTTTCAATTAGTTATAAAGAAAATGATCCTCTTTCATTTATGTATATTGAGCGACCATAATGAAAAGAGATTATATAAAAAAAGGATTTACTTTAGTCGAGGTATTAGTTTCTATTACGATTTTAGCAATACTATTTACCTTTTTATCAAAAACAATAAATACAACTAAGAATCAAAATAAACCATATCTAAAAAAAGCAACGAAAATATATCAAGAATCTAAAGTATTTAAGTTATTAATAAATGATTTTTCTCAAGTAATAGGTGCTGCAAGTATTATTTATGGCAAAAGATTTGATATCGTAAGAATGCAAACAAAAAATAGTATACATAATATAATTGAACCATATGTAACATATTTTATAAGTAAAAAAGAGTTAGCTCTTATACGAACTGAATCCTTAGTGAAGTATGATCTATTTAGACGAAAGAATATTGAAAGAGTCTTTATTTATGGAGATAAGTTATCTGTTAATACTAAAAGTTTTAAAGTATATTTTGGTAATGATTTTTATAATATAATGCTACGTGTAAAAGAGATGAATCCAATAGTATTAAAACTAGAGAAAGTAAAATAATGAAAAAAAGTATAGTATTATTTACAACATTATTGATGATTATGGCTTTGATGAGTGTTATGATGATTTTTCTTAATAGTACTAAAGAAACGCAAAATAATATTACGCGAGAGTATGCTTTAATTCAAACGAATAGTATAATGAGCAATTTATCTCAATACTTTAATAATATTAAATTTGATGAAGATACAATTTTTTATGGTTCAAAAATGCCTTTTAGTTTGCCTTTAGGAAATAGTGATATAAAATTCACTATTGATTCTAATCAAAAATATTTAAATATTAATCAATTAATTATATCAATGAAAAATAAAGATAATATAGAATATACAAATTTTATATCATATTTATATCGGTATAAATTAAGAGATCCAGATTTTTTTATAGATATACTATTAGATACAATAGATAATGATACCTTTGAAAAAAATAGTGGAAGTGGAAGTGAAATTGTACTTGAAAATCCAATATTTCGTAATGGGAAAATATATAATCAAAAACATTTCCAAATTATATTAGATTATTATTTCTCAAAAACAGAAGATAAAGCAATCTATGATATACCATTTGAAAATCTTATATCATTTAATTCATCTTTACTAGATATAAATTTTGCTAATAAAGATATTATTAATATATTTTTTTATGATGCAGATCAATTTAGTTTAAATATGGTATCAAAACATGGGAAGATATATGAAAAATTTAAAGATTTACCATTTGATAAATCATATTTAAAAGAGTTAAAAAAAGCCAGATATGGTCATAATATTACGTTTAAAACAATAGTTATTAAAGTTGTTGTTGATCTAAAATATAAAGAACAATTTATCTCTAAGATAAGTTTTTTATATAATACGAAAAGTAAGAGTTTAGGTGACTATAAAGTTTTAGATATTAAAATATTAAAATAAGGTTTTTAAATGAATAAAATATTTTATCCTATTTTCTTATTAATAATTATACTTTTTGAAGGTTGTTCATATAAGCAGCCTATCTC
>CAZLZQ010000055.1:0-10902 GCA_964564065.1 uncultured Arcobacteraceae bacterium | reverse complement strand
TAAAATATGGCAGAGAAGAAGAGATTCGAACTCTCGTTAGCTTTCACTAAACTTCGCTTCCAACGAAGCACCTTAGGCCACTCAGACACTTCTCTATAATTAATACTTATTTTGTAATATTAATAAAAATCGATTATATCCAAACTCTTTTAAAGTTAAATGAAGTAATATAAAACCACTTAAACTACTCGCAAGAGCTAGTCCAACTATACCATAAGGAAGTATTAAAAGTAATGATAAAAAAATATTCCAGGCAAGTGATTTCATAGTAATTTTTGCAGCAATAGACTGTCGTTCATGAGAATATAACCATAGTGAAAATATTTTTGAAATTCCAAATGGTAATAATCCAACTAAATACATAGAAAGAACTAAAGATGTTTTTTCTGTATCTACTACAGAAAAAGCCCCTCTTTCAAACAATAAAGAAACTATAAAATTATTAAAAAAGATACCTATAAAAGTAGCAAAACCTAAAAGTCCCAAAAGTACAAAAAAAGCTTTCTGAAGATATTTCAAAGCTTTTACCTCATCATTGTTTTTGATTGCTTTTGCAACTGTTGGAAAAAGTGCTACTGATGTAGCAATAGCAAAAAGAGCAAGAGGTAGCTGAAAAACTCTATTTGCATAGTATAAATAACTAATGCTTCCAGTAACTAGAAAAGAAGCTAACCATGTATCTAAAAATGCAGCAATATGAGAAGAACTACTTCCAAATACTGCAGGATAAAATTGTTTATAAAACTTTGATTGTTTTAAGTTTCTTTTTTTTAATTTTATATTTGTTTTCAAAAGCTTTAAAGAAAAAAATTTAATATTTAGTTTTCTTATAGTAAATATATGAACTAAAACTTGTAAAATACCACCAAATACAACTCCCCAACTCATAAAGTACACTATACTTAATTTCTCCATATTCATACTAATAAGTAGTGAAAATATAAGTGAAATATTTAACAACGCAGTACTAAAAGCAGTTGTTGCAAAATGATGTTTATACTGTAGTAAAGCCGCTAAAAAAGTAACAATAAATATCAAAGGTAGATAATAAAAGCAAATAGCTACTAACGGTGAAGCTAAATCAATTGTATTTGGATCAAAACCTATAGCAATAATATTTGTAATAAAACTTGAAAATATAGTAACTACTATGCTTAAAAAAATAATAAATGCCAAAAACTGTAAAAATATGATAGTACTAAATTGTACTTTATGATTATTTTTAGCATATGCTGGTATAAAAACCTGTGTAAATGCACCCTCTGCAAATATACGACGAAATAAATTTGGAAGTTTAAATGCTACAAAAAATATATCACTATAAACATTTGCTCCAAGAATTGATGCTGTTAATAAATCACGCAAAAATCCAAGTATTCTTGATACTAAAATACCTGCACTATTTGTAAATATATTTTTTAACAAAGTTAATTTTCCTTATTTTTAAGTACAAAATTATATCTAAAAAAATAGAATAACACTATTTTTAATTTGATTGTGTCATATCATAAACCCATTTTTGCAAATGGCGCATATCATCATATATTTTAAATGCACGATCGAGTAGTTTTGAAGAGTAAAATATCTCATCTATTGGATATACTTTATAAGAATACATTGCTCCATATAATGACAAATAATTATATTCTAAATCTTTTGTAAAACCTTGTGGTAATCTTTTAAATTTTAAATCAGGAAATTGATAACCTTTTTGTTTAAGATCCTCTATAATATGATGTAACTCTTCTCTATTATTTTCTATTTTTATATATTCTCTGTATATTTTAAGAAGTTCTGGTTTAAAGTTTCTAATTCCTGAAGCAATAAAATATTGTTCTTTATCATAATGCATATAGAAACTACTACTTTGCATCCTATGCCCCAGCCCTTGCCAAAAAAGTAATCCAATTTTACTTTTCATAGGTGTTTTATCTTTACTAAATCTTACATCTCTATAGATTTTAAATAAACTACCACTTACTTTTGGTTTAGCTTTTATTGTAGGAACTAAAATCTGAAGTGTTTCACCCATATCTTCTATAAATTCTATATTTGGTTCATTTATATATTTTTGCCATATATATCTATGATCTTCAAACCAAACTTTTGTATTGTTTTCATGTAGTTCAGTTAAGAACTCAATTGTTTTTTTACTAAATCCATTAAATTTCATAGCGATATATTAACAAAAATAGTGTACAATCTGCCTTATGAAAAGTACAAAAAAAAATATAATGATTTTAGGCCTAATAGGATTTTCAAGTTTATCTATCTTATTTACAGGATGCAGTAGAGATGCTACAACAGATTTTAATAAAGATCCAATATACGCACAAAACTTACAATATACAAAAGTAGCTAAAATAATAACAAAAAATGAAGTTGAACTCCTAATAAATGTAACTTACCTTAACTCAGTAGATAATTTAAAATGGGATAATGGTAAACAAAACTTTTTAGTTGGTACTTATGTAACTGATAAACAAAATGCTATATATAGTGCTACTGTTGATGGAGAATTACCAATATTAATAGAAGATATTGATAAAGATGATGATATGTATGATAGCATTGCTCTTATAAATAAATGGGCAGATTACAAAATACTATCTTTTAAAGATACAAAAAATGCTAATGTTGTTTTAACATATAATAGCTCTCAAGATAATAATGTAAGTTTATCTTTTCCAAAAGAATAAAGTAACTTTAATAAACAATATCCAATAACTTATCAAAACTTATCTTTTTCTCTGAATTTAGGTAATTTTGATATATAAAATAATTTGCTAATACTTTTTTACCATATTTTTTAGTTTCATCATAAGGGAGTAATTCCATACTAAGATATGGCTCATATTTACCTTTTTTAAATAAACCACTTTTTAAAATTCTTTTTGTAAATCCAATACCACCATTGTATGCATAAGCAATAAATAAAGGGTGATTTAATCTTTTTTCTAAGAATTTAAGATGATGAGCTGCATATTTTAGATTTACTTTTGGTTTTAATTGATCATCAATATTATACTTCTCATGTAACTGTTTGGCTATAGCTTTACTTAAAAATGGCATTATTTGCATAACTCCCATAGCATATGCACCAGATATTGAGGTTTGTATAAATCTACTCTCTTGTCTTCCTATGGCATATATCAATGCTTGTTTATCTTTTGGTAAAGTATTTAAATAATTATTAAATGGAGTAATATAATATGAATTTCTATATCTATCATATCTCTCTTTTACAAAAGCCAACTGACCTAAAGTATCATTTGTAGTAAAAAGATTTGTATATTTTAATAGTTTTTTATCATCCATCTTTTTACTATCTCTTAAAACTTTTAACCAACTAAAAGGTGTACTTGTATCAAATAAATTTTTATTATTAATAGTTTTTTGATTTAATTGAAAAATAATATTACTTGAATCTTTTTTAACAATATTTTTTGCATATAAAGAGTATAAATTTGTATCCCAACTTGAAGACAATATATCAAGATATTTTTTATCTTTTGTTAATTGGTATTGCCAAAATGTTATATTGTCTTTTTGCATCTTATAGTATGCTTTTTTATAAGCATTTTCTAGATAAATAAGAGCTAATTCTTCTTTACCATGTCGAATTGCATTAATAGCCAAATGAAATACTGACTTATAATTCAATCCTTCTGGAGTAAGGTTAAGTAAAGATATTTGAGCTTTATTCATTTTTAAGTTTGTAACAATCAATTTAATAGTTTGTTGAAATTTCTTTTTATCTCTAAGTTTTTTAAATGTACTTAATGCAAAATATTGATTAAAATATTTAACTCTATATTTTCCACCAACTTGATTAAAAGTATCAAAAAAAGTTTCACTATCACTTGATTCAAGAGTACGAAATGGGATAGGAGAACTTAAGATCTCCAATTTCTTTGAAAGTTGAGGATATTCAGCCCTTACATTATGAATAATCTTTTTTAAATTTTGTTTTGAAAGTTTTGTTGCATCATATACACTTAGTCCTGCTTCTATACAATATGGTTTCTTTGTTATCAAATCTTTTGTTTTTGATCTTACACATAACTTATAATCTTTTAGAACTTCATCACTAGATTTAGTAATATATCTAAAAAACAATTTATTATTAAACCTGCTTATTTGTTTAAAAGCATCTAGTGCTTCTTTATCTGTAATATCTTGAGATAAATATCTCCATATATAAAAATCCTTAGCGATACTTTTTGGTTGATTATTCAACCACGATAATGAGATAGTATCACTTGCAAATATATTGATTGTTAAAATTAAAAATAGTAGTTTTTTCATATCTACATTATAACTTCTATATATTAAACAAATCTTATTAGTTTTCAGCAATTCTAACTCTAATTTTTTGACTTACATAATATAAGGCTCCATATCAATATTTTTTTCACTCTGGCGGGATATAAGGATAAACTCTAAAAGTTTAATGTTGATGTTTGACTAAAAGATTTAGCAGATCTCATTTTTGCCAAATTTGAAGCATAAGTTCCATTTCCTCCAAGACTTGAATCTTCATTTAAATTTACAGATCCCCCAGTATTTTCATTATTTTGATTATAAATAACATCTTGATTATTGTATTGTATATCTTCATCATTTAAAAGATAATCAATCTCGCTAGTTCTATCGTTATGGTCACTAATATTGGCAATATTAGAACCTTTTGAATATTTTGCATTCACGGATATGAAATTTTTCATAGTAAACCTTTTTTATTTACTATGTAATTATAATAAGTATTTTAGAATATGCTCAAATAAGTATAATATTTTGAAAATAACGACTTTATACATAGCTCATTTTGGTCGTTAAATTTCTTTTTTGATGTATTGGTTAGACTAAAAAACTACTTTTTTAAATAGTATATTGAACACTATCAACAATATCTTTTTTTAATTTAAGATTAAATCCCTTTCCATATGTTTTTATTGTAATATTTTGAGAACCTTGTGAATGTCCACAGATCTCTTGGATAATTGATATTTTTTCAGAAAAGTTATTAATGCATTGACTTATAAAATTTGCTCGAAATGTGTGCGTTGATTTAGTACTATTTTTATCTATAACTTTATATAATTCTTTTAAAACATCTTTTTGAAATGCATTATCAGTCTTGCCTTTAACTATTGGAAAATCAATATTTTTTACCAGATCTAAAAGATTCTGATGAATTGGTATTTTTCTAATTCCACTTTTTGTTTTACTATCTTTAATGTTAAAATAATAAATATCATTTTCATCTTGTCTTATATCATCATTTGTTAAATTATGAAGTTCCCCAATTCTCATACCTGTATAAGCCAATATTTTAAATATGTTCTTATAGTTTTCACTATACTCATATTTAAAAATATTTTTTAAATCTTGTTTTGTAAATAGTTCTTTTTCTAAATCTATCTCTTCCAATTGCTCCACTTTTTTTGCTTCATTTTTTGTAATTAAATTATCTTCAACACCATAATTTAAAAACTTTGATACATATATTAAATGAACATTTATAGTTTTACTATTTAATTTTATAGTATCTTTCAAATAGTTCCTAAACTCCTTGAATCGTTCTTTTGTTATATTTTCAATACATTCATCGCCAAAAAATACTTTAAGTTTATTAAAGGTATTAGAATAAGCTTTATAACTACTTTTACTAACTTGTTTATCTAAATCTTTTGAATATGCTATAAATTTTAACTCCAATTCTGAAAATGTCATATTTCCAGAGTTTGGTTTACCTTTTTGCATATCTATAACATTGTGGATTTTTGAATATTTGGCTTCTTCTTCTAATATTTCTTTATGCGTTGCTTTTGTCAACTCCAATTGTTCTTTTAATTCTTCAATATTATCATATTCGAAAACATACTTATAATCACCTAATTTCATTTTATACACAAATTCATCCTTATCCATTAATTTAAATATTTTTTTTCTATATATTGCAACTTTTAAATCTTTTGTTTGAAGTGATATTCTATATAATTTTTTATTAATTCTTCTTCGAAAATAATAGATTTTATTAACTTTGTACAAATTAAGCGTATCGTGGCTTTTTTTAAAAGTATCACAAATGCTACTTGTCTTATTAGTTGTCTTGCTAGAAGCACGATAAAATGGGGATTCTTGGGGGTTTTGATTATAGTGGCGGACGAGGAGAGATTCGAACTCTCGGTACCGTTACCAGTACGCATCCTTAGCAGGGATGTGGTTTCAGCCACTCACCCACTCGTCCTTTGTGGTTTGAATTATAGTTAAGAGTAGTTGAAAGACTCCTTAAATATTAAATATTTTTTAAAATCTTTTTAACAACAACTGCAGGGGTTTCTGACTTATATATTGGACGACCAACAACAATAAAGTCCACTAACTCTTTTTTTGCTAAGTTTATATCTGCAACTCTTTTTTGATCACCTGCATCTTCTCCAAAAGGTCTAATTCCTGGAGTAAGTGTGATAAATTCTTTAGAGGTGTTATTTTTTATATCAAAACTTTCAAATACAGAGCTTACTACACCATCAAGTCCTGCTTCAAAAGTATCTTTTGCAAATTTTGTTGCTTTTTGATTTATATCTTCATTGTAAATATATTTGAAATTTTCATTATCAAAACTTGTAAGTGCTGTTACTGCTAAAACTAAAGGTCTGTTTGGAATATCTTTTATTCTATCCATTACAGTTGTCATAGCAACTTTTCCAGAGGATGCATGTACATTAAACATATCAATACCAAGTTTACATATCTCTTGCGCAGCATCTGCCATAGTATTTGGAATATCATAAAGTTTAAGATCTAAAAATATTTTAAAGTTAGGATTTATATCTTTTAAACTATTTAAAAACTCTTTTCCATCTCTAATATAACTTCTAAATCCAACTTTTAACCATACATCATAATTTTGTATTTTTTTAGCTAACTCTAAATTCTCTTTAGCACTTGGAAGATCTAATGCAACACATAATTTCATCTATTTTTCTACTTTTTTAATACTATCTAATACACCATTTATAAACTTAGGAGCATTATCACTAGCTAATCTTTTAGATAATTCTATTGCTTCATTTATAACAATTGGTTTATCTAAACCACTAAAAAGTATCTCATAAATAGAAAGTCTTAAGATAGCTCTTTCAACAAATCCTACATCATCTATAGCTCTTTGTTTTAGATGTTCAGAGATCTCTTTATCTACAGTTGCAAGATTTTTTATAGTACCATTAAAAAGATTTAGTGCAAAATCTTTTTGTTTATTTCTAATTTTTTTATCTTCTAGTATAATGTCAGAAAATTTAGCAATCGATTCATTTCCTAAATCATATGCATAAAGTAAACCTACTACTGATTCTCTTGCTTGTGTTCTTGTAGCCATTATTTATCCATTTGCTCATAAAGATCAAGCATCTCTATGATAGTTACCATAGCTTCTGCACCTTTATTCCCAACTTTACTTCCAGCTCGCTCAATAGCTTGTTCTATAGAATTTGTTGTTAATACACCATTTGATACAGGTATATTATGATTCATAGTTGCTGATGCTATCCCTTTTGTTGCTTCTGCAGAAATATAGTCAAAATGAGGTGTCGCACCTCTTATTACTGCACCAACACAACATATCGCATCATATTTTCTACTTTCTAATGCTCTTTGTAATGCAAAAGGGATCTCAAAAGCACCTGGCACTAAAATTAAATCTAAATTTTTATCATCACCACCATGTCTCTTAAATGCATCTTGTGCACCTTCTACTAATCTATCTGTAATGATATGATTAAATCTTCCATTTATTATAGCGATTTTTTCTGTACCTTTTAGTCTTAAATGACCTTCAATAATATTCATTATTTTACCTTTTTATAATTATATTTTCTATTTTTTGCAATTATACCCTACAATTGCTTTAGCTATTAATTTGATAATACATCTTGAATTTTAAAAATATCATCAATAGTTTTATATAGTTCTGAAATAGTAAGCATATTTGGACCATCACTTAATGCAATAGATGGGTCAAAATGTGTTTCAAAGAAAAATCCATCAACTCCTACTGCAGCAGCTGCTCTTGCAAGACTAGGTACAATATCACTATTTCCTCCAGTTGTTTCACCAGTACTTGGAACTTGTGCAGAGTGAGTAGCATCAAAGATTACTGGAGCATATTCTCTCATACTAATTAGATTTTTCATATCAACTACTAATGAACCATAACCAAATACATTTCCTCTTTCACATAGCCAAACATCATTATCTTTACTGGTTTGATAATCTATATTATCAATACCTCTAGTTTTAAGAACTTTTGCAACTGGATGTTTCATGCTATTAGCAGCTAAAAATTGACCTTTTTTGATATTTACTTTTGCATTTGTTTTTCCACAAGCTACTAGTAGATCCGTTTGTCTACATAAAAAAGCAGGTATTTGTAGTACATCAACAACCTCTGCTGTAGGATTTACTTGATATGTTTCATGTACATCAGTAACAATTTTGTATCCAAATATTTCTTTTACCTCTTGAAGAATTTTTAAACCATCATCTAATCCAGGCCCTCTAAAGCTATCTAAACTTGTTCTATTTGCTTTATCAAAACTTGCTTTAAAATAAAAATCTATTTTGTTGTTTTCATTTAATTTTGATAATTGTTCTGCGATTTTCATTACATTATCTCTATTTTCTATTACACATGGTCCTGTAAGTATTATCATTTGCTATCCTTTTTATTTATAAATGATATAAAATTCTTTTTCTCTTCGCCAGTTATTATATAATGAAATTCATAAGTATTATTAGCAATATATTGTAAATCTTCTATAGCATTTTCATCACATGCAAAAAGAATTTTATCATCAATTTTTAATTCAAAATCTTCACTAGGTAATAATATATCTTCACCATCTCTAACTATTAATAGTGGAAATATATTGTTATGTTGTTTTCTATCTCTTCTTGATGATTTTAGTGTTTTTAGAGTTATTATATTTTCTTCATTTTTAAGGTAATTGTAGATTTCACATGATTCATCTTTATTTATATTTAGTTCATACTTTAATGGATTGATACTAATACTTTTAACAAGTTTTGATAAAAGTGATTGACCCCATTGCTCATCTTTTGATGTTATAAGTCTTATTAGTCTGTCACTAAGAGGATTTGAAATTGCATTTGTAGTTTTATGAATTAAAATTTGCTCTGGTATAAAAATATGGTCAATTTTAGCATGTGCAAAAATTGAAAAATCTGATATCTCATTTTCTCTGATAATTATAATTGTATCTTTATTTAATTTTCTTATTGTTGATACAATTGATAAATTTGTAGTATCATTTTGTGTAGCAACTATCACTAGCTTTGATTCATTAACATTTGCTTTTTTTAAGTGATGTTTATTTTCAGCACTTCCACAAATAATATTTTCAACTCCATCATGAATTGCTTCTTCAACTTTATTGGTATCTATCTCTATAATTTGAGGATTTATATCATGTGATTTAAACATCTTGTATAGATTTTTTCCTAATCTACCAAATCCACAAATAATGATATCTTCATTTGGAATAGAAAATGTTTTTGCATCTAACATATGAGTTTCATATAACCAATTTTCTAGTTTAAATAAACTAGGTGCTTTTAGTGCCATTTGTATCTGATAAGATATTATTAAAAATGGATTATCAACAATATCTGCACCTACATCAAGTAGGTTTACAGTTTGTTCTTGTGTAGTAGATTTTACAACTACATTTACTCTAGGATTAAGAAGTTTAGATGCTAATGTTATTCGTAAATTTAATATATCACTTTCAAATAGAGAAACTACACCTTTGCAGTTATTTGATTTTATACCTGCAAATTCTAAAGATGTAGGATTATGTGCATCTTTTACTAAAACTGGTACATGAGGAATAAAACCTTCAAGCATAAGATAATCAGCTCTTGTTTGATCTTTCTCTATTACAACAACTCTCATTTTTGCTTTTAACATTATTTTAATAATTTCACTAGTAGTTTCGTTATATCCTAAAACAATAATAAAATCTTCTTTAACGTTATTAACAGATCTTTTAAATCTTGCAATTGCAATTTCACTTAAAAAAAGTTTGTCTTGAAGTAAAGATACTAATGCCCCTATACCATAAAACCAACCTAATACTGTAAGATATATAGATACAGATACCCATATTTTTTGATCATATGTTAAAGGAAAAGGTAGCTCTCCATAACCTATAGTTGTAGCAGTATAAGTTACAAAATAAAAAGCATCAAAAATAGATATATGATAAATATTACCTTGGTCATCTAGTCCTGGAATAAGAATAAGTCCTATCATTGCTATTGTATAAGTTACAGTAATAACAACAAAAGGAAGTCTCATCCTTTGTAGAATAATCCATAGAGAACTATCGTTCATCTATTATCTTTTTGATTTTAGTGTATCACCTAGATACAATATTACTGATGTAATATTTGCTAAAAGAGCACCACTACTTAAAGATATAATTACACCAAACGTTTCTGGATCAATAGTATGATCTCCACCATTTATTGTCCAAATTGTAGCAGCAACAATTAATTGTAAATCAGCAACCAAACTAGTAGCAATTAAAACTGAACCAATTTGTGTTTTATCACCTAATTTTAAAACTGTAGCTATGACATTTACAACAATTGCTGCAAATAGTTCATATTTACTATGCATATTCATATCCAATGCATCACCATACCAAAACCCAAAGTTTAGTGTCATTGCAAAAATGATAAAAAACCCTGCTATAACTTTGTCTAAATTCATTAACTATCTCCAACTATTGTATTGTTCTATTATGTTAACAGTATATCCAATATTATTTTAATTTGTAGTATTATTTGGGTTTATAGTATCTCTTGAAT
>CAZLZQ010000054.1:0-11013 GCA_964564065.1 uncultured Arcobacteraceae bacterium | reverse complement strand
TTTTACTTAGTAACAATAGAAAAAGTTAACCTTTTTATCTCTTTATGTGATTTTATAAATTTATTTAAATCATCAAGTGATAAATCTTGTATCATCTCTAATTCAATTTTTGGATAGTCAAATGGTAAATTTTTATAATATAAAGAAAATGCTCTATTTAATCTTTGAGAAAACGTTTCTGTTCTTAATGGTTCGCTACCTAAAAGAAAACTTTTAGCTGCATCTAACTCTTTTTGAGTTACACCATTTTTTATAAACTTACCAACAATATCTATAACCATATCTTTTGCTTTTTCTGTATTATCCAACTTTGTTTGTAGATAACCAGTAAAATAAGAATGTGATTTTTTATTTGATATATGACCATAAGCACTATAAGCTAATCCATTTTTTACTCTTATCTCTTCCATTAGTCTACTACCAAAACCACTACCACCAAGAATAAATGATGCAACTTTAGCCTTATAACTATTTTTGTTATTTACATCTATATCAAATGGACTTGCAAAATATATATAAGATTGTTGAGTATCTTTTTTTATAATTTCAGTTTTATTATCACTATTAAATTTTATCTTTTTTATTTTTGAAACTTTTTTAGGTACAATTTGTTCCAAAATTGGTTTTATAGATACTTTTATATCACTATATTTAATATCACCACCAGTTGCTATAATTAGATTATTTAAATTTAGAATTGATGATAAATTAGACTTAATATCAGCTATAGTAATTTTCTCTATGCTTTTTAAAGTTCCAGATCTAGGATTTGATAATGAAGTATTTGGATATATTAACGATTTTAATTTTGTAGATGCTATATAATCAAAGTCATTCTCTCTTTGATGAAGCTTACTTATCTGTAATTTTTTTAATTTTTCCAAAGTTTTATCTGTAATATTTGGATCAGTTAATATTTCAGTTAAATATTTTAAAGCAGTTTTATATTCACCTTTTAAACAACTAACTTCAATAACAAATGTTTCAAAACCAGTAGAAGTATCAATTGAGATAGCTTTATTCTCTAACTTTCTGGCAAATTTAACAGCACCTAGCTCTTTTGTTCCTTCATTTAAAATCTTAGCAGTTAAGTTTGTTAAACCTGCTAGTTTTTTGTCATTTATATAACCACTATTTTTAAAAACTAATTGAAAATTAAATATTGGTAGTGTTTCATGTTTTTCAAATATAACTGGTATATTTGTATTATTTCGTTCTATATTCTTTAATGTTGCAGACATTAATGTTCCTTGTAATAAACTAATTAATAAAGTAGAAATTGTAAATTTTTTTATCATATTATTAAAAACTTTCTAGTATCTTATATGCAGTATTTCTTTTTGCTGGATTTTCACCTATATCTCTTATTAAATCACACATCTCTTCTTGATTCATACTATTAGTAGCTCCTGCTGCACTTACAACATTCTCTTCCATCATAGTACTTCCTAAATCATTTGCTCCAAATTTAAGTGCCATTTGACCTATATAGCTACCTTGAGTTACCCATGAGCTTTGAATATTTTCAAAATTGTCTAAATACAATCTAGCAACTGCTAAAAGTCTAAGATATCTATTTGAACTTACTGGTTTCATATCTGGAATTTGTTTTAAAAGCTCTGTATGTGAAGACTGAAAACTCCACATAATATACGCTCTAAATCCACCTGTTTCATCTTGAAGTTCTCTTATTTTATCCCAATGTTCTATTATTTGTTTATTTGTTTCTATTGTACCAAACATCATAGTTGCTGTTGATTTTATATCTAGTTTATGTGCTTGTCTATGTACTTCAAGCCAATCTTTTGTATCCATTTTTTTAGGAGCTATAATATCTCTTACATCATCATTTAAGATTTCTGCACCTGCACCAGGAATTGAAGCTAAACCTTTATTTTTTAATCTTTGCAAAACATCTTTATATGTTAATCTAGACACTTTAGCAATATAATCAATCTCTATAGAACTAAATCCATGGATATTTATAGTTGGATATTTTGTAGCAATATGCTCAACTAAATCTTCATAAAAATCAATTTTTAATTTAGGATGCACTCCACCTTGAAATAAAATCTGCGTTCCACCTATCTCAAGCAATTCATCAATTTTTTTATCAATCTCTTCATATGTTAAAACATAAGCATCATCATCTTTTGCATGTCTATAAAAGGCACAAAACTTACAATCAACCCAACATATATTTGTATAATTTATATTTCTATCCACTACAAATGTTGTTATTTTTTTAGGGTGAAGCTCCAGTTTTCTCTCACTTGCCATCTGACCTAAATCTAATAATGATGCATTTTCAATTAATGCTAAAGCTTCTTCATTTGTAATTCTTTTAAAACTACTCACTAAAATTTACTTCCTAAACTAAATTCAAAACTTGATGTTTTATCACCTTCTTCAGCATCAAGTGCTTCTGAGAAGATAAATTGTAATGGACCAACTGGAGATATCCACTCTACTAGAGCACCGGTACCACTTCTACTAATATCATTAAAACTATTTGCCCCAATCATTCCATAATCATAAAATAATCCCCATCTCATTTTTGCACTTGGTATTAATGGAAATGAGATTTCTATATTATTTGTCCATGTTTTTTTATAAGCTTCTTCATCATCTTGCGCATAAAAAGCGTAAGATTCATATCCTCTTACAGACGATGTTCCACCCATAGAAAAAGATATTCCATCTGGTAAATCTCCATTATCTTGAATAACTTTTAAATTTGTTTTATATCTAATAATCCAATCTTTATCAATAGCTTTATCTAATGAATAAAAATATTTAAAACTTGTAGAACTTAACATATACTTAGCATCACCACCAAGACCTGCTATTTTTAAACTTGTTTTTGCTGATATCCCTGATCGTGGAGTGTAATAATCATCTGTAGTAATATAACTAATATAAGGAGTTATAGAACTAGTTACATAACTATTATCTAATGTAGGATCAAGCTCATAAGAAATATCTGTTTGTTCTAATGAATAAGTAGCTCCAGCTCTTGTATATCTTCCAATAGAACGTCCAACACCTAAACTAAAACCACTTGTATTAGTTGTTTCATCACCTTCTGTTGAAGTTGTATCAGTATTATCAATAACGGATTCTTTACTATAAAGATTTACACTTCCACTATAAATACTATCATTAATTGCTGGATTTATAAGAGATATATCAAAAGTATCTCTTTTACTAGAGTGATCAACTGAAAAACCTAAATTTAAACCACTTCCAAATATATTTTTATCATTAATAGATGCATTTATCATGAAACCATCATAACTACCATATCCACCGCCAATAATAAAATTACCAGTAGGTGCTTCTTTAACTGAAACTAAAAGTCTCATACTTGTTGAAGATATTCTTTCCTCTTTTATATCAACTGATTCAAAGAAACCTGTTCTTTTTAATTTATTTTTAGAATCTTTTAAATCACTTAAATTATATAAATCTTTTGGTGCTAAATAGATATTTCTTCTTATTACTCTATCAAGTGTTCTACTATTTCCAGAAATAATAACATCATCAATATATACTTTTTCACCCTCTATAATATTATAAACTAAGTCTACTGTATGGTTAGATTTATTTACTTTCATATCATAATTAACTGTTGTGTAAGCATACCCTTTATTTGCTACTATTGATTTTATAAGTTCTTGATCTTTTCTAAGTTTAGCAATATTAAATATATCACCCTTCTCTAATTTAAGATCAGGATAAATATTTTCAACCTTAGCTATAGATTCATCAAGATATATAATAGTTTCATTTATCTTATATTGTTCACCTTCAACTATTGTATACTCAATAGAAGCTGTATTTGTATTAAAATCAACTTTAGAAAAAGCAGGAGTAACTTTTACATCTAGGTAACCATTTTGTAAATATAAATCTCTTATTCTATGTGAATCATATGATAACTGCTCAAAATTCATCTCACCATTATTTCTCCCAAAAAACCATGTAAAACAACAATCTGTTTCTTTATTTGAAACAACTGCTTCTACGTCACTTATATCTAAAGATTTAATACCTTTATATGATATATTTGTAATAGTTATTGCTCTACCCTTATTTACTTCAAAATTAATAGCAACACTTGTTGGACTTATATTTTCTATACTTGTCTCTACAATAGAATTTATATGACCTTCTCGTTCCAAAGCTAAAAGTAATGCTTTTTTAGCATTTTCTAGTTTTTTAGGTGTATACATAGTACCTTTTTTTAAACCCATTGAAGAATATAAAACTTGAAGTTCTTCATCTCTAGTTTTATAACCTTTCATATTTAGTTTTGCAATAAATGGCTTTTCTACAAAATGAAATGTTAAAATATTATTCTCTTCTGTTGTCCAAATGTTATTAAAATAATTAAAAGCATAAAACTTTTTTATTGCTTCATTTATCTCAGATAAACTATAGTTTGATTTGGTATTAAACTTTAATGTTTCTAGTGCAATCTCATTTGATATTTGAGTAAGTCCTTGAAACTTAATATCATTGATATTTTCAGACGACATTGAATAACTTGCTATTGATAAAAGTAATAAAATCTTTTTCACATAAATCCTTGTAAAATTAATAGTTAATTAGTCTATCTAAAAGTAAATTATAACTTGTTTAATAGTATAATATATTTATGAAAATATTATACATTGGTGGTCAAAAATCTGGTAAAAGTTATCTAGCAGAAAAGGCTGTTTTAAAATTATCAAAAAAAATAAAACCGTATTATATAGCTACTTATGATAACAGTTATAATGATAAATCAATGCAAAAAAGAATTAACAATCATAAAAAAAGAAGAGTTGGAAAATTTCATATAATTGAACAAACAAAATTATTACATAAAGTAATAAATAATCATAGTACATATATCATAGATTGCTTATCTATGTGGATATTAAATCATATTGATTTATCTAAAAAAAAGATCTTAAAAGAACTAAAAAAACTTTTATCAACTAAAGCAAATATTGTTTTTGTATTAAATGATGTAAGTAATGGCGTAATTCCACTTGATAAGTTAAGTAGAAAATATGTAGATATAAGCGGAATTGTTGGGCAAATAGTTGCCAAAAGATCAGATAAAGTTATAAAAGTGGAATATGGATTACAAACAAGACTCAAGTGATATTTTAAATGGTATAAAATATGGAATAACTTATTTTACAACTTTACCAATTAAATTAAACTATTTTGATTCAAATAAAAAGTTTTATCAAGGTATTTTATTATCTTTACCACTTGTTGGAATTATTTTATCATCTATAATAAGTTTATGCTATATAATATTACCTTTTTATCCAATATATAATGCAATTTTATCATCTATTTTATATCTATTTTTAACAGGTTTTTTACACTATGAAGCTGTAGGAGACACAATAGATGGATGGTATGCTGCATTGAGTAAAAAAGATATTTATAATATCATGCATGAACCACAAATTGGATCTATTGGTGCAATAACTATGATATCATTTATGATTTTGGAAGTTTCTGCATTAGTATATTGTTTCTATGAAGATTTATATTTAGTTATATTATTATCATTTACACTAAGTAGATTAACTATATATCTTGCTTTAGATTTTAATTTTCATCATAAAAGTATATTTTTATTATCTTTAAAAGATAATAATCAAAAATTTCTTAGTTTAGATATATTACTATCTCCTTTAAAAATATTAGTTAATTATATACTAAATAAATTAGAGACAAGATTAGGTTTCTTAAATGGTGATACATTAGGATTTTTAATTGTTACTACTGAAATTATAATATTAAATATTGGATTATTAATAAGTTTTATATAATTTAAGAGAGCCTATCTGTATAACTTTCATAACCAAACTCTTTAACTATATCAATCGTACCATCTTCTCTTTTTATAGCTATACTTGGTAAATTTATACCATTAAAAGTTGTAGTTTTTACCATCGTATAATGTATCATATCTTCCAATATGATTTTATCACCTATTTTAAGTTTTTTATCAAAAGAATAATCTCCAATAATATCACCTGCAAGACATGTATTACCTGAAATTCTATATGTAAATTCTTTTATATTTGCATCACTCGCATCTCTTATTTCAGCTCTATATGGCATAGCTAAAGTATCTGGCATATGAGCTTCTGCACTTGTATCTAAAATAACTATATCAATTTCATTATGAATTATATCTAAAATAGTTGCCTCTAAATACCCTATTTTCCAACCTATTGCTTCACCAGGTTCTAAATAAATAGTAATATTAGGATATCTTAGTTTAAAATCTTTTAATAATTTTATTAGACCATCAACATCATAATCACTTCTTGTAATATGATGACCACCACCAAAGTTTATCCACTTTAATTTATCAAAATATTTACTAAAGTTTTTTTCAAATTTATTTAGTACACCTTCCAATGCATCTACATTTTGTTCACATAATGCATGAAAATGTAGCCCTTCTATCTCATTTGGAAATTTATGTTTTATAAATTCTTTTTTAGTTATGCCAAGCCTACTATATGAACCACAAGGATTATATATATCTATATTTACACTTGAATATTCTGGATTTATTCTAAATCCTAAAGAGTTATGTAATTTTACTTTATTTTTATATTTTATAAATTGATTAAAAGAGTTAAATACTATATGATTTGATATTTTAGAAATTTGTTCAAATTCATTTGGTTTAAAAGCAGGAGAATAAGTATGAATTTCTCCACCAAACTCTTTTAATGCTAGTAAAGCTTCATTTAAACCACTTGCACAACAACCTTTTAGATACTTTTTACAAATATCAAAAGTTGAATACATTGCAAAACCTTTTAGTGCCAAAAGAATACTAACATCAGCTTCAATTTGAACTTTTTCCAAAATTTCTAAATTCTTTTTTAAAAGTTTTTCTTCACATATATAGATAGGGCTAGGCATATTATTCATACTTAAATAATTTTATCTTTATTTAGAGTGATGATATTCATTTTTAAAATTAACATATCTTCTTGCATGTGCATAAAGACCATCTACTTCATCTTGAGTCAAAGTTTTTACAACTTTTGCAGGACTCCCCATAATCAAACTATGTGGTGGAAATATTTTATTTGAAGTTACAAGTGAATGAGCACCAACAATACTCCCCTCCCCTATTACCGCACCATCTAAAATTGTAGCACTCATACCGATTAAGCATCCATCTTCTATTGTACAACCATGAAGCATAACTTTATGACCTATTGTTACATCATCACCTACAATTGTAGGATTTCCATCACTTCTATCTGGTTTTTTATAGTGAGAAACATGAATCATAGATAGATCCTGTATAGATGTTCTTTTGCCAATTCTGATTTTATGAACATCTCCTCTTATTACTGTACCAAACCATATTGAACTATCTTTACCTATTTTTACATCACCAATTACATCTGCACTAGGAGCTACCCATGCAGATTTTTTAACTTTTGGATACCAATTTTTAAATTTTAATAACATCTTTTATCCTTTATCTTATTATGATTTATACTCTATAACTACTGGTTCACTATAGTTTGGTACATTATCATACGTAAATACTCCATAATATTTATCTATCTTTACACTTCCAAAGTCATCATATGTATAGTTATCCATACCTGCATAAATTTTATCTCCATCAAGATGATTTTTTGGTTTATGAAATCTATTTCTTACTACATAAGTACCTTTAAAATCTTCACAATTTGGATTTTCCCATGTAAGTTTTACTTGAGATTTTTCTTTTGTAATTTTTAAATTTGACACTTGGTTTACTGCAACTTTTCGTCTACTTATATATTTCACTACTAATTTAACACTATTTTTACTATCTATACCATACCAATCTACTGTATGATTTTTAATATCAGATGATGTTGGTTTTATTATAAATTTAGCATTTTTATTATCTTTATGTACATCTTCCAAAGCTAAACAAGAGTAATAATCAAATATAAACTTATGTGTTTTTTTCTTTTGTAAATCAGCACGACTAACTTCATATCCAATAAATTCAATTCTATCTCTATTTTGAATTGATTCATATGAGATATTTTCAACATCTACAAATTCAATATTATATCTAATATCTTGCTTTGTTTTTGTAGCACTTTTATTTTTAATTTGTATATAACAATCTGTAATAATAGTTTCATTTGCATCTGGTAAACTATTTAGATCAAAATCAAAGCTTCCATATATTTTATTGTTATTGGCATCAAAACCACATATTAAATTCTCATCAATTGATCCATTCTCATATACAGAAACGGTACTTGAAGCATCAATAACTATCTCTTTACTAGGAATTGTATATTTTATATCAATACTAGGTCTATAGTGAAGTCCCCCACCAAAGTTACCATAACCTAGATCAAACATCATCATTTGAGAATCCCTACCTTGAGGTAAACTTGTAGGTCCTGATATTTTAAATAATAGTTTTCCATCTTTTAACTGTGTTTGTAAAATATCTTTTTCAGATTCATTAAAATCCCAATGACTCCACTTACCTTGCGTTAATTGTTCTGATGGAATAGTTTGTCCCAATGTTTCTATTATTTTTGCATTGTTTATCTGATCATAATCACTTAATTCTGATACACTTTGAGTATCTACAAAACTAATTGACCATTCACCAAACTTTTCAATTTTTGCATTTACTCTATTTAAAGGATATAAAGAGATACGAACATCTTTGATTATTGCATCATTTGGAATACTATCTAGATTAAACTGCATCACTCCATAACTAGTACCTTTTGTTTCATTTACACCAATAAATAAAGAATTTAAACCAAAATGTTTACGATTTGATTCTGATAATTTACTTGCAACATATCCAACCTCTTTTGGATTTGGAAATATTGTTTTACTAAATTCATCAGGTTCTAATAGTGTTTTAATTTTTGTTTTTGGAGCATATGGTGATTTTACTAATGTAAGATTATTTACAGCACGAATATAATAATAATACCCAGTACCACTTTGTAGTTGAATATCTGTAAATTCTGTATTAAATGTTTCACATACTAAATTTGATTCATTACATGCTTCTTTATTTTCAGTATTTCTAAAAATTTGAAAATATATATCTTTATCACAATCATAATCCCAAGATAAAGTAACTTCATTTGATGCTACATTTTTAATATGAAAATTTTTAACTCTTTTAGGTGCATTTTTAGAATAGTTTTGAGCTTCACCTAAAGTTTTTAAAAGTGCTGGTATATTTTCATCTATAGATTCTTGCATATTTTGCATAAAATCTGGAATATTTCTAGTTCCAACTTCTACAACTACTGCAATTATACCTCTTGAATAATAATATTCCCTTCCACTACCACTAATAAGTTTTGTAGGTGGTTTTCCTCTGTGAATACCATATATTCTTCCAGTTACTTTATGAATTTCATAATTCATATTTGCACATAATGTATTTAAATCTGTTCCATCTATCTCTTGCTCATGATTAAATTTATGAGCAGGAAAAAATACATTTCCTTGACTATGATAATCTAAAGCAATAGTAATATTATCTTTATTATCAACAAAATTCTTCATAGCAGATGTTTCTGGTTCACTAAAAGGTTGTGGCCCACTATATACATTTGATGCAGTATCTGTTGATTTTCCATAACCAACAGAAAAATTCCTATTTAAATCTACACCAAAAGTACCATCACCATTTGGTCTTCTATTTTTTCTCCAAAATGAGAAATGAGTTCTACTGTACTCAAATCCATCAGGATTTAGACAAGGAACAATATATAATGTATTTTTTGTTAATGTTCTTAATATTTTTGGATTAGTATTATAATTTGAAAGTATATAGTCTATAAAAGATACGGCTAGTTCATTTCCTATCCACTCACGTGCATGAACTGTTCCTGTATATAGCATAGCAGGTTTTAAATCTGCATTTTCAACATTTAAAGATATTGTTGCTAACATAATATCTCTATTTTCCCATGTTTTACCTATTGACTCTATTGTTATTAAATTTGGATATTTTTTGACACAATCTTGTAAAAAATCACAAGTTTGTTGGTATGATTTATATTGTTGTTTCATATTTGATAGTATTCCTAATAATTTTGTTTAATATATCGGCATTATAACAAAATTATCCTATTTTTAGACATTAAAAAAGGGCTATTAAGCCCTTTTTTTATTTAAGTTAATATCTATTTTAAGATACTGTTACTTCTACTGCTGTACCTTCCCAGATACCATGCTTAGTACAGTAACCATGAGCTACTAGATTTAGTTTTTTTCCTGTTGGAATAATTGTAAAAGTTGTAGTATTATGAGCTTTAACATTTCCTAAAGTTCCAGGAATATATGTAGCTTGAGCTAATTTTGTTTCACCATTAAATAAAGTGATAGACTCGATATAATGATCAAAGTCATCTGGATGAGTATATTCATTTCCCATTTTAACTGTTACTTCAAATGGCTCACCTACTTTTGCAGTATCATTACATGTAATAAATGGACTATGTCTATCTATTAAATCTTTTTTTGCTTCTCTATCTACTTCACTAATATCTACATATTTATTAATTTTTGGCATTTTGTTTCCTTTATTTTTAAACTTTTGGTAGTTTACATTAATATTATTTAATTAAACTACCATTATGTTATTTAATAATCTTAATTAAGATTAAAATAATTTTTATAGATCTAATCCTGTCTGTACTATATTATGATGAAGACCTAAATCTTTTGGTTCAATTCCAAGTGCAATTCCTATCATTTGAGGTAAGTGAAGAACTGGAATATTCACTTCTCTACCTATCTCTTTTGATATACCGTGTTGTTGAACATCCATTCTAAGATGACATAATGGACATGGTGTAACCATAACATCAGCATCATTATCAATAGCATCAAGCATAGCAGTACCACTTAGTCTATTAGCAGTTGTAGGATTTTGTAACTCTACATGAAAACCACAACATTTATTTTTAGATT
>CAZLZQ010000053.1:0-11416 GCA_964564065.1 uncultured Arcobacteraceae bacterium | reverse complement strand
GCGACCTACGGGTTATGAGCCCGTCGAGCTACCAAGCTGCTCTATTCCGCGAACTTAAAGTGGATGGGATACTAGGATTCGAACCTAGGAATGTCAGCACCAAAAGCTGATGCCTTACCGCTTGGCGATACCCCATCAAGTGTTAACAAAGTTTATATCTTTTTAACTGGCGGAATTATAGTCAAATAAAAGATATTTGTCAAGTGTTTTTTGTATATTTTTTAATTTAACATTTTATTCATCTCATCTTCACTTAAAGTAGTGACACCTAGGCTATTTGCTTTATCATATTTACTACCAGCATCATCACCATATATTAGATAATTAGTTTTCTTAGATACAGAACTAGATACTTTTGCTCCAAGATCTTCTAGCTCTTTTTTTATTACTCCTCGACTTACACTCATTGTTCCTGTTAATACTATTATTTTATCTTTAAATGGATTTTCTATTATCTCTATTTTCTCTTCTATTGTAGGTTCTATTATGGAAAAAAGTTTTTCTATTAAATCTTTGTTTACTCTTATAAATTCAAGTAGACTATTTGCCATTTGCTCTCCAATACCATCTAGTGATATTAGTTGTTCAAAGGTTACATCTAATATATTTAGTCCAAATTCTAAACAAATTTGTCTACTAGCTACTTCTCCAATATGCTCTATCCCTAAAGCATTTATTACTTTATATAATTCTTTATTTTTAGTATTTTGTATAGCCTTTAGAAGATTATTTATCTTTTTTTCTTTAAAACTTTCTAATCCTTCTAAATCTTCATATTTTAGTTTATAAAGATCTAGAACATCAGCTATTTTTTTTTCTTTTACTAATAATTCTACTATTTTTATACCCAATCCATCAATATTTAGACAATTTTTACTTGCAAAATATATTATACTATTGACTACTCTGCTTGGACAATCCATATTTTGACATTTTATTAAAATCCCTTCATCAAAAAGTTCAGCATCACATGTTGGGCATGAAGTAGGGCGATCAATATTTTTTTCATTTCCATCTCTTCTATCTTTTAATACTTTTGTTATTTTTGGGATGATATCACCACTTTTTATAAGTATAACTTTGTCATTTATTTTAAGTTCAAGTCGTTCTATCTCATCAAAATTATGTAAAGTAGCTCTCTCAACTGTTGATCCATCAATTAAAGTTGGTTCTACCATAGCAACAGGTGTTATCACCCCTGTTCGTCCAACTTGTAAAATAATATCTTTTAGTGTAGTTACTTTTTCAACTGCAGGAAACTTATAGGCACATGACCATTTTGGAAATTTTACAGTATAACCTAAGTCAGACTGTGATTCTAATGAATTTATTTTTATAACCATTCCATCTAGACCCATCTCTATAGTATCTCTTTTTTCTATTATTTCATAATAAACTTTTTCTATCTCATCTATAGTATTACAAATTTTCATAATTGGTGGTTTGGTAAATCCTAAAGAAAATATAAACTCCATAACTTCACTACTTTTTGTAAATTTTAATTGATTTTCTCCAACACCCCAAACTTGAAAGAAAAGTTTTCTCTTAGCAGTAATTGTCGAGTCTAGTTGTCTTAAACTACCAGCTGCTGCATTTCTAGGATTTGCAAAAGTTGATTCATTATTTTTTATTCTTTCTTGGTTGATAGTGTCAAAATCACTTTTTTTTATCACTACTTCACCACGAATCTCTATAGTTCCATCATAGGGAATTTGAATAGGTATTGAGTGTATGGTTTTTGCATTTTGAGTTATATCTTCACCTATATTACCATCTCCTCTTGAAATAGCTTGTTTTAAAAGACCATTTTCATATATAAGATTTAAACTTGCTCCATCAAATTTTGGCTCACAAATGTAGCTTATATTTTCAGCAACTTTGGAAACTCTATTTATCCACTCTTCTAACTCTTTGGTATCAAATATATCCTCTTGTGACCACATACGGCTTAGATGTTTTGCTTTTTTAAAACCTTCTGAAACTTCACCACCTACTCTTTGTGTAGGTGTATTTGGATCTATAAGTGTAGGGTTTTCTTTTTCAAAAGCTAATATCTCTCTATTTAGCTTATCATACTCTTCATCTGTTGCTATTGGACTATTTTTTACATAGTACGCATCTGCATAACTTATAAGTTTTGATATCTCTTTTTTGTATTGTGTATGTGTCATTTTATTATCTCATTTAATATTTCATTTTATTTTGGTATTATATCATAGAGAATACAATTTTATATAAAAAATAGGAAGTTTAAATATGAGTTATGAAGATATTTTTATAATTGGATGGAACTTAAATGCTTTGATGTTTATCATAAATTTAATTTTAGCAATAAGTGTTTTAAAATCAAATGATCCAGCATCTTTAAGTAAAGAGAGTGAAACATTAAGAGAGTTAAAAGAGGAGTTTGATAGTTATTATCCAAATAGAAGATATGATACTTTGATAACTTATATGATACCATTTGCAGCATTTTATAGAGTTGTTTTTCGAATGATAGAGATGAAAATGTTTTTTGATAAAAATAGTGGTACAAGAATGTATGACTTTATGATCTATAAATATCAAACTGATATAAATAGAGTTAAAAATAGATAGAGATAGAATTTATATTTTAAATTCTTGTTCTACCTCTTTTGCTTTTGATAGTCCTATCATAGTGAAACTATCATTTGTAATATAGTTTAATTCTTTTAAATTTTTTAGATATTTTTTTCCAACTTTTTTTGTGAAAACTCTTGAGTCTTCCATCACTTGTAATACATCATTAAATGTTTCATTATCCTCTTTTTTATATAATCCTAACAATAAAACTCGTTGTTCAATATTGTCCATTCCTAATTCTTTATTCATTATTACCCTTTTGTAAAAATATTATTTTATAGTAGTATGCAACAGCAAAAAATGCTATCCCTAAAATTGATGTAATTATATCAAGACCTACTAAAGTAGCCATTAATCCAATAAAAAAAGTTGTAAATATATTTGTAAGCATAAATAACATCTCGTTATAAGCTAATACTCTCCCTAAATACTGTTGTTCAACTTTTTCTTGTAATAATGCATAAGTATATGACCAAATTGATGATGTGGTTAATCCTGTAAAAAATATACCTAAAAGTGCAATATAAAAATTATCTTGAATTATTGACCATGATATTATAGATATTCCCTGAATTATAAATATATAAAATAGATTTTTTTTATTTATCCAATTGCTAATGATAAATGGTCCGATCATAAGAGCTAATGCTCTTGTGGCATTTGAAATACCTATTGCTAAGGGTACTGCTAAAATATATTTATATTTATAATCTGCAAGGAGTGTTACTAAAGTATCAAAAGCAGTAAGACCTACAATAGCATGTAGAAACATATAGTGAAATATATATCTATTTTTATTTAGATAACTTATTCCATCTTTGATAGATTGAAAAATATGTTGCTCTATTTTTTTAGAATTTATTTTAAAATTAATTTGACTTAGTATTGTTAAAGCACTAATAAAAAATATTGCATCAATCATAAAAGATACTTTTACTCCAAACATATTAACTACTACTCCACCAAGTGCCATACCTGCAGTAAATGTAAATGACCATATAATAGAGTGTAATTCATTTGCTTTTATTAAAGCTTGTCCTTTTAATATTTTTGGCAGAAGTGTCATCTCTGTAGTGAAAAATATAGAGGCACTACCCATTCTTATAAATAAAAATATTAGTAACATCCAAATATCATCAATAGTATTAATAAGTAAAAAACACAATGTCATAATAAGTTCTAAACTAAGTAGTGTTATCATTAATGGTTTTACAGGAATTCTATCTACGATACTACCACTAAATGGAGATAATATTACACCAGGGATAAGGTGCATGGCAGTTACAGATGCTATTAAAAAAGCACTTGCTCCAAAGTCAACTAACATAGAATATATAGCAACATTAGAAAACCATGCTCCAAAGTATGCAATAAACTGCACACTTGAAAGTTGCCTAACAATTTTATGATTAGAAAAAAGTTCTTTGTATGTCAAAAAATAATTATCTAAATTCTATTTTAGTAAGTGTTGAGAACTCTTTTGGTTTTTCTATATTTATTTCACATTTATAAGATGAGATATGTTTCGTATCTGCAACTATATCAAGCTTTGATATACTTAAGTTAGTTTTTTTACCATCTATAAATATCGTCTTAGTTTTAATATTTTTGGCTTCTGATATTGGTATATATATATCTAATTTTCCTTTAGATAGATCCATTGCTGTATATAAAAGTGTTCCAGGATTTACATAGTCACCAACTTCTACTGCTATATTATAGATATATTTATTTTTTTCATTAAGAGTTTTATTTTGAATCTGATCATCTAATGTTGCAATTTTAGTTTCTAAATCACTAATAGAAGATTTAGTGTTTAATATCTTTATTCTTTGGTTGTCTTTATCAAATCTAGATTTTGATGATACTTTTTTAAAACTTTCTAAAGTATTTTTATCGATTTTTAAAATAGATTTTAAACCTTTTAGTTTGATTTTTGATTGTTGTAATTCTATTTTATTTACTTTTGAATCAATTTTTACAATAGTTTCATTTACTATTTTTTTAGATTCTATCTTTTTATTTATATATATAACTTTTCCTGAAACTGATGATTTTACATTGTATGTAGATATTGGTTCAATTTTTGCATAATACTCTTGTGCAAATCCAAATGTACTTATAAGTAATAGCCCACTTATTAATTTTTTCATTATTTATCCTCTAATTTTATTAATTTAAATATATCATTATTTATCTTGATTATAAGTTTATTAGATTTATTTATTTTTTTTATAAAGTTTGCTTTATAATCTTGCTTATTAAAAATTATTGTGGCATCTTTGATTTTTAATAAATTATTTTTATATATAAAATTTATAAAAACTTTTGCCATCCGATTTTTTTCTATAAACTCTTTTTTCATATCTATTGGTATCTCTATAGTGATTTTTTTTTCTTTCCATTTTAGATATCCATAAATGCTATCTACCCAAACTGTAGCAGTTATTTTATGTATAGTTTTATCATATTTTATATCTTTTAATTTTGGTTTTCCATAAAGTATTTTATAAACTTTATTAAAACTATTTTGCAAAATTGGATGTAAATTTTCCTCTTTACTATAATATTTTTTTAATTTTTTTAATTTTCCATTGTAAAAACCAACTTTACCTGCATATTTTTCATCAATATCTCTTTGTTCCTCTTCTCTTGCATCATTTATAGCTTTTAATCTTTGAATATAACTATAATATTGTTCATATTTTACAGGATTGATAGGGGAATTATCTTTTATAGATTCTTTTATAGGTGCTCTTGGAATAATATCTCGTAAATCCTTATTGATAAAATAATTTACTAAAAGATTGGTTTTTTCATTAACATCTAACTGTTTATATGGATTTACAACTGCTAATAAAAATATTGGAAAACATAAGATTATAAGTTTATTTATCATTTTTTGAACCTTGAACGGATACATCTTACATAACAATCATAATCTTTACTATCTCTAAAAGTTGCTCCAGTTTTAAATCCAACATACCAAGCATTACCTTTGTTTACCATATCGTGAGATTTTGACCAATAACTACTTGGAGCTGTAAATTTAAATTCAGAATTAATAGCAATATCTCTTTTTCTAATATCAACAATTGATTGTAGCTCTTTGATAGATGGAAGTTTCCAATCTGTATATCCATTTAGAGTTAAAGATCGACAATACTCTTTGGCAAATGTCCAGTTATCAGTATATTGTGCTGTTTCAGGTATATCTTGCCACATTAGATCTTTTTTAATATCGATAACAATATTTTCACTTTTAATAAAATTATTTGAAAAAAGAAAAGAATATAAACATATCATGAAAAAAATAGATTTCATTAAAACTCCCCCTCTACTTGAGAGATATCTCTTACGCATCTAATATTGTATTTAAGATATCTAAGTGCTGAACCAGTTTCTCCATATTTAAAGTCAACATACCATGTAGCACTTACATCTGATATGTTTTCACTAGCAGTCCAATATCTATTTATAGCAATATAGTCTATCTCATCAATAATTGCAGGTTTATTTCTATAATAATTAACTAATGATAAAAGCTCATTATACTCAGGCAACCTCCAATCTTTTTTTGTAGCAAGATGTAGTTTTTTACAATAAATTTTTCCTTCAAGTTTTGATAGTACTAAATCTTTATTTTCTTTATTATCTTGCCACATTAAATCACCCGATATAAAAGTGATATTTCCAAACTTTTTTAATTTATTTAATTTTTGTTCTTTTAGATCATCATGATACTTTTTGACTTTTAGAGGGTATTTTTCTTGAACATACTCTTTTATAATAGTATCAATACCTTTTTTAGATATACCTATTTTACTACTAGCACCCCATTGAAGATCTTGTGAAAAAAGATTACTACAAGATAATAAAATAATTGTAAATAGTATTAAAATTTTATCTCTAATTTTTTGTCCTTTATCAGATTTAATATATCTTTTTTTATTTTTTTTAACTCAATTGTTGTCATATTATTTTCGAGACTATAAATGATTTTATCTAATTGTTTATCAATATTTATATAAACAACGATTATTTTTAATAACTCATCTTTTGTGTTAGCTTTTTTTATCTGTTTTGAAAGTGGAGTATCCTCTTTTTTTATTTTTTTATTTTTTAATATGATAAATAAACTTATAACTATAGATGAAAAAACTACTCCTAATATAAAGAATATTATTTTTTGATTATCTGATGTTGTGATAACTTTTTCAATAATTTTACTTTTAGTATTAATATCTTTAGTTATATCTTTTGATTTTGCCACTTCTAGTGTAGCTTTTTTTTTAACTACACCTTTTACTTTTATCTTATAACTTTTTGTTTTTATGATTTTTATACTTTTTGTTTTTTTATCAAAATATTTTAAAGTAACAGGTGGTATTTCAAAATCATTTTGCGCAACGATTGAATATGTTTTTTTATATATTCCACCATAAAGGTTATTTGCTATATTAAACTCTTTTTTTGATGGGTTATCATATATTGTTGCATTTGGTATATTTAGTTTTATCTCATCAAGATCATCAAGGTTTCCTCTACCTTTTATAGTTAATTTATAAGATATAGCTTCACCTTGCTTTATACTGTTTTTATCAATAGTTGCAGATATATTAAAGTCACCTATAAGTTTTATATTTTTTGGTAGAGGTTTAACTTTTATATTTAATTTATTTGAATAAATTGGTATAGTTTTTGTAGATGTATTGCTAAAAAAACCATAGTTTTGTGTTTTGTTATCAGGAATAATGGCATCTATTCTAAGTGGATCAATAGTTAAAGTACCATCTTTTTGTGGAAATAAAAGATAGTTAAGCTCTTGTACAACATATCCATCTTTTATAATTTGTTTTTTTGATTCTAACTCTTTTATCCAAAAGTTTTCAAAGTTTGGTTTATAAAAATTTAAGTCTACTAGTTGAGTATCTTTTTTATATTTAAATATTAAAGTAAATAATATATCTTCACCTACATAACTCTCTTTTTTATTTATATCTATAGTTAAGTCATACTTAGAGGAGATGGTTTTTTTTACTAATTTTACTTTGATTTTTTTAGATTTTGTTTTTTCTATATTACCATTAATTGCAATTTTAAAAGATGGAATAGTTATATCTTTATTTGGTACGATAACAAATGTTTTTATAAGTTCTTGTTTTCTTACACCATTTATAATTGTAGTAGAACTTGAAGTTCCAGCATTTTGTACAGGTAAACCATCTATGTTCTTTATATTTGGAAATTTTACATCACCACCACTTGCAGTGATTTTAAATATAACCCTATCACCTTTAAAAAAACTATCAGGAGCAGTTAATGAAACATCACCAAATAATAAAAAAGGGAGAATGGTAAGTAAAAGTATTTTAGTTAGTTTCATTTTTAATATCCAATTAATATAAAATCTATTGCATTAATAATTTCACTTCTATATTTTTTAAGTGAACAAACTTTTTGACCAATATTATTTTTTGATATACTTGAAAGTTCTGCTGTTGACATGGTTACCGTTATATTTTCTACTGTAAATTGTGGATTTAAATATTTAGCAGGTTTCATATCTATTACTAGTGGTACAACAATTCTTGTTGAGATATTATCTAATATTTCATGTTGAATATCGAGTAAAAAAGGTATATGGATATTACTTTTTGTATTTATATTTTTATATACATCAAATTGTGCCATTAAAAACTTCTTAATTCATCACTAAAAAGACCGTGATCTTTAATTCTATTATTATATAACTCTAGAGATTGCTTATTTTCTTCTTCCCATTTCTCTCTTTTCTTTTTTATAACTTGTTGCTCTAAACTTTTTTCTAAGCAATTTGAAATATTTATTTTGAGATCTTTTGCAATTTTAAGTAGATCTGAATTGATAGTTAAATTTGTTGCTTTTTTTCTTGAATTCTTATCATAAATCATTGTCATTATTTATACCTTATGTGTATATAATATATTTACTAAGTATATTAAAAATTTACTTAAATAAAAATACCTATATATTATTTTTTCTAAAAACTAAATTTTTTAAACTTCTATCTTCATCGATACAAGGAAACTCTTTTAGATTTTCAACTCTTTTTATATATTTAAAAGTTGGTGCAAACTCTTTGAATAGATCTATTAGAAACTGACTATTTAGATCTGGAGAGTTTAAACAACTAAGGATGATACAATTTTCTGAGCTGATTTGGTCTAGTTTTTTTATGATTTTATTGTAATCTTTTGTAGCCTCAAAACTTCCTTTTTGTAAAGTAGGGGGATCTATTATGATTAAATCATAAGGGCCATCTCTTTTTATTCTTGAAAATGATTTCAATATATTGTATGGTGAAAACTTCACATTGTAAGTATCAATATTGTTGATATGATGGTTTGTTCGTCCAGTAGTCAATGCACTTTTTGACATATCAATATTTGATACACTTTTTGCACCACCTTTAAGTGCAAATAAACTAAATGCACAAGTATAAGAAAATAGATTTAGTACTTTTTTATTTTTTGAATTTTCTGTTACAAAGGTTCGGCCATTTTTCATATCAGGAAAATATCCATTATTTTGATTTGATAGTAAATTTAGTTTAAATTTTATACCATTTTCTATTGCATATATATCATCTTCTAAACTACCTTTTAAAATATCTACAGAATTATTTTTTAAATATCTTCGTTGTAAAACAATAGTAGTATGTTTGCTGTTTTCTGTAAAGTTAGTTATCATAGATAGAAGTTCATCTTCAAAAGTACTTTCAATAGGTTGATAGAAAGCTATACTTAAAATATCATTAATAGAATCTATAGTTAAAAATTTGAAGTTTTCATATAGTCCACCTCTTCCATGAAATAATCTTTTAAATTCAATACTTAACTCTTTAGAGTTTATCTCTAAAATATCTTTTAACTTTTCAATATTCATAATATCCCTTTACCAAGGTTGATTTTCATCTGTTCCACTTTTATACTTAGTTTTTACTTTTTGTAAATATATAGGTGTTTTTTGTTTGTTTAATATCTTCATCCACTTTTTCTCTTCAATATCTGAAATAGGCTCTTTTTTTACTTTTTGTTTTGCTTTAGAAGCTTTCTTTTTATCATTATTTTTCTCTTTTTTATTCTTCTGTTTATCGCCATTTTTCTTACTTTTGTTTTTTTTATCATTTTGTTTTTTATTCTTATTATCTTTATTTTGTTTATCATCCTTCTTTTTATTCTTCTTATTTTTATTATCTTTTTTCTTTTGATCTTTCTTTTTACTTTTAGGTTGCTTTTTTTTCTGTTTTTTTAACTCTTTGTTTACTATATCAAGGTTTTCTTGAGTATCTTTATCCTCTTTCATCTTTAAAGCTTTTTCATAAAACTCTTTTGCTTTTTTAAGTTTGTTTGATTTGACATAACTATTTGCTATATTGTGTAGTCTTTTATGCTCTAACTCTTTACTTGAAGTTGTGATGCTCTTATAAGTATCTATAGCCTCTTGATACTTTTTATCTTTATAAAGTGCATTTGCAGTATTGTATAAACTTTGTGGAGTTTTGGATATCTTTTTATACTCTTGTACAGCTTCTTTATATTTATGATCTTTATAGTATTGATCTGCATTTTTAATATTTTCAAATTCAAAAAATGATGCAACAGTTTGTGAAGGTGTAAAGTATAAAGCTAAAATAGAAAATAGTATCATGCTATTTAGAGTTTTAGCTATATTCTTATTTTTAAATTTTATCTTAGGAAAAGAACTAAGAGCGATAAGCAGTACAAATATTCCTAAAGCTAACGGATAGTAAAATAGTTCAGTATATGTTTTTATCTTTTTTGTTGTAAGTTCCTCTTTTTTTGATTGGCTATTTATCTTATCTATTATAGCTTTTATATCACTATTGTCCAAAGTAAAATCTATATATCCACCTTGAGTTTTTAGGCTAAGATTTTTTATAGATTTATTTAGTTTTACAGTTACTATATCACCTTTACTATTTGTAAGATATCCATCTTTTGTAGGTATTGGTGAGCCTTGTGCAGTGGCTATTCCTACACTATATATTGCTATATCATTTTTTAAAGCAAACTCTATCTCATCTTGGTAACTATTATCATTTCCACCATCACTTAGAATGATTAGATTTTTTACTTTATAGTCAGACAACATATGAGATGTAGCTTCTAAGACTGCAAATATATTTGAGCCGTTTGAAAACTCTAAATTTGTATCAAGGTTATTAACTATATAGTTTAACGATATAAAATCTTCAGTTACAGGGGATAATATAAAAGAATCTTTTGCAAATAAAAGTACCCCTATAGTGGTGTTTTTTGAAAGATTGATTATCTCTTTTAGTTTCTTTTTTGCTAACTCTATTCGATTTGGAAATATATCAGTTGCCATCATAGATTTTGATACGTCAAGGGCTATTACTATTGGTATGAGTGATTGTTTTATATCTTGCTCTTTTTGATTGATTACTGGTCTGGAAAGTGCAATTATAAACAATAATAGTGTAAAAAATAGTAGACTATTTCTGGTGTTTTTATTTAAACTTTTTCCACCAACTCTTAGTTTATCAAGAATTGTTTTTGAAAAGTGTTTTTGCATAGTATCTTTTGATGTTAAGATTAATACTATTAAAAGTATCAATGGTATCAACATAACATAAAAAACATTTGGATATAAAAATTGCATCTCTTAAATTATCACTCTACTCTTGTTAAATTTGTCAAATAATATTAACATACTTTACTTAAATAGGTATTAAGCATTTTTAGGATAAAATAATCAAATTTTAATAAAATATCAAGGAATAAAA
>CAZLZQ010000052.1:0-12120 GCA_964564065.1 uncultured Arcobacteraceae bacterium | reverse complement strand
TTGGCAAATTATAAGAAAAAGTGATTATTCAGCCTGAAATATTCTATATTAAATCGGAATTCATTATTTTCATTCATTTTTAATCTTTCTATTATTTTATCTCTTAATATTATACAGTGTTTTATATTATTACTTTTTAAACTATACTTTATTATCTTATTTTTTATTCTTTTTACAAAATAATAATAATTTCCTCTTTTATATAAGTATTTCATAGAGTTTATTAATTGTTTCTCATTTGTTTTACAATTTATATCTGAAGTGTTGTAATGGTAGTGTTTAAGGGGTATTTCATAGTCTGGCAGAGAGTGGGGGATTCGAACCCCCGGAGGTGTGACCCTCGCCGGTTTTCAAAACCGGTACGTTCGACCAACTCTGTCAACTCTCTATAAGAAATTAAAAAATAATAAGTTATATTGTTTTTTAATTGATTAAATGGTGCGAATGGTCGGAATTGAACCGACACTCCGAAACCGGAATTGGATTTTAAGTCCAACGCGTCTACCTATTCCGCCACACTCGCATATGTTTTTAGTCTTTGAAAACTAAAGGTATTTTTGTATCTAAATAATTATAATGTAAAATTTTAAACAAGTGGCAGAGAGTGGGGGATTCGAACCCCCGGAGGTGTGACCCTCGCCGGTTTTCAAAACCGGTACGTTCGACCAACTCTGTCAACTCTCTATTTGTAACTGTTTAAAATTTTTAATGGTGCGAATGGTCGGAATTGAACCGACACTCCGAAACCGGAATTGGATTTTAAGTCCAACGCGTCTACCTATTCCGCCACACTCGCATGTATTTTTAGCTTTTAAAACTAAAGGTATATGTAAATAAAAATGTCATCTTTTATTTAGTGGGCGAATTATAGCCATCTTTTATTTAATTGTCAAGAGTTTTTTTAAAAAGTTGTGATATAATTTAAAAATTAATTTTATATAATGATAAAAAGATAAAAGAAAAGGATATTTTATGAGAAGTGATGAAGTAAAAAAAGGACATGATAGAGCACCACATAGGTCACTATTAAGAGCTACTGGACTACAAGATGAAGATTTTAACAAACCATTTATTGGTGTTGCAAACTCATTTATAGAGATTATTCCTGGACATTTCTTTTTAGATAAAGTAAGTGATATAATTAAAGATGAGATTAAAAAAGCAGGTTGTGTACCATTTGAATTTAATACTATTGGTGTAGATGATGGAATTGCTATGGGACATGATGGGATGCTTTTTTCACTTCCATCAAGAGAGATTATTGCAAATAGTATTGAAACAGTTATGAATGCACATAAATTAGATGCAATGATTGCAATTCCTAACTGTGATAAAATTGTTCCAGGTATGATTATGGGTGCAATTAGAGTTGATGTACCTACTGTATTTGTATCAGGTGGTCCTATGGCAAAAGGGTATACTCAAGATGGTACACCAATCGATTTAGCAACTGCATTTGAAGCTGTTGGTAAGTTTGAAGCTGGAGAGATAACTGAAGAGCAACTAACTGATATAGAATGTAATGCTTGTCCAAGTGGGGGATCATGTAGTGGTATGTTTACTGCAAACTCTATGAATACACTTATGGAAGCTATGGGTATCGCACTTCCTGGAAATGGAACTATTTTAGCACTTACTAAACAAAGAGAAGAGTTATATAGAAAAGCTGCTAGAAGAGTTTGTGAAATAGCTAAGATGGAACATAAAGAAAAATCAAAATATAATATGACAAATATATTAAATGAAAATGCAGTAAGAAATGCATTTGCAGTTGATATGGCTATGGGTGGTTCTTCAAATACTGTTCTTCATATGTTAGCAATTGCAAGAGAAACAAAAGCAAACTTTAATCTTGAAGATATAAATACTATCTCTAAAAAAGTTTCACATATTGCTAAAATATCTCCAAGTTTAACATCTGTACATATGCAAGATATCGATAAAGCTGGTGGAGTAAATGCAGTTATGCATGAGATGGATAAAAGAGGTGGAGAAGATGGTGTTCTTATAGATAATCTTACAATTATGGGAGATACTATTAAAGAGAGAATTGCAGATGCATCTATACAAGATACAAATATTATCCATACTATAGATAACCCATATAGTGAAGTTGGTGGATTAGCTATACTTTATGGTAACTTAGCTTCGGAGGGTGCTGTTATCAAAACTGCTGGTATCATTGGAGAAAGAGTATTTACAGGTTCAGCTGTTTGTTTTAACTCACAAGATGAAGCGATAGCTGGTATTCTTGATCATAAAGTAAAAGCTGGTGATGTTGTAGTTATCAGATACGAAGGTCCAAAAGGTGGTCCAGGTATGCAAGAGATGTTAGCACCAACTTCATTAATTATGGGTATGGGTCTAGGAGATAAAGTTGCACTTATCACTGATGGTAGATTTAGTGGAGCTACAAGAGGAGCTAGTATTGGGCATGTAAGTCCTGAAGCTGCTGAAGGTGGTATGATAGGTTTACTTCAAGATGGAGATTCTATCCATATTGATGTTGATAAATATATTTTAAGTGTTGATTTAACTGATGAAGAGATTGAAAAAAGAAAAGCAAACTTTACACCTATCAAAAAAGATATAAAATCATCTTGGCTAAAACAATATAGAGCATTAGTAACAAATGCTTCAAATGGTGCTATGCTTAGAACTGACATATTTTAAGGATATAAATTGGCAAGTTATCAACATGAATTAGATGATGAATTAGATTTAGAAGAGCCTAAAAAATATAAAGTATTGTTATTAAATGATGATTTTTCAACAATGGATTTTGTTATAGATGTTTTAGTTAAAATATTTAGAAAATCTATTGATGAATCTGAAAAAATAATGCTTGATATCCATAACAATGGAAAGGCAGTTTGTGGTGTATACACACATGAAATTGCTTTTACAAAAATTGCACAAATAAAAACTATGGGAAGAAAAGAGGGATTTCCTCTTAAAGCGATAGCGGAAGAAGAATAAAATATGATGATCAGTGAAGCACTTCAAAGAATATTTAGCCACGCAGTAAATTATGCAAGAGCAAATAAACATGAATATATAACAGTAGAACATATCTTTGTTTATTTACTAAAAGAGAAATCTATAATCTCATTATTAAATGAGATGCAGATGGATATAGATCTAGTATATAAAAAACTTAAAGCTTATATCTTAAAAAATACTCCACAATATCCAAAAGAGTTAGAAAATGAAGATCCAATAGAAAGTATTACTCTTACAAACACTATAGAACAGATGGTATCTCATAGTCAATTATCAGGGAAAGATGAATCTACTGTTGAGGATATGTTTGTTTATATTTTAAAAGATGAACAAGCCTACTGTACACATCTACTACATCAACAAGGTTTAGAGAGAGTTGATATTCTTGAAGAGATTAGTCATGGAAGTAGCAATATAGAGGTTGAAGAGGAGAGTAAAAAAAAGAAGAAAAGTGATGATTCACCATTATCTTTAAATAGTACAGAACTTGTAAGTGTAGCATTAGATGGTAAAATTGATCCAGTTATTGGAAGAGATAAAGAGATATCTCGTGTTATAGAGATATTAGCTAGAAGAAAAAAAAATAATCCCATTTTATTAGGTGAAACAGGTGTTGGTAAAACTGCAATTGTTGAAGGTCTTGCTTTAGCAATAGCACAAGGTGAAGTACCTGAGTTTTTAGAAAAAGCAAAGATATATTCTCTTGATATGGGTTCTATGTTAGCTGGAACAAAATATCGTGGTGACTTTGAAAAAAAACTCAAAGCTGTTCTAAAAGAGGTTTCAAAAAAGAAAAATAGTATTCTTTTTATAGATGAGATACATACAGTTGTAGGTGCTGGGTCTGTAGGTGGAAGTACAATGGATGCTTCAAATATATTAAAACCACTTTTAACAACTGGAAAATTGAAACTAATAGGTGCCACAACTTATGAAGAGTATAGAAATGATTTTGGAAAAGATAAGGCTTTTAGTAGAAGATTTGCAAAAGTTGATATAAAAGAGCCATCTATTGATGACTGTATTGTTATTTTAGATGGATTAAAATCAAAATATGAAGAGTTCCATAATGTATCATATTCACAAGATAGTTTAAAACTTGCAGTAGAATTAAGTAAAAAGTTTATAAATGATAGATTTTTACCTGATAGTGCTATAGATGTGATTGATGAAGTAGCAGCTACTATTAAACTAAAATCAAATTCAAAAAAAGTTGTAAATATAACTTCAAGGGATATTGAAAATACAATTTCATCAATTGCAAATATACCTGCTAAAACAGCAACAAAGTCAGATATTTCACTATTAAAACAACTTGAAAAGAATCTACAAAAAAGGGTATTTGGTCAAGATAGTGCTATTGAAATTATAGTAAAAGCTATAAAAATAAATCGTGCTGGTATGGGTGAAGAGAATAAACCTGTAGGTAGTTTTCTTTTTACAGGAAGTACTGGTGTTGGTAAAACTGAAGTAGCAAAAGAGTTAGCACATGTTATGGGTGTACATTTTGAAAGATTTGATATGAGTGAATATGGTGAAGCTCATACAGTAAGTCGTCTAATAGGTGCACCTGCTGGATATGTAGGATATGAAAAAGGTGGACTTTTAACAGAAGCTATAAAAAAACATCCACATACAGTTTTACTTCTTGATGAGATAGAAAAAGCACATCCTGATTTGATGAGTTTATTACTTCAAGTTATGGATAATGCAACACTTACGGACAACAATGGAACAAAAGCAGACTTTCAAAATGTTATACTTATTATGACATCAAATCTTGGTGCAACTCAAACAAATATTATGGGATTTGAGAAAGATAATTCAGCAAATGAAGATAAAGCAGTTAAAAAGTTTTTTGCACCTGAATTTAGAAATAGACTTGATGCAACTGTAAAATTTACACAACTTACAGAACCTATTTTAGTAAAAATAGTAACTAAATTTATAAAAGATTTAGAGTTAAATTTAGCAGATAAAAATATCAAAATATCACTAACTCTAAAAGCTAAAAAAGAGTTAGCAAAACTTGGCTATGATAAACTTATGGGTGCTAGACCATTACAAAGAACCATCACTAAATATATAAAAACACCTCTTACTGATGAAATACTATTTGGTAAACTTCTAAAAGGTGGTGAGGTTAAAATTGATTTTAAAAAAGATGAATTCGTTTTTAGCTATTATTAGATATAGGCTATCCAAATGTATGAGATATTGGAATATAGGTTAGTTATATAAGGATTATTTTGATACACTTTTATTCTATAGATAATAGAGGTAAATTATGAATAAAAATATTTTTAAAAGTACATTAGCAATAGTATTAATGAGTTTTGTATTTAGTGGTTGTTTTGACAAAAAAGATGATGAAAGTATTAAAATAGGTGTAGTCTTAGGACTTACTGGTAAATACTCAAATTTAGGAATATATGAAAAAAATGGAATTATTTTAGCTTTTGATAAAATTGATTACAAAATCAATGGTAAAAAAATTGATTTAATTTTCAAAGATGATAAGCAAGATGCAAACGCCGATAGAAAAGCTATCAATGAACTTATAAAAGATAATGTTAAAATCATTATTGCAAATGCTACAAGCTCTATGTCAAAAGTATCATTAGATATTTTATCCAAACATGATGATCTATTTCAGTTCTCACCAACAGCAAGTAGTAGCCAGTTTTCAAATAAAGATGATAACTTTTTTAGAGTACAAACTGCAAACTCTTCGAAACACTTTAGTAATCTAGTTAAATTATTAAAGGAAAACAATGCTCAACATATATATCTAATAGGTGATAAAAATAATAAAACATACCTATATGATTATTTACATCTTTTTGATGAAAACAACGATATGAAATTTGAAGCTATTATTGATAGCAACTTACCTTACAAAGAGATTTTATCAAAAGTAAAAAATGCTGATTTTATAGTGCAAGTTCAAAATAGTACTGATGCGGCTAGTTTAATCCAATATCTAAGAATACACAAAAATACTACACCTATCATATCTTCAGGATGGGCAAAAAATAAAGAGTTTATAGAAAATTGTGGCAATTGGGCAAACGGAGTATATTTTATATCGTCTGATTATATAAATTATGAAGATAAAGGTTATAAACTATTTGCTAAAGAGTTTAATAAAACTTATAAACATTTACCAAATAGATTCAATATACAAGGTTATCAAACTGCTATAATCATTATAGATGCATTACAAAATGGCAATAAGAGTACTGATGATATTAAAAAATATATTTTAGAAACAGAAACTTTTAGGATAGCGGGAGACACTATATCATTTAACAAATATGGAGATATCAAAACACCTTATTATATTTTTGAAGTCAAAGAGAATAAATTTGTAAAAATAAGATAAAGATTTATGAAAAATCAAGTTAAAACTTTTAAAACTGATCTATACAAAAAATTTTTATTGTTTTCTACCATCCCTTTAATAGTCATAAGTATTATTTTTATTTCTTTAATTATAAAGGAGAAATATAATCTAATTTTATATAAACATTCTAATATTATTAAAAATATCCAATACAACATAGAACTTTTTCATAAAGATATCAAAAAGATTTCAATACTATTGAAAAAAGATATAAATCATAATGAGCATATACTAACTAATATTTTAAAATATAAAGATTCAATCGATACTATTATGGTTTTAGATAAGAATGGAATTGTACAAAACATTAGTTCTAAAATAAATAAAAATGTATTTACTGGTTATGATTATTCTCATAAATTTATTTATAAAGAGTTTCAAAAAAGAAAAAAAGCTTTTCTTAGTGATGTGTATTTTTCCTCTTTAGAAGAGGCACCTTTAATAGCTTATGTTTTTAAATATAAAAATCATATTTATATAATACAGTTAAATTTGGAATTCATATATAAATTGGTATCACATCTTAATATATCTATAATGAAAGATATTAGCATATCAATAATTGATAAAAATGGTTTATATATTTTAGATACTTTTAATAAATTAAATGTCAAAAATAGAAATTCGTTTTTTACGACAGATTTATATAAAAATTATATATCTAAAAATTCTGCTGGGGAACTTATTGAATATTTTAATACTAAGACCAATGAAGATAATTATACTTCATATAGAAAGCTTGATAATTTATCTTGGACAGTAATTGTCAAAGAAAATAATGATATTATCGATAGTTATATTGTAAAAATTTCGTTTATCATGTTTTTTATCATCTTAATAATTGCAATAGTGATATCACTAAGTGCTAAAAAAATTGCATTTAATATTGTAAATCCTATTGAAAAATTGATTTTAAATATAAATAAGTTTGCAAAAGACAATTTATCTAAAATAGATAATAATATTCAAAGTGATTATAAAGTGTTTAGAACACTTATTGATGATTTTAATTTTATGCATAAATCCATTATAAAAAATGAACAATCATTAAGACAACAAATTATTGAAAACAAACAACAAAGTCAATTGTTAGCTGAACAATCCAAAATGGCAGCCATGGGTGAAATGATAGGAAATATTGCTCATCAATGGAGACAACCTTTAAGTGTAATAAGTACATCATCTACAGGTATGCTTTTACAAAAAGAGTATGGATTATTAACAGATGAAGAGTTTATAAAATCATGCAATAGCATAAATGACAATACCCAATATTTATCAAAAACTATAGATGATTTTAAAAATTTCATTAAAGGGGATAGAACAAAAAAAGAATTTTTATTGAAAAAAGGAATGGAAAGTTTTTTAAATTTGATAAATGGTTCTGCAAAAGCTCACAATATCAACATAATACTTAATTTTGAAGAGTCTGTTATATTAAATGGATATGAAAATGAATTAAATCAATGTATGATTAATATTTTTAATAATGCAAAAGATGCATTGATCGACAATAACATAAAAGATAAATTTATTTTTTTATCTACTTCTATAAAAAACGATAAAATAATAATAACTATAAAAGATAATGCAGGTGGAATTCCACAGGATATATTACCACATATTTTTGAGCCATATTTTACAACTAAACATCAGTCACAAGGAACTGGTTTAGGACTACATATGACATACAATATGATAATTGAAGGGATGAATGGTACAATAGAAGCTAATAATAAAACTTATGTATATCAAAATAATGAATATGTAGGTGCAGAATTTATTATCACTTTGTAAGAATAAAATAAATTATCTTATTCTTACTATTTATAAAGTTAATTTTAACAAATAGAGTTAAGCTAAATAAAACTAACAAACTTTCATATAGCTTAATTATAGAACTTCATGAAATAGATAAAAGCCTTTATTTATCGTATTTTTGTAGTATAATTATTTTTTGGTTTAAGTGATATTTAATTATATATTTCATATAATGCCAAACTTTAAAAAATAGGAGAGTTCAGTAGTGTTTAATGCTTTAACAGATTCATTTAAAAATGTTGTTGGAAAAATTAGATTTAGAGATGATGCTAATGCTTTAAAAAAAGCGATAACAGAACTAAAAAAATCTTTACTAAAATCTGATGTTCATCATAAAACAACAAAAGAGTTAGTAACTCAAGTAGAACTACTTACAAAACAAAATGGTATTGGTCAAGATTCATTTTTAAAAGCATTACAAACTACCCTTACAAACATACTTACTACAACTGGAAATCAAGGTTTTGTTTACAGTTCTAATTCTCCATTAACAACTATTTTAATAACAGGATTACAAGGTAGTGGTAAAACAACTACTACAGGAAAACTGGCAAATTATCTTAAAATGAGAAATAAAAAAGTTTTAATTGCTGCTGCCGATTTACAAAGATTAGCTGCTGTTGAACAATTAAAACAAATTGGTGCTCAAATTGAAGTAGATGTTTATTTTGATGAAAATGAAAAAAATCCAGTAAAAATAGCACAAGCTGCAAAGAAAAAAGCACAAGATGAATTATATGATGTATTATTTATAGATACAGCTGGTCGATTAGCAATTGATGAAACACTAATGGATGAACTAAAAGATGTAAAAGATGCAATAAATCCTGATGAAGTTTTTTATGTTGCAGATTCACTTACAGGTCATGATGCTACTAAAACTGCTACAAGCTTTAAAGAAAAAATTGGAATAGATGGTGTTATCTTATCAAAATTTGATGGTGACACAAAAGGTGGGGTAGCTATCTCACTTGCACATCAAGTTGGAACACCTCTTAGATTTATAGGTATCGGTGAAAAGATGCCTGATATTGAACCTTTTATTCCTGATAGAATTGTATCTAGACTTATGGGTGCAGGTGACGTTGAAGGTCTTGCAGAAAAAGCTTCTGCTGTTATTGATGAGAAAAAAGCTAGAGAAGTAACTAAAAAGATTAAAAAAGGTGAATTTAACTTTAATGACTTTTTAGAGCAACTAAATATGATGAAAAAACTAGGAAGTATGAAATCACTTCTAGGTATGATTCCTGGTATGGGAAATATGGCAAATCAATTAAAAGATATGGATTTAGAAAGCTCTGGAGAGATTATTCGTATAAAAGCATTGATAGGTTCTATGACACCAAAAGAGAAAGAGACTCCAAGTATCATAAATCTTTCTAGAAAAAGAAGATTAGCTCGTGGTGCTGGTCTATCTGAAGTACAAGTTAATAAGATATTAAAACAATTTAAAAATGCAGCAAAAATGGCTAAAAAAATGGCTGGAAAAGGTGGTATGAAAGATATGCAAAGAATGATGTCACAAATGCCACAAGGTCAAATACCAAGATAAATAAATAATTAGTATAAAGTGCTAAAGAGATATATAAACTCTATCCCTTTAGCACTTTATATTAAGTAAACAAAAAAACAAAAGGAATAAACATGACAGTAATTAGACTTACAAGAATGGGAAGAAACAAAAAACCATTTTACAGAATCGTTGTAACAGATAGCAGAAAAAGAAGAGATTCAGGTTGGATCGAATCAATTGGATACTACAACCCAGTATCTAATCCAAAAGAATTAAAATTTGATCAAGAAAGACTTGATTACTGGTTAAGTGTTGGTGCTCAACCTTCAGAAAAAGTTGCTAAACTTACAAAAACTGCTAAAAAATAATTAGTATGATTTTAGATTTTGTTTCATCTTACACTAAAATGATTGTAAATCATCCTGAAGATATAGAGGTTCATATCAATGAGATTGATCCTACTTTCTTTGAGATAGTTATCAATGCAAATGATAGTGATATAGGGAAACTTATTGGAAAAAATGGAAATATGATCAATGCTATAAAAACTATTTTAAATGGTTGTAAAGCAAAAGATGGTGTCTCTTATAAAATCCAGGTCTTAGCAAAATAAATATTTTAAAGAAAGTGAATTTTCACTTTTCTTTAAAAATCAAAGCATTATATTAAAACTCTAATTTATAGATTTTTAATATGAAGCGGGAGATTAAAATTTATGAATAATATATATGTTGCAAAACTAGGTAAAGTTGTAGGTCTTAAAGGTCAACAAAAACTACATATCAATTCTGATTTTCCAGAACAATTCAAAAAAGACAATACATTTATAACAGATAAAAATCAAAAACTTACTATTGAAAGTTATAATTCAAAAAATAGTACAGTAAAATTTGTTGGAATTGATACTATTGATCAAGCTAAAAAACTTACAAATAGGCAACTTTTTGTTTCTCAAGAAGATACAAGGGATATGTGCAATTTAGGAAAAAAACAATTTTTTTGGTTTGACATAATTGGATGTGAAATTATTGAAGATGATGAACTTTTAGGAAAAGTTGATGATGTTCAAAGGATGCCATTAAGTGATTATGTACAAGTTAAAACAACAAAAGAGCTACAAGATCAAAAATTATCAAATATATTTTTATTACCATATATTGATCAGTATATAATAGATGTTAATATTGAAGATAAAAAGATCACTGTAACTGGTGCAAAAGAGATATTAGAAGCTAGCTAAAAGGAGATATAATGATAGTAGATATAATAGAAGATGAAAACTACAAAGAGATGGTAGAGAGTCAACTATATGAGTTATGTAAATATTTAATAGAAAATGATGAAGAGTTCTCTATAACTGCAAATATCAAAGTTATAGAATTTTCTCCAGAGATGCCTGAATCTATTGCTAAATCATTTCAACAATTTACAATGTTTTCATTGATGAATTATACATTTAGTTCTATTGAATTAACTAAATCACATATAAGTTTTGAAGCTGGTTTTGGTGCTGAAAATTTTGGTGCAGTTGTAACAGTACCACTATTTGCTATATTTCAAGTTATTATTGATGAATCTATCTTATTTTTAAATCCAGTTGCTACTGTTGATAAATTTTTAGATCAAGAAGAAAATAAAGAGATACAAGATGATGAGCAACAAGCAAGATCAATGAATGCTTTTACAATGAATAAACAAAATAAAGATTTATTATAAAATATGAATCTCATCTCTCTACAAATAACAACATCAGATGATTTTGAACTGAACTTATCATTACTATTAACTTTATTAGAAAAACAACCTTCAAAATCATTTATAGTATCTCCTGAGTTATGCTTAACAGGTTATGCATATGAAAGATTAGAGGAATCTGTATCTATTACAAATAAGGCAATAGAAGAGTTAAAAAAACTAAGCTTAGAAAAGACAATATCTCTTACAATGACTACAAAAAAAGATAATGACTTTTTAAATACTTTATTTATATTTCACAATGGGAAAATTGTACATACTCAATCTAAAAATAGACTTTTTGTATTAAATGATGAAAGGGTATATTTTACTTCAGGTGAAGAAGAAGATATAAAAATTATTCAAATTGGAGATTTAAAAGTAGCATGTTTAATATGCTTTGAATTAAGATTTATTGAACTTTGGCAAAAATTACAGGGTGCCGATTTGATTATCATTCCATCAATGTGGGGTAAACTAAGAAAGCAAAACTTTGAAACTCTTACTCGTGGATTAGCTGTTATGAATCAATGTTTTGTAATAGCTTCAAATAGTGCAAATGATGATATGGCTAAAAGTAGTGGTATCATCACCCCTTTTGGAGATCAATATAGAGATGATAATCAAAAGGTTCTAGAAAAAA
>CAZLZQ010000051.1:0-12198 GCA_964564065.1 uncultured Arcobacteraceae bacterium | reverse complement strand
TTGTATGGATTATAGAAAATATAGTTAACTCATAATTTTTATGAATAAACTATTTTATAATAAAAGTATAAACCAGCTAAGTCTTATAACTATAGCTTTTGCTGGTTTACTTTTAGCACTTTTTATTATATAAATATAATTTTAAATTAAACTATTCTGTATTGCCTCTTGTACTTGTATAGCTTGAAAATGTTCTTTTACATCATGACATCTTACAATTGATGCACCTTTTTTTATACTATCAAGATGTATTGCAAGAGTAGCTGGAAGTCTATCTTCTATATCGCTAGGTACTATTTTATCTATCATAGATTTTCTACTAGCACCTATAAGAATCTCATATCCAAAGTGCTTAAAGTGTTCCATATTTTTAAGTAGTGTAATGTTATGCTCTAGAGTTTTTCCAAAACCAATGCCCACATCAAGTATAATGTCTTTTATACCAAAAGATTTTGCTTTTTCTATTCTTTGTTTGAAAAAGTTATCTATATCTATTATTATATTTTTATAGTTAGGATTATTTTGCATTGTTGATGGATCTTTTTGCATATGCATTATGACAACTGAAGCATCATATTTAGCTACTAGTTTTGCAACTTCATCATTTTGTAAACCTGTAATATCATTTACAATTTTAAATCCACTTTTAAGAGCATATTCTATTACAGTAGGTGTATAGCTATCTATACTAAATGTAGCTTTATTATATAGCTTAGTTTGTTTAATAAGATCACATATTGGTTGTATTCTTGATAGTTCCTCTTGTTCATCTACCGCTATGCTTCCAGGACGACTTGAAACTGCTCCTATATCTATAATAGTTGCACCATCTTTAATCATCTGAAGAGTTGTTTTAATTGCACTCTCTCCACAAAATCGACTTTTTGAAAAAAAGCTATCATCATTTGCATTTATTATACCCATTATTTTTGTTGGAAATTGTTTTGTATTTATAAATGACTTTAACTCTTTTGCTAAACCTTTTAATCCAAATGGTTGTACTAATTCTTTTTTTGATAATTGTTCAAACTGTTTTGTTGTACCCATTAAAATAGCATCAATATATTTATCTTTTGCTAATATTGTACCAATAGGTACAGCTAAATCAGCACCAACAGATAAAGCATCTTGTTTTAGTATATTGCCAGCACCTACATGGAGATCTTTTATGTATAGAAGATGTGAGTTTGTTTTTTTTGACATTATTTTAGAACCTATTTCATCTGATCCTATTTTTTTAAATAATTCTAATGAATTTGAATTATCTATTTTATAATATTCCATAATATATCCTAAACTTTATCTATTACTTAGTAATAATATTTAATAACAATGTTGTTAATACATTTATTGGTCGTGAATTTAATTCTAGTAATTTCATAGCTGTACTAAAACTATGTAGCTCTTTTTGTGTAAGTGATACTTGTTCTTTATTTATTGAATATAGTATAGATTCTATTATATTTTTAGCATCATGTTTAGAAACTCGTTGATTTTGTTTTAGAAAAGTATATATATCTTTTAGTTCTAGTTTCTTAACATTTAAGTTTATAGGTTCTATCTCTTTTTTTGTTTTTAAATACCTTACTTGAACTCTAGATAATATTGTTGGTAGAATAGAATTTTTAGATGATGTTATTATAAGAAATATAATATTTTTAGGTGGTTCTTCTAATACTTTTAAAAGTGAATTTTGAGCTTCAATTCTAAAAGAGTTACCACATAAGAAGATATATTTTATTTGAGATGTTGCAATATATGCTTCTTTTATAGCTTTTTGTGCATGAATTTGTAAAAATTCATTTTTACCTTCCTCTTCATTTTTAATAACTCTTACACTATGTTTTGGTAAAGTTAAAGATATCTCATCAAAAGCATTTTCAACACTATTTACAATGAAAAGGGTAGATTGTAAGTACATCTTATTTTAATACATCTACTTCAGCAAAAAGTGTAGCACTTAAAGTTTTATCAAATAGTCTGAACATATTTAATAACCGTATATCTAAAGCTTCATCAGTACTATCCAAATAAAAGCTATTTGATAACTCTTCATCCATTAACCATAAAAGAGGTTGTTTTGATATTTTTGCTAATGTTGCTCTTTTACTTTGGCTTTTCCCTATATACCAAAAGAAATAGCCATTTGGAAAAGAGATACTTAACATATCATGAATAAGCTCAATATCAATTTCACTTTTTATATTTTCTAAATTTGATGTAAATGAGTCAAATGAATAAAAAGGTAATAGTGGTCTTTTTAGACTTTTTTTATTAATATTTGTTAAAATATATTTCATAAACCATTCATGTTCATCATCAGTTATAATAAGTACTGATTTACCATTGTCAATAACATTAGTAACTGATTTTGCTATTAAAGGAAGCCAATCATATTTTCTCTCTTCTAGCCAAGGTCCAAGAAGTTTATCTTCTCTTATTGTATCAATTGTCCAATTTGTAAACTCTTGCAATAAAAAACCTTATTTATCTAACTCATATGCATCATGAAGGGATCTAACTGCTAATTCTGCATATTTTTCATCAATTACCATAGATATTTTAATCTCACTTGTACTTATAATGTTGATATTGATATTATCTTTTGCTAAAGCAGTAAATGCTTTTGATGCAACACCCGTATGGGATTTCATACCTACACCAACAATAGAAACTTTACAAATAGAGTCATTATAATCTATTAATTCACTATCATCTTTAAAATTTAGCATCACAGCTTCTGTTTTCTTTAAATCTTCATTTGGAACAGTAAAGTCAAGATTTGTAGTGTTATCTTGACCTCTTGTTTGTACTATCATATCAACATTTATATCTGCATCAGCAAGAGAAGTGAAAATAGATGAAGCAATTCCTGGTTTATCTGCTACTCCATACATTCCAACTCTTATTTGATTTCTATCTAGTGCAATTCCGCTTACTACTGGTGCTTCCATAATATTCTCCTCTTTTGTGATTAATGTACCTTCTACTTTGGGTGTAAAACTACTTCTTGATACTAAATTAACATTTAGTTTTTTTGCCATCTCTACTGATCTGTTTTGTAGAACTTTAGCACCCAAACTTGCTAATTCAAGCATCTCATCATAAGATATCTTTTCTAGTTTTTTGGCTTTAGGTTCGATTCGAGGATCAGTTGTATATATCCCATCTACATCAGTATATATTTCGCAAAGATCAGCTTCTAATGCACCTGCAAGAGCAACAGCAGTTAGATCACTACCACCTCTACCAAGTGTAGTAACTCTTTGATCTTCTATACTTATACCTTGAAAACCTGCAACAATAATTATTTTTCCTGATTTTAAGGCTTTTTGCATATTTGAAGGGTCAATAGATTCAATTCTAGCTTTTGTATGAGAAGAGTTTGTTACTATTCCAGCTTCTCTTCCACTCATAGAAGTTGCTTCATAACCTTGATCGTTTAGAGCTATTGATAGTAGGGCAGAGGTTACTCTTTCTCCTGAACTTAATAGCATATCAACTTCAGAAGCAGTAGGGTTTTTACTAAAAGTTTGTGCATACTCTATAAGCTTATTTGTTTCTCCGCTCATAGCACTAACAACTGCAACTATATCATCACCATTATCTTTTAGATTTTTAATTATATTTGCAACATTTTGTATTCTTTCTAAAGTACCAACACTAGTACCACCAAATTTTAAAACTTTTAACATAATTTAGCTCCACTTCATCTTTATATATAACCTTCATTTTTAAAATATTTTAATACTTTTTTATAAACAGTTCTTTTAAAAAAAGTAATATAATCATTCAACTTTTCTGTCTTTACAAATTTATAATTACTAAATTCAGGTATTTCAGTATTTATATCAACTTTAGCACCTTTTTTGAGTTTTACTAAAAAATACTTTTGTGTTTGTCCATCAAATGGTGCCATTCTATTAGCAACAGATTGTGGAAAATCATAACTAACCCAATCAGGATATTGGGCAATGATATCTATATCATTTGTCCCAATCTCTTCTTTTAACTCTCTAAACAAAGCCTCTTTAGGTGTTTCGCCTTTATCAATACCACCTTGTGGAAATTGCCAGGCATCTTCAACATCAATTCTAGATGCTATAAATATCTCACATTTAGCAGGGTATGATGATGATAAAACAATAGCAGCGACATTTGGTCTATAATTTTTCTTTATTTTATCTTCCATTAAATAAATTACCTTATAATTTGCTTTTAATATATACCGCGATGATATCTAAAGGATGCTTTAAATATACTTTTTAAAATAGAAAAATAAAGGAATTTTATATATGAAAATATTGCTACTTGAAGATGATAGTATTTTGTCTTCTACCTTAATAAAGTTATTAAGTTTAGAATATTATGATGTGACTTTAGCAGAAAATGGTAATGAAGTGTTAGAACTAACATATGAAAACAAATATGATTTATATCTATTTGATATTAATGTTCCATATATAAATGGTACAGATTTATTAAAAGAATTAAGAGATAGTGGTGATAATACTCCTGCATTTTTTATATCTGCATTGATTGATATAAAGTCAATATCAACAGGTTTTGATGTTGGTTGTGATGACTATATAAAAAAACCATTTGATTTTGATGAACTATTAATACGTATAAAATCAGTATTAAAAAGGTTATATGGAAATTTAGTATATAAAAATATAAAATATGATATTAAAACAAAAGAATTAACAAAAGATAATAAAATTATAGATATGGGGTATGTTGAAAATTCAATTTTTGAATTATTTATAAAAAATATTGGTAAAACAATAAATAAAGATGAAATTTTAGATCTAATGGAACATCCAACATTATCGGCATTAAGGGTACATATAAGTAGAATTAAGAAAGAGTTAGATATTGAGATAGTAAATATAAGAGGGATAGGATATCGACTTGAAAAGATATGAAAAAGAAGCATTAGTTAAAACATTTAGTCTTTTTTTTATTGTTTTATCAGTCTTTACTACAATAATTGCATATCTTTACTATAAAGAGCAAAAGCATATATTAAATACAAATATTTTACTAGAGATGAGAGAATATAATTATAATTTTAAAAGTAAGAAATTTATTGTAGATATTGTAGATATAAAAAAAGATAAAAAATATTTTATATTATATTTTAATGATAAAAATAGTGTATATAGTTTATTCCCAATATCAAGTATAAAAAATAAATCACTTAAAATAATATATCCAATAAAAAAATATAATGAAAAAATTGAATTAATAAAGGATAAAATATTTTTATTATTTATTTTGTCAATAATATTTTTATTAGTTTTTTCATTTGTATCGTCATTGTATACCTTGTATCCAATGAAAAAAGCTTTAGAGATATTAGATGAATTTTTTAAAGATATTGTACATGATTTAAATACTCCAATAACATCAATATTACTTAATAGTAAATTTATATCAAAAACTAATCCAAGTCAAGAGATAGAGAAAATTGAATTAAGTGCAAGAAGAATATCTGATTTGTATAAAAATTTTGAATTTATAGCACATGGGTTTGTAGATAAACATAAAGATAACATTGATTTAACTAGTTTGATTAATCAAAGAGTTAATTATTTTAAACAAATATACCCAAATATAAACTTTGTTTTAGAAGTAATTAAAATAGAAAAAAATTTAGATAAAAATAGTTTTATGAGAATAATAGATAATATTATATCAAATAGTTGTAAATATAATAAACCAAAAGGTAATATATTTATAAAACTAAATAGTAATGAATTAATTATAGAAGATACAGGTATAGGTATGCATAATCCACAAAAAATATTTGAAAGATATTATAAAGAGACAAATAGAGGTATTGGTATAGGGATGAATATAGTAAAAAAATTGTGTATTGAAAATAATTTTAAAATTATAATAGATAGTAAATTAGGTATTGGTACAAAAATAATATTAAAATTTTAAATATATGTTAGACTATTAATGCTTTGTTAACACTTTTTTAATACAATACAACTATAAAATTAAAAGTAGGTATTAAAATGAAAAAATATATTGTAGGTGCAGTTGTAGCTGGTGTTATAGGTTTTGGTGTTTACAGTAAGGTATATGTACCAAAGCATACATTTAAAACAGTAAATTCTATACAAGATAATATGTCTATTAAAATAAATGGTATAGGTGAAGTAAGTTCTAAAGAGAGTTATAAAATAGGTTCTATTTATGGAGGTAAAGTTTTAAAATTTACTATAAATGAAGGTGAATTTATAAATAAAGGTGATTTGATCGCTTTAATAGATAGTGTAGATTTAAAAGATAAAATAGCAGAACTTGATGCTACTATTAAAAAGATACAAAGTGATATAAACTCACTTAAAATAGATACAAAAAGTGCAATAGCTTCATATGAATATCAAAATGAAATATTAAAAAAGAATAAAAAGCTTTATAAAAAAGGTGCTATATCTGGACTTGATTTTAAAAAGTATCAAACAAATGAAACTACAAGTAAGTTAAAAATAAAAAGTTTAGATGCAAAAATAAATTCTTTAAATAGTCAAAAAATGCAATTGAAAGCCAGTTTAAATGGTCTAAAAGAAAAACTTTCAAGATATATTATAACTTCACCAATTAGTGGATATGTTGTGAAAAAATATATTTCAAATTATGCAATTATAAATCCAAATCAAACTATTTTAGAGATAATAGATCCAAAAGATGTATGGATAGCTACCCATATTGATACAAGAATTAGTGGTGATGTAAAAGTAGGAGATACTGCAACTATAACACTTCGTTCAAGTTCGAAAAAATATAGAGGAAAAGTTGTAAATATAAAACCAATTAACAATAATGTGACATACGAAAGAGAAGTTGATGTGGCATTTGATAATCTACCAATACCTTTTTACATACAAGAGCAAGCTAGTATAGAAATTGATATAAAAACTTTAAATAATATTATAAAAGTACCATCAAAAGCTTTAACTATTTATAAACAAAAAGAGGGTGTTTGGATAGTTTTAGATGGGAAAGTTACTTTTAAACCATTAAAGATATTAGCTTATGGTGATGATTCAATAGCTACAAAAGATATATCAAGTAGTGATAAACTAGTGATACCAGATGCAAAGAAAAAAAGCTTAACAGATGGCATGAAAATAAACGAAAAATAATGAGAAACTAAAATGATAAATTTAGCATATAAAGATATAAAACACTCACTTAGTAAGTTTATAATAACTGCAATTAGTGTTGGGGTATTACTAGGAATTGTAATCATTATGATAGGTGTATATCGTGGTATGGTTTTTGATGCAAAGGTATTAGTAGATGATATAAAAGCAAATATATGGGTAGTACAACAAGATACCTTAGGTCCATTTGCACAAACATCAAAAGTTCATGAGGATCTAAAAAATCAAGTAAGTTATCAAAATGGTATTAAAACAGCAAGTGCTATTACATTTCAAACTTTTCAATTAGAAAATAAATATGGTGATTTTAAAGTTATGCTTGTAGGTTATGATCCTTTTGATAAAATAGAGGTGATTGATAAATCAAAACTTATAGAGGGTAGGGTTATAGGTAAGCAACATTATGAGATAGTTGTATCTAAAAAAACAAATTATAAGTTAGGTGAAAAGATAAAACTAGGTCGTGATTTTTATACAGTTGTAGGAGTAACTAAAGATACAGTTAGTAATGGTGGTGATTATCTTATATTTACAAGTTTAAAAGATGCTCAAATGTTACAATTTACTTATACAAACGAGAGAGTAAGAAGTGATGAAAAAAGAGGCATAAAAGGTGGGAATCCACATCTAGTAAATGCTATTATTGCTCAAACAAAAGATGGATATGATCCTGCTAAAGTAGCACTTTCTATTGAAAATACTACACACAAAAAAGTATTTACAAAACAAGAACAAAAAACATTACTTTTACAAAAAGTTATTAAAAAAAGTAGTAAGCAAATAGGTATGTTTACTGTTATTCTTATAGTTGTATCTATTATAATTATTGCACTTATTATATATACGATGACATTAGAAAAAATTAAAGAGATTAGTATTATGAAACTAATTGGTATCCCTAATGCTACAATATCTAAAATGATTATTCAAGAAACAGTTGTGTTAGGGTTTTTAGCTTTTTTAAGTGGAAATGTTTTTGCAAATTTAATAGGTGGAGTTTTTCCAAAAAGAATTGTATTGTTGCAAAGTGATTCTATAAGTTTATTTTTTATTATACTTGTATTTTCAATATTTGCATCATTATTTGGAATATATAAAGTTATTAAAACTGATCCTGCTGAAGCAATAGCAGGATAATAATAAATAAGAAGAGGATATAAAAATGAAATATTTAAGTTTTTTTGATGAGATAGAAAAAATAGTTGTATATGATGATTTAACAAAATTTTTAGGTGTAAATGATGATGGTATCATAGAGTTTAGTTATGCAGATATTGTAAAAGTTGCAGGTCATAGTTGTGCTACAGTATCTGGTGCTTATTTAGTGGCATTAGAAGGTTTAAAAGCACTTTATGGTAAAGAACTACCACAAAGAGGTGAGATAAAGGTTGAATTAAAAAGATCAACAAGTGAAGACAATGCAGGTGTAGTAGGTTCAATACTTTCTACAATTACAGGTGCTACTGAAACGTATGGTTTTGGTGGAATTCCAACTGGAAAATATAATAGAAGAGAATTGTTATTTTTTGAAGCAGATATTGAATTTGATGTATGTTTAACAAGATTAGATACAAATCAAACAATAGGTATAAACTATATGCCACAAAAAGTAGTAAATCCTATGAAAATTTTAAAAAGTGCAATAGGTCCAGATGCTAAAGATGAAGATATAAAATCATTTCCAAAACGATTTCAAGATATGGTACATATAGTTTTCAATAATATTGATAAAGTAATAGAGATTAGAAATGTATAAAGATAATGCTATTACAATAGAAAACTTAGTAAAAAAGTTTGGAAAAGGTGATAGTGAGATAACTGTAATAGATAAAGCAAACTTTACACTTAAAAAAGGTGAATTTGCAGGTCTTGTTGCACCAAGTGGTAGTGGTAAAACAACATTACTTATGATGTTAGGTTGTGTATTAGAACCTACTGAAGGTAAAATAGTAATAGGTGAAGAGGTTGTGTATGATAACAAATGGCTTATTAAAGATGATAGAGAACTTCGAAGAAAAAAAATAGGTTTTATATTTCAACATCATTATTTAATACCATTTTTAAATATAGAAGAAAATATCACACTACTTCCTTATCAAAATAAAGAAAACCCAAAAGTGATAAAGAAAAGAGTTTCAGAAATTATGGATTATCTTGATATGACAGATAAACTTAAAAATATGCCAAGTGAATTAAGTGGTGGGCAAAACCAAAGAATTGCAATAGCAAGGGCATTGGCAAATGAACCAGATATTATACTTGCTGATGAGCCAACAGCAGCTTTAGATAAACAAAGAGCAGTAAGTGTTGTGAAAATGCTTAAAAAAATCACAAGAGAGAGAGGAGTTACTATAATTATGGTAACACATGATGATAGACTTCTTCCTTATTGTGATAAAGTTTTAACAATAAAAGATAAAAAAATAGATGTAAAGGAAAATAAAGATGATATCATTTAATAAACTATTGTTAGTTGGACTTTTAGTAACTGGTTCAAATGCTACAAATTTAAAAGAGTTAATAGACAGTACAATACAAAACAATCAAAATCTACAATCTTTAAAGATAAAAGATCAATCATATAATAAAACTTATAGTAGTGTAAAAAATAGATATAACCCAACTTTTAATATAGGAGCTTCATATCTTCAATTAGATGGAGATGTAAGAAATGTACAAGTTGGACAAACATCTACAGGATATGCAAAACTAAGTATTGATTTATATAATGGTGGTAAAAATAGTGCTTTAAAACGGCAAAAAGAGTATGAATATAAAAGTGAGCTAAAAAATACAACTACAACTATTAAAGAAACTATTCTACAAGTTGTAACATTATATTTTCAAACTAAAACTGTAGAAGAAAATTTAAAAGTATTACATGAAAAAGCAGTAGCACTAAAAGCACAATATGATAGAATAAAAACAAAATATGATTTAAAAATGACAACAATAGATGAGGTCCTTAAATTTCAATCTGAATATGAATCTAACAACTACTTAATAGAGGAGTTGAAATATCAAAAAGAGGAATTGATACAAAATCTTTCATTTTTATCAAATAGTAAAGTTATAAATCTAGATAATTTTAAACTTCCTGAAGTATCAAATTTAATTTATAAAGAGAGTTCATCTATAGATTCATTAAAATATTCTATAAAAGCTCAACAAGAAAATAAGAATATTGTAAAATCATCTCAAAAACCACAAATAAAGGTTGAAAATAGTTATTATTTTTATAACTATGATGATTATAATTCAAACCTTTTAACAGATCTTCCAGATCATCAAAATCAATTAATGTTGAGTATCAATTTTAAACTTTTTGATACAACAACAAGTGATAAAGTTGAAGCAGCACAGTTAGCAAAACAAGCTACTCAACAGAAATTAGAGTATCTAAAAGTGCAAGAACAGATGAAATTTGATCTTGCTAAAAAACGATTAAATACTTTAAATTTAAAAATAAATTCACTTAAAAGTGCAGTTAAGATGGCAAATAGTGTATATGATATGGTAAAAATTAAATATGAAAATAGTGTAGTTGATAATATAACATATCTTGATGCTTTAAGTAAAAAAATATATAATACTTCACTTTATAAACAAGCTTTAAATGACTATGAAATAGCAAAAGCAAATTATTATTTTGATAGTGGAATAGATTATAAAGAGGTTTTGGATAATTGGAAGTAACACTTAGGTTACACTTCAATGTTATAATTTTGTACATTAAAAAAAGGAGTCTAAAATGACAAAAAAAATATTGTTATCTTTAGTATTAGCAAGTAGTGTATCTATTTATGCTGCAGAGGTAACTACAAATCAGATTCAAGTAGCCGTAGATCAGCCTAATAATGATGCACTTATAGATGCTTCATCAAAATTATCATTATCTTTAGTTGATTTAACTAGTCAAATGGTTGATGAATCTGCAAATGCAAATGGTGAATATACACAAACAATGTTACAGTTATCTCAAGATATTGGAACAATGGCAGATAGAATAAATGATATGGCAGATAAAATTGTTACAACACAAGAGATTCAAAGTGAAAATTATATTGCTACACAAGAAAATATGTTAGAAGCTCAAAAAAATACTATAGAGGCTATTTCAAATTTAACTGGTGATATTAAAACAACTCTTGAGCAAGCACAAACAAAAATGGGAATGGCTGAAAATAGTTTTAATAATACACAACAATCTAGTGCAATAGAGAAAATGAAGTTTTCTATAGAACAAAGTCCTTCCGTAGCTAATTTAGTAGAACAACTTGATAATGTGAAACCACAATATAGATTTATGGTTATGAATGCAATAAAAGAAAAATTGGCAAAAGAAAATAGTGAAAATAGAGTAAATGAATTAAATAAGTTAAATACTAAAACTATTGAAGAGATTCAGAAAAATATTATTGCCAAGCAAAATAGTGTAAGAGAATCTAAACAGTATAATATGAAAGGTTCTAATAGTACAATGATCAATCCTACCGTATCGTTAGATGATGCATTTGCAGTTGGAGGAGAAGATAGAGGAGGTTCTAATAGTATGAGTGAAGGTATTTCTGGTATGACATCAAGTGTAAGTTCAGCAGCAGGTGGAATGTCAAGTGTAAGTTCAGCAGCAGGTGGAATGTCAAGTGCCGGTTCATCTGGTGGACCAGGAGGTATGTAATGACACATTCAAATAATTTGATTAATAAAAATAAAAATAAATTTAAACTTTTAATATCTTTAGTAATTTTAATATCATTTAGTGGTTGTGCATCATCAATGTATGATGAAGATTTTGATGGAGTTGTAAATAATAAGGATGTATGTCTAGGAACACCAAAAACTGTAAAAGTTGATAAGTATGGATGTGCATTAGATTCAGATCATGATGGAGTATTGGACATATATGATAGATGTCCAAATACACCTTTTGCAGATATGGTAAATTCAATAGGTTGTACAAAATAAATTGAATAAGATATTTTAATATGCTTTTATATATACATATACCATTTTG
>CAZLZQ010000050.1:0-12578 GCA_964564065.1 uncultured Arcobacteraceae bacterium | reverse complement strand
GTTTATGTTTAACTAGAGCTTAAATTTGGGAATTCTTTTTTACAGGTCATAATTATCTATATATAAATAGATATATACTCTACCATTCTTATCATAATATTTATCTGTTTTAATTACATCATAATACTTTAACTGTTCATTATTTGACAATTTATTTAAATCAAATTGTTCTTGGAGTTTATCTTTAGCCCTATTTCTAGCTAAGTTTTCTTGATAATTTTTCCCCTTAAAATGTTTATTTGCATAACCTACTGCACTATATTTATATTTATATTTATATTTATAAGTTGGAGTATTTATCCAATTTGGTCTACTTAAAGATACTGTATCTTGAAAATAGTTATCTCTTAAACTATTTATTTTTTTATTTGCAAAATATTCAAAAATACCATCTGGATACTTTTTATTATAATAAATAAAATCTTTTATATTTTCACTATCTCTGATCTCATCCCAAAATAACTTTTCTTTATCACAATTATTTGCAAATAAATTTATCATGAACAATATAAGAATAAATATCTTTTTCATAGTTTTATAACCTTTGCTCCATATCCACCCTCTTTTGCGGTTGCATCATGAAAAGACACTATACATGGATGTATCTCTAAAAACTCTTTTACTGCACGAGACAATTTACCTGTACCTATTCCATGATAAACCAATACTTCATCAAATCCAGCAATTAAACTATCTGATAAAAACTTATCTAAATTTTCTATTGCTTCATCTGCTCTTTGACCATGTAAATCTAATTTAATATGTCCAGATTTAGGCTTTTCTACTTTTAAAGATATATTTTTAGGTTTAACTTTTGGCATATTTCCACTTATTTTTAAAGAACTAAGCGGCAGCTGAAGTTTCATTCCATCATTTGTTTCTACTGTCGCTTTTTTACCTTTTATTGATACTAATAAACCTTTCGTATTATTATATTTTACTCTATCCCCTACTTTTAAGTTAAGAGGTTCTATATTTTTTTCTACTTTAATCTGTTTCTTTAGCTGATGAGCCTTATTTAATACTTTATGCTGATCTTTTGTATTTGTTAATTTAATAGCTTTCTTAACTTCCTCAATTGCACAATTATATTCTTTTTCTAAATTGTCTTTTTGTTTAAAAACTTCTTGATCTAAATTATCTTTTTGATCTTTTAAACTTTTTTCTAATTGTTCTGTTTTTTCAATCTTACTATCTAAAAGTTTAATTTTTTGTCTATACTCTTTTTCTAATTCACTACTTCTTTCTATCAATTCATTTAGCTTATCTTTATCATCACCATAAACCTCTTTGGCTCTTTTTACCACAGATAATGGAATCTTATATCTTTGTGCAGTTTCAAATGCATAACTTTTTCCTATTGTCCCTTGTAAAAATTCATACGTTGGCTTTCTATTCTTTTCATCATATAATGCAGCAATTAAATCTACTTTTTCATTTGATGCAAGAAGAGCAGCTAATCTCTTATGATGAGTTGTTACAATAATTTTAATATTCTTTTGAATTAGCTCTTCAATAATTACCTTAAATAATGATGCAGCTTCATCACTATCTGTACCTAATTCAATCTCATCCACACCTACAATTGTATTTGTTCTATTAAATAACTTACTAAACTCTAACATTCGTCCTGCAAATGTTGATATATCATTTTTTACACTTTGAGGGTCATCTAATATTGCACTTATCTCTTTATACGAGCCTATTACTGTAGATTTATCACAAGTATAAGGTATCAAATATTTTGACATGTAAACTGCACTTAATATTGATTTTAACATCATTGTTTTTCCACCAGCATTTACACCAGTAATCATAATAACATTTTTTGTAAAATCTACAGTAATACTTTTTGCATTTACTAGTGCAGGATGTTTAAAATCAACTAATTTTTGTACTTTATTATATCCAGATGATTTAGGTAAAATAAAATTTTTATCTCCTATTTTTGCGAATTCTATCCTTGCTTGATAATGATCATATCTATCAAATTCCTTATTTATAAATTTTAAAAATAAAATATGTTTTGTCAATAAAGAACTAAATTCTTTTGAAATTTTATAAGTAATATCATCTTTAAGATTTAATAGATCTGATTGTTTTTGTTTTAGTTCACTTATACTATGAGGTAATACATAAAAAAAACCATTTTGACTTCTATCTAAAACTTTTGCTTTTAGAACATGATTAAATCCAGCTCTTACCATTAGCGTTTGCTCACCATAAACTAAATGAACTTGGTGGTCAACTAAATATGGTTGTAAATTTTTACTATTTATAACCCCATATAATTTTTGTTTTATATTATCACGATTTAAATATAAATTTTGATTAACACTATCAAGGTCAGGACTAAATCCTTCTGTAATTTCACCTTTATCATTAAAGGAATCTACTATTTTAAATAATTCATTTGGTATTATAATTTTATCAATCCAGTTTTCAAGTTTATTTGAAAAATTAAATGTTCTTAAATAATTAAAATATTTTATTATTTTAGAAAATTCGTAAATCTCATATAACTTTATATGTCCTTGTTTTTGTAAATAAGAGATTGGACTATCTAAGTTTTCTATTGTAGGGGGAGTTTTTAATATAAATTTTTCTAAATCTTTTATAATTGAATAATGAATATTAATATCACCATCTAACTTAACACTTTTTTCTCTACGGAATAAAGATGTTAATAAATCTATATGAGTATCTAAATCTAACTTTTTTGTTATCATTTTTATTTATTTATTAATATTGCTAAGGCTACTCTATCTTTTATATTTAATTTAGCAAAAATACTACTTATATGTTTTTTTATTGTTACTAATTGTACATCAAGTTTTTGAGCTATCTCTTTATTTGATAAGCCTTCTGAAACAAGATTTGCTACAGCTTGCTCTTTTGAGGATAATTTATTTAAAGCTTCTGATGATCTATTTTCATCACTGTTTATATTTATATGCTTAATAATATAGTTCATTAGCTCAGGATACAACCAAACATTCCCTTCTAAAACTGTTTTAATAACTTGATCTACTATTAATTTATTTGTTTTTATTCCTATGTAACTTTTAAAACCTTTTTTTATTATATATGCACCATGAGCTAATTTAGGTTCTTTTACTAAAGCAATAACTTTTATACTTTTAGGTATTAGCCCATGAAATGCTATTTGTTCTTCAACACTACTAAACTGTTCTAAATCCAATATAACTAAATCTTCATTTTTAAAATCTTTTTCAAAATCAAAATAACTTTCATCTATCAATTCAATAGAATAGTTATCTCCAAATTCATTCTTCCAATAATTATTTATATTTTGTGACTTTGAACATACGTAGATCATTTTAATCCTTCTGTGTTGTTTTTAATATTGGTTTAAGTAAAAATGACATTATACTCTTTTTACCCACTAAAATATCTGCATTTACCATCATACCAACTTTTATCTTATACTTCTCATTATTATTTAAATAATTGCTCTTAGTTTTGATATAAATTAAATAATGACTCTCTCCTGTTTCTTTATCAACAATTGTATCTGGGCTAATATTAGTTATTTTTCCTTTTAAATCACCATAAATTGAATAATCAAATGCAGTTACTTTTAGCTTAACACTTTGTCCAACATGAAGCTTTGCTATCTCCTCAGGTTTCATTTTAACCTCTGCAATCATTTCATAAACAGTAGGAACAACTGTTAATAACTCAGAAGATGGCTGAACAGAACTACCAATCGTATGTACTAATAGTTCTTTAACAACACCATCAACTGGTGACCTTATAACTGTTCTAGCAATAATATCTTCAAGATTTTTCTTTGTTTCTTCTAATCTTAAAATCTCTGCTATTGTTTGTGTATATTCTAATGCAGCTTTATTTCTAAAAGTTAACTTTGTTTCCTCTATACCATTTTTTATCTCTTGTATTTGAGTTTTTACTTGAACTATTGTTTCTGCAGCACTTCTTTTAGCACTTAATGCATCATTTAATTCCCGCTCTAAAGTTCTGATTTCATACTTTGTAAATATTTTTTGCTTTGATAGTTCTTTCTTTGTATCAAACTCTTCTAGTAACATCATATAATTTTCTTCTAGGTTTAAATATTTATTTTGTGCGTCAATTAAAGCACTCTCTTGATACTTTAATTTTTCCATCTGTTTAGATAAATTTTGATTTAACTCTCTTTTATTTGATTCATAATATATCTCTTCAAGTCTAATTAAATTCTTATCACATTTTACTTCACATTTGATTTTTGACATTGGTAAATTTTGTGATTCTGCTTTTAATCTTGTCTCTTTTGATCTTAATTCAAAAAGTCTAATATTATTTTCTTCCAGTTTCGCTTGATGTGATATTGGACTAAGTTTTAATAATATTTGACCTTTTTTTATACTATCTCCATCATGTACATATATAGACTCTATTATACCACCTTCAAGATTCTTAAGATGTTGTACTTTTGAAGTAGGTATAAATTTTCCAGATCCTTTTGATATCTCATCAATATTAAAACTTACAGCATATACTAGAAATAAAAGTACAAAAGTTACTATAATTTTAACAACCGAACTAATTTTATTTGATACAGTATCCAAAACTGCAGCACTAGTACTTGAAACAAAATCCAATGTAGTTTCATGAAATTTTTCTGTTGATAATACTTTTCTTTGAAGTTTATGTAATAATTTTTGGCTTGAAATATTTTCAATTACAAATGTAAATCCATCCAAAGCACCTGCAACAAACATTGGATAAATAAAAGTATGTGTATATATAGTATCATTATCAATACTCAACATTTTGATATCTGTTCCCCATGCTTCTCTACCATGACTACTTACATATTCACAACCATTATAAAACTTTTCAGCATCTTCATACTGTATCAATATTTTATAACTAAGCCCTATACTCTCTTGGATACTATACCCAAACATATCACTAAATGCTCTACTTGAATTTGTAATAATTAAATTCTTATCAGTAAGAATATAAGGCATATGAGTATCAATGATTGCATCTAATTCTTCTTTTTGAGCCTTAATCTCTTTCTCAAATTGATCCGCAGATTTTGTTGCTCTTTGCTCTCTTTTAAGCTCCCTTTGAAGCTTCTTAATCTCTTTTTCTAACTCTTTGGGATCTTTTGTCGATTCTTTATCTTTAGATGCTGATCTGGCCTTTTTTTTTGCCATTCTAGCTTCTCTAGCAATTCTTTGTGCTGATTGTGAAGCTGTCTGGTTTTCACTTTCTATTGCTTTTATATCTTCGTTATTACTCATATTTAAGCCTTCTTACCAGATAATTTTTGCATAACATCAGCTTTTTTTCCATCCATCACTATTTTTCCACTATCCATCACTATAATTCTATCTACAAGTACTAAATCTGATGGAGTATGAGTAATCATTATCAAAGTTTTTTCTGCTAAAAATTCTTTTAAGTTTCTCAATATTCTTTGAGATGTCCCACTATCAAAAGATTTAGTTGGTTCATCAAGTATGAACAATGCACTATCATCAACAACAGTTCTTGCTAAACATACTGCTTGTGCTTGCCCTCCAGATAAATTTTCACCTTTTTCAACAATAGGTAACTCAAACCCTTTTGGATGTTTATTTATAAAATCTGTAGCACAACTTATTTGTGCAGCTTTTAATAGATCTTCATCACTTGCTTTTGTATTTTTTATCATTATATTACTTCTTGCCGTTCCTGCAAAAAGTACATTTTCTTGAGCCATATAAGATATATTGGCTCTAATTTCAACAGGATCAATTTGCTGAACATCAATACCATCAATAAGAACAGAACCCTCATCTTGATAATAAAATCCAAGAAGTAATTTTTGAATTGTACTTTTTCCACTTCCTACTTTTCCTAAAATAGCTACTTTCTCACCTTGGTTTATCTTAAAGTTTATATTCATAAGTTGTTTTTGTTCTACACCAGGGTATGTAAAAGAAACATTTTTAAATTCTATTTCACCTTTAAATGCAGGTCTTCTTACAAACTGTTTATCACTTGGATGTTCAGACTCCATCTCCATAACATTATTAATCATCTCATATGCAGATATAATTTGTTGATAATAAGATATCATTCCTGCTACTTGTCCCATCGGTCCTAAAGCTCTACCTGACATAATAACAGTTGCTACTAGTGCCCCTGTTGTAAGAGTTTGAGCATCTACCATATAAGCACCAAATATGATTAATAAAACTGTATTCATTTGAGTAATAAATGCAGAAAATGTACCAATTGCAGCAGATAAAGATTTTGTTTTTATCCCTTTTGTTGCAATCTCTCCAGTTGCTTCTTCCCATTTATATTGAAATAAACTAAGTGCATTTAAACTTTTTATTGTTTCTAGATTTGATATTGTTTCAATAAGTACACCATTTTTTAATGATGATGCTGATGATGTTTCTTTTACTGCTTCTTGAATTTTACTTTTTACACTTATAGAGTATAAAATTAAAACTGCCATATTTATGATAACTACCCATACTAAAGCACCAGCAACAAAATATATTGTAAATAAAAATATAATTACAAAAGGTAAATCAATAACCATAGCAATGGTAGTAGATGTCATAAAACTTCTTATAGATTCAAAACCTTTTAACACCTCTGCAAAAGAACCTGTAGGTTTTGGTATTGCAGATATTTTAAGATCAAGTACTTTTTCAAAAATAATTGAAGACATAATAATATCAGCTTTTTTTCCAGCAGTTTCGAGCAAGTAGGAACGAATATGTTTCAAACCCAAATCTATCATATATACAACAGTTACTCCAAGTGCAAATATCCAAAGGGTATCAAAAGCAGCGGTAGGGATAACCCTATCATATACATTCATAGTAAAAATTGGTGTTGCTATCATAAAAAGATTTATTACTAAAGAAGCTAATAAAACATCTTTATATATATATTTTATAGTATTTATTGTATCCCAAAACCAATGTTTATTTTTGTTATCTATTAACTTAAAATCATCAGATTCAAATCTAAATTCTCTTTTTAGAAAGAAGGCCATTCCAAAATATTCTGCTGCTAAATCTTCTATTTTAACTGTATTTACAATATCACCAACTTCTGGTAATATAACATTTGCATATTCTCGTACATCATCAAATGATTCTAAAATACAAGCATTTACTTCATTTGGATCATCAGTTTTCAATAAAATGATACAAGGTAAAACCAAAGTACTAATATCTTCCATTTTTAACTTTGCTACTCTTGTAGTAAACCCAGCTCTATGAGCAGCTCTTCCAAATAAAGCTCTTGAATCACCAGCTTTTACAGAAAATAATTTTGGTGATGATTCACCTTCTGATATAGGTAATCCTTCACTTAAAACCTCCGCACTAAATGGTTTACCATGTAGTTTAGAGAATATTACTAAAGTATCTAATACTGAACTTTCTATATGCTTTCTATATTTCATTAAAATTATCCAATGTATTATTCATCTAAAATTGTCTCTCGTATGATACCAATATCTGATAAAATTTTATATTTAGCTAAAATCATATCATATTTATTTTCAATAAATTGCTTTTTAGCATTATAAAGGTCATCAACAACATCAAGTAAACCATTTGCATCTATTTTTGCAAATTTATAATCATAATTTGCACCAATATAAGACTCTTCTCTTTGAGAGATAAGTCTTGTTAAAAATTGATTTTTTATAACAACTAATTCATACTTATTATGTGCTAAATTAACTTTATATAAAACATCTCTAATAACTTCATCTTTCTTCTGTACTTTTTGTCTATATTCAAAAAGTTTTTTTTCATAGTTAGCTTCATCTTTTCCACCTGAATATAATTCAAGTTTTGCTTCTAGCATGATTGTTCTTTCCTCTGTTTTATCTGAACTAGATTTGTAAGTATTTTCAGATTGACTCACTTTTGTTGTTAAGTCTACAGTTGGATAAAAATTTACTTTTGCTTTTTCTATTTTTGCTTTGTATAAAGCAATATTTTGTTCAGCTTCTTTTATATATGGTGAAAATACTTTAGCATCATCTAAAGATAGTTTTCTATTTTGAAAATATACACTTGAGATATTTAACTCCTCAAAAATTTCAATATCTTTTTTATCAAAGTCTATATACTTTTCAAAAGTAGCTATGCTATCTTTATATGTTCTCATCATCTCTTGATAATTCATTCTTTGAGTTGTATCTCTACTATTTATTTTTGCATAATCTTTTAAAGAGATTAGTCCATTTTGAAATCTTATTTTCTCTTTTTCAATCCATTTATCATAATCTTCTAAATTCTTTTTTGATATTTCAAGTATCTCTTTTTGTCTTTGTATCTCAATAAATGCTTCGGCAAGTGTATATACAAGACCTGAGACTATCTGATCTTTTGTAGTTTTTGATGCTTTATAGTTCTCTTCTGATATTGATTGTTCATTTTCATCTTTAAATCCATTAAAAAGATTATATTTTAGTGTTATATCTTCTGCTTGAGCATCAGTTTGATCTGCTGGATTTGACTGGTTATACTTAGTTTTACTATAATTTAATGTTACTGTTGGTTTAAATGCAGCTTGTGCTATTTTTATATCCTGTTTCATAGAACTTAAAATTTGATATTGTTCATTAATTGTAGGATTTTCAATAAGTAATTGTTGAATATAAGAAGATAATAATTTTGATTTTTTAACTTTTTTTATCTGATCTTGATCACTATTTTCTATATTTTTATCATCATTTTTAAATATAACTTGAATCTCAATTCTTCTAGATAAAAATCTATCCTCTTTTCCATTTTTATCTAAAATTGGTTTTGATGATGACAATCCAACTGATCTAAAAGTTTCATTTATCCAATCAATATTGTTTACAACTATATCATCATTCAGTGATTTAATATATTTTAATACGACAGCTGCTCTATCTTGAGATAAAACTAAGTTTCTTAAATATTTTCCTTCAACTGTTTTAGCTTTACTATTTTCAGATGAAGTATGACCAATAATAACAACCTCTTTTATTGAATCTTTAAAATCAAGCAAAAATTCTAAATATCTAGGATAAAAATCTTTTAAAATAACTTCAAAAGATATTTGCATCTCACTACTTCCTGGAAGATACATAAGATCACTTTTTGAAAATCTCATCATAGATCTATTTTTATAAAACTCCACACCCCAAATATCAAAGTCATCATTAAATTCAGTTTTAATCTCTTGTGCAAAAGTATCTTTTATACTATTTGTTTCAATTTCCTCTGAAAATAAAACACTGCTAGTAAGTAGTAATATAATTAATATATTTTTCATCATCTCTCTTAATTCCCCTCAAGTAATATATAAAATTCAAATTTTTGATTTTTTAAACTAAACTCATTTTTTAAAAGCACTGAGCTATAATCAAATAATAACTTATCAATCACCTCTATTGGTGATGATATCAATTCTACTTTTTCTTTTGTTTTTTTATTAATTAGAATCTTCATCTCTTTCATCATATCTTCTGCTAATTGTTTAGCTTTATTATCTATTGTATCTAAAACCATACTCTCTTCATCATCATTCTTAATATTTGATATTATAGATAAAGTTTGTGCTGTTATTAATAATATCCAATTTAATTTAAGATCAGCTATTTTATAAATATTGTCATATCTAATACAGTGCTTATCTTTTAGCTCATACAACTTGGCATCTTCTAGTTTCTTAGCTTTTATGTTTTCTGATAAGAAAGACTGAAACATATCTTTACTACTTTCTTCGATAAGTGAATTTAGATCAAGTTTTTTATATTCATCTAATTTTTTCACTTCTTTTTTTACTGGTTGCATATTTTCTTGTGCTTTAGTTTCATCATTTTTTACAGGTAAAGATGCTTGTTGTGAAGAGGTATCACCAATAGTTTTATAGTTTACTAAATCTTGTGTCATATCAACAAGTGCAATTATAATAACTCTTTCACTTACATGTTTAGCATATCTCATCTCATTTAATTTAATGATAAAATGGTGTGGTTCATTTGTCTTACTATCTCTATATGACATCACTGTTTTATACAATCTTTTAGGATTTGCTAATATATAATCTACCCAAAACATACCATCAATCTCTTGATCATAAATATAATTTGGTGCTTCATATTTTTCAAAAAGTTCACTTACACATTTATGTTTTTTTCTAAATCCAGCAAAATCACCAAATCTATTAAAAAATCCCATAAATCTTTTATTTCCTTGTATAACTTCTGTACCATTATGCATAATCATAAGGTTAGGTTGAGAGTTAAACATATTTTCCATTTTTTTATCTTGAAAATCCATCTCGTCAGTTTTAATCTTTAACTCTTCGTTGATTACAATTAATTCATCATTTTCTATACTTAACTCTTTTGTTCTTTTTAATGAATAAATATATACTGTCATAAACCCAATCATTATTATAAAAATAACAGTTGCTGTTATATGTATCTCTTGCATAACTTCTAGATCTTCTAAATCTATATCATCTAAAGATTTAAAAATAAATACTGTTGATTTCAATACACCCTTACTATCTTCAATATAATATTTTGATATTAAATGATCACTTTGTTTATTTATCTTATACTCTTTGTCCCACTCTTTACAAAAACTTTTAAGATCATTTTCTTTTAGAATCTTTACTAAATATTTATCAACATTTCTATTTACTACATAACACTTATCAATAAATAAATTTGAATATGATACATCTTGATTTATAAGGCTAGAATCTTTTTCATTTAACAATATAATTGAATTGAAGCCATCTTCTGTAAAAATATCAAGAAATGAATCAAAATGCATATTTACAACAAAAAAACCTAAAAAAACACCTTTATTATACACCGGTGTCATACTTGTTATATTTAACCCATAACTTGTAGCTTTTATATCAGTAACAACTCTAGGGTATTTTATAAGATGTGCCATTCTTGGATCATCTTTTACTAAATCATCACCTGATTTATTTATCCAACTTCTTTTAAAACTTATACCATTTGCATCTATGATTTCAACTTGAATATTTACATACTCTTTTTTAGTTTTCATATCTTCTAATAGTCTATCCATATCAATAATATCTTTATCTCTTGTAAGAAGGGCATCTTTTATTTTATTTTCTTTTGATAATGCAGAGACTACTAAAAGAGCTATTCTTTTTTTCTCTTCAAGCATTACTCTAAATTCTTTTAGTATTTTTATATTTACCTTACTATATATTCTCTCTTTATATTCTTGAGTATTTGTAAGATAGATTTTTTTTGATGAGTACGCTACTATTATTGTACTTATTATGAAAAATAATATAAAAAGTAATTTTGTACTTAAATATTTCTTCTTTTTTTCGATAAATTTTGCAGGCGAATCACTAGTTTGAGCCATTTGTATTCCTAAATTAAAATTATATTTAAAATTATTATACTAAAGTATACCTTAATGAAATTACAGGTTACTAAAGAATTTTAAAATTTATATTAATATTAAGAAATGTTTGTTTTTATAATATAAGAAATTGCTTTTTGTAATAATTATGTATTTATTTAGATAAAAAAGGCTAGTTATAATTAACTAGCCTTTTAATTGTTACATAATTTATTATTATGATTGGTCTACTTGAACATGTGTATCAATAAGAAGTTGAACTTCATCTAGATCAACACCTGTTCCACTATAAGATGAGAATATATCTCCATTATCCGCTACTACATCTTCACCTTGTGTCCATGTATCAGTATCTAGTGTAACAGTATCATCTTCATCTCCAAAGATTGTAAGAGTATTATCTTCACCTGACATATTCATAACATCACTTATATCAATATTTGATAATTCATGGTTACCCTCTGTCATATCTATACTATTTATATCTGACAATGACTCGTCATTTACTAATGTATCAAAATCAAGAACAACATCATCTGCACTATCAAATGTAAATTCATCACCAGATATAGTACCTAAAGAACTTAAATCTACAGAATCAACTGAATCAGTTGCTGTACTTGTATCACCATTATCTGTTGATGTTACACTTGATGTAATACTATTTAAATCATCTTGTGCTATTTCAGAACTAGAAGTTAATGTAACTGATGCATCACCATTTTCATCTGTAGTAATTGTATAAGTACCATCACTATTTGCTGATATTTCATTTCCATCACTATCTTGTAGTGTTGCTCCATCAGGTATATTATTCATCGTAATGTTACTTAATGTTTCAGTACCATTTTCATCAGTTAATCCTGAATTTAAATTGATATCATAAGAGTGTGTTGTATCTGATTGAGAATGGTCTTCATTCCTAGATCCACCATGACTTCTTCCACCATGACTTCCACCACCTCTATGTCCTCCAGACATATTTCCAAAAGTATCTATTATACTGTTACCACTGTTACTACTTATATCCATAGTAATTGTTGGTCCATCTGCACCTAATGTTGATCCATCCTCAAATGTAACTGATTCAAAGTTTGTAAAGTTATCGCTTACTCCATCATCCCATTCTTCTCTAGACACATTTGTAAGATTAAGCGCATCGACACCAGCTCCACCATC
>CAZLZQ010000049.1:0-12703 GCA_964564065.1 uncultured Arcobacteraceae bacterium | reverse complement strand
GCAGTTGTAGGATTTTGTAACTCTACATGAAAACCACAACATTTATTTTTAGATTCATATTCTACTGCATTTCCACCAAGAGCAATTACTAAATTATCAAGTGAAACTGGCTTATATGAACTTTCACCACCATTTGTTTTATTTTGTAAGTGAGATGGTCTAATATTATGACAACCATAAAATGATGCTACATTTATATCAGATATTGGATTTGTAACAGCAGAAGCTATTTTATCATACCCATAATCATCTTGAAGTGCATATAAAAAATGTTTAACTGTTGCTGTTCCTTTATATTCAAGACCAACCTCTGCTAATTTTTCATTTACTTTTGCTTTTAAAATAGGATCGTTATCTAATCTATCTTTTGTTAAAGATGTATTTAACTGACAAGTATTACAAATAGTAACCATATCTAGACCTAATTTTTCTGCATAACATATATTTCTAGCATTTAAAACCAATGATAACATATCATCAAAATCTTGTAAATGAGAAGCACCACAACAACTAGCTTCATCAAGTAAAACTAACTCAATCCCTAATTTATCAGCAATTGCCATAGTTGATTTTAATAACTCAGGAGTAGATTCTCTTGCAGTACATCCTGTATATAAAGCATATTTTAATTTTTCCATTTGGTACTCCCTAATATTTAGCTGTTGAAGTTATCTCAACAAGTTTTTTAATTTCATCTAAATTTTTAGATTTTGGCATATTCCAAGGCATAACAATCTTACCTCTTTTAAACATTGCGATAGCTTCTGGAATATGTTTCATAACTCCAATATTTCCTTCACTATATCTTACAAGTTCACCCTCATCAAGAATACCGTGTTTTTCAATACTCCATTTAAATCCAACAGCATGTCTTACTGCTACATTTTTAAGATTTTTTTCTCTTTCAAATGTTTGTAGATGAAGTTTTGTAATTTTTCCTATTGGATCTAGCTCTTTAGGACAAGCTTCAGCACATTCATTACATTTAACACAATCCCAAATTCCAGAACCTAATTGTTGTAAACTATCAAGTCTACTATCAGTTGCAGTATCTCTTACATCAGAATTAAATCTCCATGCTTTTGTAAGAGCCATAGGACCAACATACTCATCATTTACGGCTACTGCTGGACATGCATAAAAACAACTACCACATGCTATACAATAATCAGCTTCATCAATAGCTTCTGCTTCCTCTTGAGTTACAATATTTTCTTCAGTTGGAAATTCATCAATATCAGCTACAAGATATGGTTGAACACTGTTATACTTATTCCAAAAGTTCTCTTTATCTATAACCATATCTTTATATGCTCTTTTTATATCTTGAGGTTCTATTGTAAGCTCTGTACCATATAGATCTACAAGATCAAAAACTCTATCTTTACAAGCTAAAGTTGGTTTTGTATTTACTTTAACAGCACAAGATCCACAAATACCATGACGACAACTTCTTCTATAAGAGAAAGAACCATCATGTTCCCATTTAATTCTATTCATAACATCAAGGATCAATTCATCTTTAGATACATTCATCTCAAATGTATCATAATGAGGTAAATAATCTGTTTCTTTATTGAATCTAAATACTTTAAATTTTAATTTTTTTGTTTCAACACTCATCATTTTCTCCTAGTATGTTCTCTCAGCTAATTCATGATTACCAAGAACTACATCCATATATTCTGTTGTTAGTTCTCCATTTTCATCCATATAAGCCATAGTATGTTTTAAGAAATTTTCATCATCTCTAGTTTGGTATTCTTCTCTATAGTGAGCACCACGACTCTCTTTTCTTAAAATTGCACCATCTACAATAAATGCAGAGAAGTCAATCATATGACTTAATTCAACTGCTTCTTGTAGATCAGTATTATAAATATCTGATTTATCGTCAATTCTTATATTTTTAAATCTTTCTTTTAAATCTTTTAAAATATCAAGTTGTTTAGCAAGAGAAACTTCTGTTCTAAATACACCTGCATTATCTGTCATACTTTGCTGTAATTCATCTCTTAAAGCAGGTACTCTCTCTTCACCATTTGATTTTTTAATAGCTTCTAATCTTTCCATAGCAGGTTTAGCATCTTCAACTTTTGCATATTTAAAGTCTATTCCAGATTTAACATCGTTAACTATAGATTGACCTACATGTCTACCAAAAAACAATGCCTCAAGAACAGAATTTGCTCCAAGTCTATTTGCACCATGTACACTTACACAAGCACACTCACCAGCAGCGTAAAAACCTTCTACAAGTTCTTTTGTGTTTTTTCTAACATGACCATCTACATCACATGGTATTCCACCCATACTATAATGAGCAGTTGCCGCAATACTTATAGGTTCTTTAATCATATCTTGACCAAGAAATGTAATAGCTAAATCTCTAAGTTCTGGAAGTTTTGTATTTATTAAATCTGCACCAAGATGAGTTAAATCAATATGAACATGGTCTTTATTTTCACCACAACCACGACCCTCTAAGATCTCTTGAGAAATAGCTCTTGAAACAACATCTCTTGAAGCTAATTCTAGTTTATTTGGAGCATATTTTTCCATAAATCTTTCACCAAGTGAATTAAAAAGTTTACCACCCTCACCTCTTGCTGCTTCTGATATAAGAACACCTGATCCAGCTATACCTGTTGGATGAAATTGTACAAATTCCATATCTTCAAGAGGAAGACCATGTCTTGCAACTATTGATAAAGCATCTCCTGTATTTGCATGTGCATTTGAGTTCACTTTAAAAGCTCTTCCATATCCACCAGTTGCAAACATAACAGCACGAGCATTAAAAATCATTGGTTTAGAATCTACTAGATCATAAGCAAATACACCATTTACTTTTCCATCTTCATAAATAATATCTGATACATAATATTCATCTTTAAAATCAACACCATCTCTATGAGCTTGTTCATAAATTGTTTGAAGTAATGTTAAACCTGTTCTGTCTTTTGCATAACATGCTCTAGGTTTACTTTGACCACCGAATGGTCTTTGTGCAATTTTACCCTCTTCATTTCTACTAAAAACAGCACCCATTTTTTCAGCCCACCTAATTGTTTCAGGAGCTTTTGAACACATAAGTCTAATAGCATCTTGATCACCTAAATAATCACTACCTTTTACTGTATCGAACTCATGTAATTCTATACTATCTTCAGCACTTAAAGCTGCATTTATACCACCTTGTGCAGCACCTGAATGTGATCTAAGTGGGTGTAGCTTTGTAAGCACACAAACACTAAGTCCAGCATGTGCAGCTTCTCTCGCAGCAGCACAACCTGCTAAACCTGCACCTACGATTACAACATCATATTTATGAATTGGAATACTCATATTTGTTCCTCATTATTAAGATTTAAATTATAAATTTGGATTAATTTTATCTAATGATTTTATAAAATGAGGTTAAATGATTTAAATTTCACATATAACAAATATTGATATGTTACTAAGTGAAGCATAAAAAAAGATGTGATTATGAATAAAAAATCATGACAGATAACATGAAGAAATATCTGATATAATTAATGTATATAATTATATTAAAGTAGGATTTCAATGAATTATCAAGATATAAAAGAGCAGTTAGTTGGTTTTTTAAAAGATGAAGTATCTAAAATAGGTATAAAAAATGTTATTGTTGGTATAAGTGGTGGATTAGATTCTGCAATTGTATCAGTCCTTTGTAAAGAGGCTTTTGGAAACAATATGTATGGTGTATTTATGCCTTCACATCTATCAAGTGATGAATCAATAATTGATGCAAAAGAACTTTGTGAAAAATTTAATATATCATATGAGGTTGTAGAGATTGCACCTATGGTAAAAGGATATTTTGATAATGTAGAAGATGCAACTCCACTTAGAATTGGAAATTTTAGTGCAAGAATGCGAATGTCAGTACTGTATGATATAAGTGCTAGAGATAATGCAATAGTTGTAGGAACAAGTAATAAATCAGAAATATTATTAGGATATGGTACGCTTTTTGGAGATACGGCATGTGCAATTAATCCAATAGGACAACTTTACAAATCTGATGCTTTTGAATTTGCAAAGTATATTGGTGTTACTGATGCAATCATTAATAAAAAACCTAGTGCTGATTTATGGGAAGGTCAAAGTGATGAAGAGGAACTTGGATTTACTTATAAAGTTATGGATGATGTTCTTAAACTCATGATTGATCAAGAAAAAACAAAAGAGGAATTACTTGCACTAGATATTGATGAAAAATTAATTGATATGTTAGAATATAGAGTAAAAGCAAATGCATTTAAAGGTAAGCTTCCAACAATTGCAAAAATAAAATTTTAAGTTTACAAGGAATAACAAAGATGATAAAAACACAAAAAAATGAAAGAATTGTACCTTTTTTTCAACCAACAATTGATCAAGAGGAGTTAGCTCAAGTTCAATCAGTACTTAACCTTGAAACTACAACAAATAGTAAAGTTGAAGAGTTAGAGAAAGAGATTACAGAATTTATAGGTGCAAAGTATACAATTGCTACAAACAATGCAACATCAGCTCTGCACTTAGCACTTAGTTCAATGTCACTAAAAAGAGCAGACAAGGTTATCATGAGTGTAAACTCTTTTCCTAGTTTACCTGAAACAGTTAGGCATTTTGATGCTGAACCTATATTTATTGATATTGAGCAAAATGGTTTTAATATTGATTTAAATAAGCTAGAGTCTTATCTTGAAGAGAATAATTCAAAAAAACTAAGAGCATTGATGATTACATTTGTAGCAGGTGAAATTCCAGACTTAGATAGAATATATCAGATTGCTAAAAAATATGATATTTTAGTTATAGAAGATGCTTCCAGTGCATTAGGATCAATGTATAATGATCAAATGGTTGGTTCTTTAGATGCTAACATGACAATATTCTCAACAAACTATACAAATAGCAAAACTGCTATTAGTAGAGGTGGATTTATAGTTACAAATAATGAACTATTAGCTACTAGAGCTAATCTTCTTCGAACTCATGCTATAAATAGTAGCTTTGATGAATATGGTAATCTTGATTATATCTATGATGTAGTTGATATTGGATATAAATATGATATGAGTGAACTAGAAGCTGCTTTTAATCTTGCTCAATTCTACAAAACAAACTCATTTTGTGAAAGAAGACAAGAGATTGCACTTATTTATGCAAAAGAATTAGTGGGACTAAACCATATATCATTACCAAAAAGTGATGATGAACATATTTTTAGTCAATATATTATAAAAGTTAGTAAAAATCGAGATGGATTTGCAAGAGCATTAAAAGAGCAAGGTGTTTCTACAGGATTACACTTTATACCTTTACATCTTTTAACATATTATAAAAAGAAATATAAGTTAAAAATAACAGCATATGGTAATGCATTGACATCTTATGGTCAAATATTATCTTTACCAATATACCCATCAATGAGTGATGAAGATGTATTATATGTATGTGATACTATAAAAAAAGTAGCAAAAGAGTGGATATAGATTGACTAGATTTTTAGTACCTTGGATAGAACAATATATGTTCAACCCAAATCCACTACAAAAACTAATTGGTATACTATTTTTTCCAATTACTATAGTTTATTGTATCTTCACTACTTACAAAAGAGTTTCTGCTAAACCACAATTTTATGATATACCTATTATTAGCATTGGAAATCTTTTAGTAGGTGGTACTGGAAAAACACCTGTTACAATAGCTCTTGCAAAAGATAAAAAAGATATTGCTATTATTTTAAGAGGTTATGGTAGAGATTCTAAAGGGTTATTTGTAATATCAAATAAAGGTAAAATCTTAGAAGATATCAAAACTAGTGGTGATGAAGCTATGCTATTATCAAATGCTCTACCTTCTGCTACAGTTATTGTATCTGAGAATAGAGTAGATGGTATACTCAAAGCTAAAGAGTTAGGTTCTAAAATTATTTATTTAGATGATGGATATAGTAAACATGAAATTTTAAAATTTGATATATTAGTTAGACCAAAAATTGATCCCAAAAATATATTTTGTCTTCCTAGTGGTGGATATAGAGATACTCCTATGATGTACTCTTTTGCAAATATGGTTTTAAGAGATAGTGAAGATTTTAAAAGAGTTGTTACTTTTAAAAAAGATGGTGATATAGTTGAAAGATTACCAGAAGATACAATAGTTTTAACTGCTATTTCAAAACCAAATCGTCTTTTAGAGTTTTTACCAGAAAATATAACTATGATAACATATCCTGATCATCATAACTTTACATCAAAAAATATAGAAGATATAAAGAAAAAATATCCAAATACTCCAATAGTTGTAACACAAAAAGATATGGTAAAGTTAGAAAAATTTAATCTCGAAGAATTATATCTTATGGACTTAGAAGTGTCAATTTCAACTACTAATATTAAAAAAATAGATAAATATATTTTAGCTCATAGTCCAAAATAATATTAGATAGGATTTAAAATCCTATCTATTTTGTTAAGCTATCTAATTCACTTTGAACTTTTACAAGTTTATTTGTTGCATCTTCTAAACCTTTTTTATTCTCTTCAATTACTTTAGCTGGTGCATTAGCAACAAATCTTTCATTTGATAACATACCCCCTACTTTTGCAATCTCTTTTTCTAGTTTCTCTTTTTGTTTCTCAAGCTTTGATATAATAGGTGTCATATCAATTTCACTTGTAGGAAGATATACTTCAAGATTATCAGATACATCTGTAATAGAATTTTCAATTTTAGAATCAACAAACTCAATATTTTCAACTTTTCCTAATCTTTGAATAAATGGTTTCGCTATATCAGTATCTATTGAACTATCTAATTTAATATATGCTTTTGCTATCTTACTATTTCCCATATCTATAATTACTTTTGCTCGTCTTAAAGCAGTAATAGCTTCTTGAATAATATCAAACATAGATTCAGACTGTTCATCTCTTTTAATATCTTTAGGGAAGTTTTTAATCATCAATGATTCACCATCTTCAAGTGTTGTTCCAGTTAATTTATGATATAGATGATCTGCTATAAATGGCATAATTGGAGATATCATTTTAAGAGTCTCTTTAAAAATTGCTCCTAGTTCTACAATACTTTCTTTTGAAGCTTTAGAATATTCTATACCCCAATCACAAAATTCATTCCATACAAAGTTATATAAAGTTTTTGAAGCATCACTAAAGTTAAATGTATCTAACTCTACTCTCATTTTTTCTACAGCTACACTTAATCTACTTTGCATATAAAGTCCAAGTGGAGTAACTACTTCTATTTCAGATAAATCTTTAAATGTATCTACATTCAGTTGTAAGAAGTTTGTTGCATTATAAAGTTTATTTGTGAAGTTCCTAAATTGTTCAAGATTTTTTTCACCAAGTTTTATATCTCTACCTTGAACAGCTAAATAAGCTAAAGTAAATCTAATAATATCTGCAGAGTGTTCCTCAACCATATCAAGAGGATCTATTACATTTCCTTTTGATTTTGACATCTTAGCACCATGCTCATCTCTTACTAATGCATGCATATAGATATCTTTAAAAGGAAGCTCTTTTGTGAAGTGTTCACCCATCATCATCATACGAGCAACCCAAAAGAACATAATATCAAATCCAGTTATAAGTAAACTATTTGGATAAAAGTCATCCATATCAGTATCATTATAAAGATCTTTTAACTCACCATTATTTCCCCAACCCAATGGTGACATTGCCCAAAGTGCAGATGAAAACCAAGTATCTAATACATCAGGATCTTGAGTAATATTTTTATTTGAACATTTAGGACAATATTCTGGATTGTCATTTTTATCTGCCCATTGATGATTACATGTAGTATCATCACAAGTAAATACAGGTATTCTATGTCCCCACCAAAGTTGTCTTGATATACACCAAGGACGAAGCTCATCCATCCATGCAGTATAAGAGTTTATCCAATGTTTTGGATGGAAGTTATTTTTTTCTTTTGTTTTATCAATAGAATTTTGTGCCATCTCATTACTTAAGAACCATTGTGTTGATATAAAAGGTTCAACAATATTTTTACATCTATAACAATGACCTACTTGATGAACATGATCCTCTATTTTTACGATATAGCCTTCATCTTCAAGTTTTTTTACTATTATTGGTCTAGCTTCAAGTCGTTCTAGTCCTTTAAACTCTCCACAATAATCATTTAAAATACCTTTTTCATCAAAAACTTTTATAAACTCTAAGTTGTGTCTTTTTCCTACAGCATAATCGTTTTGGTCATGAGCTGGTGTAACTTTTACAACACCAGTTCCAAATTCCATATCAACATGAGTATCAGTGATAACTTTTATTTTTCTATTTGTTAATGGTAATAATACCTCACGACCAACAATATCACTATATCTACTATCATCAGGATGAACCATAATAGCAGTATCTCCAAAATATGTTTCAGGTCTAGTTGTTGCAACTTCAAGTGAACCACTTCCATCTGCAAATTTGTATATCATAGTATAGAATTTACCTTGAACTTCATCATGTTCAACCTCTATATCTGACAATGCACCATCATGAGTACACCAATTTACCATATAATTATTTTGTGAAATTTGCCCCTCATTATATAGTTTTACAAAAGCCTCTTTTACCGCTTCATGAAGACCACTATCTAGTGTAAATCTTTCTCTTTTCCATGCGGGAGTAACTCCTAATTTTCTCATTTGATGTACAATGTTTCCACCACTAGTCTCTTTTTGTAGCCAAGCTCTCTCAAGGAATTTTTCTCTTCCTATCTCCTCTTTAGTTGTACCTTCACTTAAAAGCTGTTTTTCAACTACATTTTGAGTAGCAATTCCAGCATGATCAGTACCTGGTTGCCATAAAGTTTTATATCCATCCATTCGTTTATAACGAGTAATTATATCTTGAAGTGTGAAAGTAAGTGCATGACCTATGTGTAATGAACCTGTCACATTTGGAGGTGGCATCATAATTGAAAAAGTTTTACCCTCTTCTTGAATAGAATTATTTCCATCTATCTCAAAATAACCTCTATCTTCACATATTTTGTAGTACTTATCTTCTACATCTTTTGGATTATAAATATTTCCCATAATATTCCTTGATATCTTAATTATACGCGATTATACCACAATTTCACTTATTGTCACAAAATATAAATTATCCTAAGGTATAAATTTAGTTATTTTTTTGAAAAAACACTCGAATATTATATTTTTAAGTTATAATACTGTTTTATAAGGATTAAGAAAAGATGAGCAATAAAATTTATTTTAAAATATTATTAATATTTTTTGTACCAGCATTTGGTATGCTATATTATAGTGGAATATATGTTTCAGGAAAATATAATACTCTAGTAAGTATGACAAATATAACTACAGATATTGAATATATTAAAAATACTGAAAAGTTATTGACTAACTTACAAAAAGAGAGAGGTTTATCTGCTGGATTTATTGGCTCTATGGGAAATAAATTTAAATTAGAACTTATTGAGCAAAGAAAACATACTGATAAGTCTTATTTAAAATTTAAACAATTTATATTAAATTTAAATATAACAAGCAATAAACATATATCAAATATTAAATTAATACAACAAAAATACTCAGATATTAACCTTTTAAGAAATGAAATCGACTTATTTAAAATTGGATATTCTGAATCATTTAATAGATATACAATGATAAATACAAAAATTATTAACTCTATATCTTATTTAATATCTTTAGAAAATTCAAATGATATATCAAAACATCTTTTATCTTTAATTAATATTATTAAAGTAAAAGAATATGCTGGTCAAGAGAGAGCTGTACTATCAAACTATTTTACAACTAATAGTTTTTGTTCTACACATATGTACGAATACTATATAAAACTAAAAACAATGCAAGATATAAATATAGATGAATTTTTATTAAAAACTGATATTAAAGAGTTTAATATATTTCAAAAGAATCTTACTAAAATTATTTTAAATAATGTTCAACATTATAGAGATCAAGTATCAAAGGGTGAACTAGATGTAGAAACGTATAAAGATATTGACCCATTAGAATGGTGGAAAATATCATCAGTAAAAGTTGATGTAATAGGTACAATTGCACATAGTCTTATGAAGAGTATATTAAAAAGTGTAAATGATATTGAAAACAATGCAAAACAGGGTTTATTATTTAGTCTTTTATTTTGGATCATTGGATTTATATCTTTAGTTTTTACTTTATATTATCTAAATAAACTTGTAAAAAAAGAGCAATCTGTATTTGATAATTTAATATCTCAAAAACATATTTATAATATTTTAAGTCAAACAAATGAGCTTATAATTCATGACTATGAACAAGATGAATTATTTAATGAAATATGTGATATTTGTACTCAAGAGTCTTCATTAAGTTTAGCATTTATTGGTATGCTTGATAATAATGATGATATAGAGATAGTAGCAAGTTCAGGTAAAGCTCAAAAATATTTATCGACATTATCACTTACTGCAAATCCAAAAAATCATAAAAAAAGTTTAGGACTAGCAGGTAAAGCAATATTTGAAAATAGAAATATTATCATTGATGATATTATTGGGGATGGTTCTTCACTATTTTTTGAAGTTGCAAAAGATTATGATCTTCACTCTGCAGCAGCTTATCCTATACGAAAATTCAATGAAGTAGTAGGTGTTGCGGTTCTATATTCTAAAGATATAAACTTTTTTGAAAAAGATATTGTTGTACTATTTGATAAAATGTCAGATGAAATATCTTTTGCATTAGAAAAATTATATCATGAAAAAGAGAGAGATATACAAGCACAAGAGTTGATATATAAAGCACAACATGATACACTAACATCATTGGCAAATAGATTATTATTTAATGAACGATTAAATTATTCTATAATGACAAAAAACAGAACCGATATAAAAGGTGCTGTTATATTTATAGATTTAGATAACTTTAAACCTGTGAATGATAACTTTGGACATCATATTGGTGATCTATTATTGATAAAAGTTGCAGATATTTTACGAGATTGTGTTAGACAAGAAGATACTGTTGCTAGAATTGGTGGAGATGAATTTGTTATATTATTGGATCATATGTCAAATATACAAGATTTAAATTACCATGACAACATTCTTAAAATTGCAAATAAAATTAGAGAAAGTATTGAAGAAACTCATATATTTGAAGATAAAGAGATAAATATCTCTGCTTCTATGGGAGTTGTTCTATTTCCAGAAGAGTTTAAAGATAGTTCAGAGATAATAAAAGCAGCAGATGAAGCTATGTATAAGAGTAAAAAAAATGGAAAAAATAGAGTTGTATTTTATAACTAAAATATAACTCAAATTATCTATCAAGGTTATTATCATGAAAAGAATATGGATTATAGTATTTATTATTTTAACAATTATTTCAATAGTATTTACAATGCTAAAGCCACCATCAAAAGCAAAACAAATAACATTGGCAACAGGTGCAATTGGTAGTGATAGTTACGCTTATGGACTGTCATATCAAGTACTATTAAAAGATGTTGGAGTAGATCTTAAACTTTTACCAACTCAAGGTTCACTTGATACAATTGGTTACTTAAATAATAAACAAGCAGATATTGGATTTATTCATAGTGGAGTTTTAGAAGATAAAAAAGAGTATGATTTTGAATCTTTAGCAAGTGTATACACTGAGCCTTTATGGATATTTTATAGAGATGAAGGTTATTCTATAAACTATTTAATTGAAGCTACAGGTAAAAAAGTAGGAATTAGTACTACAAATGATGGCACATATGATTTAATGCAAAGACTATCTAAAGAAAATGGCTTAGTTAATAATATTGATGCATCTTATTTATCAGATAAAAATTCATTAACTCAATTAAAAAATAAAAAGATTGATATTTTTATCACTCTTGCTACAATTGACAATCAATATATACAAGAGTTATTAGCTGATCCAGCAATTAATGTTATGAGTATAAAAAGGGTAAATGCATATACTCAGAAATTTGATTATCTTGAATCATTGAGTTTATATGAAGGTATAATAGATCTTTATAAAAATCTCCCTTCTAAAGATATAAATCTATTATCTATAAGTCAAAATCTTGTTTCAAATAAAAATATACCAGATGAACTTATAAGAATATTTTTAAAGAAAGTTAAAATTGTCCATGGTAAATTATCACTAAAACATCTTGACACTCAAATAAATACAGAAGCAAAACTTTATGTAGAAAATGGAGAATCATGGCTAGAAAAGATTTTTCCATATTGGATTGCATCACAAATTGATAGATTGAAACTATTTATAATACCACTTATTTGGCTTATAATACCTCTATTTAAAAGTATAATTCCACTTTATATATTTACTATTAGATCAAAAATATTTAAATGGTACACTAAACTACAAGATATAAATATTAGAATAAAAAACAATAAAGAAGATATATCAACTATTGAGCGAGATTTAAAGATATTGCAAGATGAAATTGAAGTGAAGATTAAAGTACCACCTTCATATATGGGAGAATACTACAATCTTATACTTCATACTGAACTTTTAGAAAAAAAGATTGAACTACTAAAAGAGAAAAGTTAAAATACTATAAAAGAACTAATTTTATATCATCATAACTAGCTTTTCCATTTAGTTTATTAAATATTGGTC
>CAZLZQ010000048.1:0-13196 GCA_964564065.1 uncultured Arcobacteraceae bacterium | reverse complement strand
ATTTTAAATTGGTTAGAAAAAGGAAATACTATTCATAGCTACTTAGGTGAACTTACATTAGCAAAATAGTTTTCACTATTAAATACTAATATTAAAAGATGAATATCTAATTTAACTCTTTAGAATTCATCTTTTGTTGTAAATAATCTGCTATTTGCATAAGTGAAAATGTAATTATAAATATAAATAAACCTGGAAAAAAACTAACCCACCAAGCTATCTCTATAACCTCTTTACCACCACTTAACAAACTACCCCAACTGATTTGAGGAGGATTGATACCTAATCCTAAAAAACTAAGACCAGATTCTGCCAATATGGCACCCCCTACTCCAAAAGTAAAAGATACTAAAAATATTGGTGCTAATAACGGTGCAAAATATTTTAAAATAATTTTAACTTTATTTACTTTTGCTAAGTTTAACACTTTTATATATGGCTTATTTGATATAGCAAAACTTTCACTTCTTATCATTCTTGCCATACCCATCCATCCTGTAATAAATAGAACTATTATCAAAATAGTAATTGAAGCTTCCATATAACTCACAAGTGCTAAAAGTAGAAAAAAAGTAGGAAAAGTCAAAAATAGATCAATTACAATTGTTATACCCTTATCAATATTACCTTTAAAATATCCTGCACTTATACCTACTATAAGTCCAATAAATGAAGAGATAGTTGCACTTAAAAATCCAATAATAATAGATGTTTGACCACCTACAAGTATTCTAGCAAACAGATCACGACCTAACCTATCTGTTCCCATAATATTTACAAAACTAGGAGGTGATAATATAGATTGAGGATTAAGAGTATATGGAGAGATAGTGTAAATCAAGGGTAAAAGAAATACCCCTAAAATTATAATAGATAAACTCCAAATAGAAATTCTAAACATTATAATATGTTAAAGAGCTTTTTCCAAATTTTTTTGTTTTATATTTATTAAATTTTCCTAAAGTATCTGGCATTTCTAATCCTGTCATATGCTCAAATGTTACTAATATTACATTGTTATTATCAATATTTTTTACCATATTAAATGTCTTTTCATATACATCTTTCATACCATCTCTAAAATCAAATGGTGGATCTAAATATATAATTATCTCATTATCTTTAACACTTTTTTGATTTTTTAATTGGTCTAATAAAACAGGAATTTTTTCAAATGTATCTCCATATAAAGTTGTACATTTTGAAGGGTCTAAACTATCACAATTTTTCTGTAACGTTTTATATGATTGTCTGTCTATTTCACAAAAATAACTCTGTTTTGCTCCACGACTCAATGCCTCTAAACCAATAGAACCACTACCACCAAATCCTTCTATAAATAGAGTATCCATGATATCAAATTGCAAAACATTAAAAAAAGATTCTTTTAAAATAGATTTTGAACTTCTAGTAACATCTAGTGATGGAAGTTCCAATATTCTACCTTTGAATTTCCCACCAACTATTTTTGTTACTGCATTAATTTTTTTAGCCATTTATATCACCTTTATATTGAATAACTCTATTTTTACCACTATTTTTAGCTTCATATAATGCCAAATCTACATTTTTAACTATTGTATCTTTTGTATCTATACCATTTTCAAAAACTGATACACCTAAACTAATAGTTAAATTTCCATTTATCTTATCAAAATTAAAACTTTCTACATTTGATCTAATAACTTCTGCTATTTTAATACTATTTTGTATTGATGTTTCAGGTATTAAAATCATAAACTCTTCTCCACCCCATCTTGAAGCAGTATCTGTTTTTCGTATTGATTGTAATATAATATTTGATATCTCTTTTAATACAATATCTCCTACATCATGACCATACGTATCATTAACTTGTTTAAAATCATCAATATCTATCATTATCAAACTCAAGCCATGCTTGTATCGTTCTTCTCTTAATATCTCTTTATCAAAATCATCATTTAATTTTTGTCTATTACATAATTTTGTTAAATTATCATGTGTTGCTTGGTATTTTAATTTATATGTATATTTTTTAAGTTCTGTTATATCTGTAAATGAAATTACATAATGCGTAGTATTATAAAAAAATGTTTTAAGGTTTACTTGAAAAATTCTATATTCTCCATCCTTATTTTTTATTTTAACTACTCTATTGATACGATCTAATTTTGAAATATTTTCTATCCATGTAGAATCATCTTTTGAGTGAAAATAGTTTTCATCTTCACAAAACATATTACAAATTGTTGGAAATTTATTTCTGTAGTCATCAATAGTATCAACTCCAACAAAATCTAATAATGTTTTATTAACACTAGATACATTATCTTTATCTATTACTAAAATCATATTTTCTTGAGAATCTAAAATTGACCTTAACTCTAAAGTTTTCTCTTCTATCTGAGACTCAAGACTTTTATTTACTTCTAACAGTTGATTTTTTAAAAATGTAGATTCAACAGCTAAAAGTATTGTATCAATAAGATCATGTAAATTTAATGGTTTACTTACATATCCTCTTACCCTTAAATTTATTGCTTGTTTTAAAAAATTTGCATCATTATGTGCAGTTGTTACTATAGAAGGGATATCATAATCTATCTTAGATATATTTTCTAACATCTCTAACCCATCCATCTTAGGCATATTTATATCTGTAACGATAAGATGAAAACTATCTAATGAGGAACCTTCTGAATTATGCTTTTCAAATATCTCTAAGCCCTCTTTTCCATTACTTGCTATTACAACATTTTTTACAAATTTTGATAATACATTTGAAGTAAGAGTTCTTACTTCTACTTCATCTTCTACATATAAAATATTTATTTTACTTAATATATTTTTATCCATAATATTACCTTAATTACTAAATAACTTTAGTGCTTGTTCTAAATCTTCTTTTGTATCAATTCCAAAACTTTTAGACTTTACTTTTACCATATTAATTTTTTTACCATTAGAAATAGCTCTTAGTTGTTCTAATTTTTCTGTTGATTCTAACATTGAAGAAGGAAGAGAACAAAAAGTATTTAAACTTTTTTTTGTAAATCCATAAATACCTAAATGACCTTTATATAAAGTATCATCATAATGATCTCTATGATATGGTATTTTACTTCTTGAAAAATAAATCGCATTGTCAGATTCATCACATATTACTTTTACATGATTGGGATCATCTGCATTTTGTGAATTTATCTCTTTATAGCAACTTACCATTGTAAATGCTTCATCTTTTAGATCTTTTACTCTATTAATAATTGATTGTACTACTTCTGGTTCTATAAAAGGCTCATCTGCTTGAACATTAATAATTACTTCGTCATCTTTTAGATTTAAAATATTAATAGCTTCATTAATTCTATCAGTTCCACTTTGATGTGATGTTGATGTTAATACAGCCCTTATATTATGTTGTTTTGCTAATTTTAGTACATCAGTAGAATCTGTTGCAATTACAACTTCATCTAAAGACTCAACACGTTTTGCTGTTCTTATAACCATAGGTAAACCTAATATATCTACTAATATTTTATTTTCAAATCTACTACTATTTAATCTTGCTGGAATTATAATCATTTTTTATCCTATAGGTAATACAACTGTAAAAACCACTACATTATTATCTTTATTTTCAACTTCTATTTTACCCTTAAGATGAAGTTCAATAATCATTTTTGATATATATAAACTTAACCCTACTCCGTTTCTAGTCTCTTTTGTACTAAAATATGGTGTAAAAATTTCTTCTAGTAAATCTACAGGTATATTTCCACCATTATTTGATATTTCAACTTTAATATTTGATCCATCAATATATGTTTTAATATTTATAAATTTTTCATCATCTGACTCAAATCTATCTATAGCCTCTTTAGCATTATCCAAAATACTTGCAATTGATGTTGCTAATTCATTTTCATGAGTTTTAAAGTTCTGATTTATACTATACTCTTCATTTATAATATCTTCACTAACAGATGAGATATTAATAGCTCTATTACATACATCATTTATCAGTGTCTCTTTTTTTTCACCTTGCAACTCTGTAATATACTGAAATTTATTAATAATATTTGATAGTCCCTCAATATTATTTTGCATCCCTTCAAGAATTGGTACTGCTTCCTCTTTTGGAACACCATCATCAGTAAATTGATAAGAGAATAATAAATTTTGTGCTTCTAAAGATATAGTATTTAAAGGTTGTCTCCACTCATGGGCTACTGTTCTCATAGTATCACCCATAATCTTTAATTTTGCTTCATTATCTATAATTGTTTCTTCAAGCATCTCTTTATTTTGTTCTAGCTTAATTTTACCTGTCATATCAAACATAACAACTGAATAACCAGTAATATCACCATATTTATTATTAATTGGTTTTATAATAGCATCTACCCAGATTGTTTCACCATGTTTATTTTTACTTGCAATAATGCCATTATAAGAGCCATGAATAATAAGCTCAGACCAAATTGTTCCTTCTAAATCATCCTCATTTAAAGATGGATGGCTCATCAATTTATATGATTTTCCTATCAATTCATTTTCATTAAATAAACAAAGTCTACAAAAAGCTTCACTTACTTTAGTAAATACCCCATCTTTATCAACATGAGCTTGAATAACATATCTATCAAAAGTTTCATGATCAGATATACTTTGAGTAATATCATTAACATTTATAACAATATATTTTTTATTTAACATCAATTTAATTGATACATCAAGATAAACTACTGCTTTATCCCTTCTCATACAAGAAACTCTTATATTATTTGTATATTGGTTTTCATAATTTTTTCGTAATAGCTCTTTAAATTCTGCTTTAAATTTAGGAAGTAATAAACTTTCAAATTTTATTTGAAGTAACTCTTTCTCTTTAAAACCTAAAATAGGAGTAAATGCATTGTTTACATATATAAATTTACTAGTTTGATCAATAATACCAATTCCACTCCAAGAATTATTTATAATCTCTTTCAGCTCTTGAGTATTTTTATCTATTGCTGTATTTTCTGACATTTTGTTACTTAACCTTTTATTAAAATAATTATCTTAGATTTTATCATAGATAGTTATAAAACTAACTTTTATTTATATATTTCAAAGGGATTAGTACACTATTCCTATTTTTATACCCATGGTGTGGTAAAATTAATATATCAGTTTTAATCTTTAATTTGTTAAAAAAAATAATATCAATATCCAATGTTCTTGGTGCATCTTTAAAGCTTCTTTCTCTTTGGAATCTTTTTTCATATCTTTGAAAAATCTTTAAACAATGAAATGCTGATAAATCTGTTTTTAAAACTACAATTCCATTTAGAAAATCATTTTGTTCAAGATAACCAAAAGGGGGATTTAAAAGTAATGGAGTTGTTTGAACAATTGTAAATCTACTATCCTTTTTTAAAACAAGAAATAGTTGTTTAAATCTTTTAAAAACATCACCTATATTTCCACCAATTCCTATTGTAACAGTATTAGACTTTTTGCTTATATTTAGATTTTTGTATGGAAAAATATTTGTAAAATATAATATTAGATTATCATCAATTTTTTTCTTCATTTGCCATCTCATATACAAAACTAAATACCTCTGCTACTACTTTATATAGTTCTACTGGTATCTCTTGATTTATTTCAATTTCACTTAACATATTTACTAAATCTTCATCTTTTTTTATTGGGATATTATTCTCTTCAGCAATTTTTATGATTTTTTTTGCATTTTCCCTTTGTCCTGAAGATGTGACTATTGGTGCATTATTTTTACCATCATCATACTTTAATGATACAGCTTTTTCTATAAACTTCTTTTCCATTGATTATACTTTTATATCTATACCAAAATTTAACTTATCTGTAGAATAAGCTTTTTGTTCATAAGTTTGACTATTTTTACTATTTATATCAAATATATTTAAACTTTGAGTCATCACTCCCACACTATTTATACCTAATCTTAGTTTTTGTAAATTTGATTGAAGTAATGATCTAAAGTTTAATGATTCAACTCCAATATTAATATTTAAATTATTTTTACTATCTAACTGTAATAAAACTTTTAAATCCCCATGTTTTTTTAAAGATAAATTTATTTGGCATGAAAATTCTTCTTTATTTTTTGTATCAAATTTTATATCAGCATCATCTAAATCTTCCCATTTAAAAGGTAAAAATGTATGGTTTGCTGCAGATGTATATGATAACAGTTGATAAAATTCTATTTGAGTTTGTATTTTTTCCACTTGTACTTTTATATCTTTTGGAATTTCTGATGGATTTTTTTCAATTTGCTCATCAATTTGTAAAATAATTGCTTTAAGATCATTTGATACTATAGATTTAGTATTTAATATATTATTATTTTGAGAAGATTTAATATCCTGCTTGATTAGTTTAAACTCAATTATTTTAATAGAATCTTTAATATTAGATAACTTAGTTATAACTTTTTCAACTGGGTCTTTAATGGATATTGTTTTTAACTGTTCTGTAGTCTTAGTTATATTATATTTTATCTCAGTTTTAAATTGATCTGAAATTTTATTTTTTAAATTATCAATTTTATCTTCAATTTGTAAAAGTGAATTTTCTATAGGTTTAGATATAACCTTTAATAAATCTTTTGATATTAATATATCTTTTTTATTAGTTACACCTTCATTTATTTTTTGCTCTTGTTTTTGCTCTAAACTTTTTATCTGTTTTTTAATTTCATTAATGGATTTCTCAATATCTGAAGATAATGTTGAATCTGATTTTAAAAGTTTAGACTCCAAAAAAACTCCACTATCTTTTATATTTGTTTTTAATATTTTTTCATCAATATTTTTTATATTTACAATAAACTCTTTTAGACTTGTTGTTAAGTTATCTAATTTTGGATTTTTACTTGTAAGTTCAGATAATTTTTTAACTTCTGTAGATAAGCTCTTAAAATCAAACATATCTTTACTAGATATAAGAAGTTGATTTACTGTATTTTTATTTTTACTATTATTTGATAAATCTTTAAAAAGATCACTTAGTAGTGTTTGAACATTTTTTTCTTTTAATAAATTTGAAATATCAACTTTACCATCAACACTTGATTTTTCTATAGTTTTAACTATAGATTTATCTACTTTAGTAGATAAAAGTGTTAATAATGTATTAGTATTTATATTCATAAATCATTAAATATTTATTAACTATACAACAAACATAAGTTGAGACAATAATATAATAATAAGTACTAATGTAAATGGAAAAATATGACTCTTAAAAACTAATGGCTGTATTCCAAAAAAGACTTGAAGAACACCACGAAGACCTAGCCATCCTCCTAGAAAAGCTTTAATAGCTAATGTAATTTGGAAATTTGTTAATCCATCTTCAGAAATTGATCCAAAGTTTACATAAAATAGATAACTACCACTTGCAACTGCTACAATTAAGGCTTTAGGAACAACAACCCGTACATACTTCATAAAGTATTCTCTTACTTTTGTATGCTCTTCATTACTCAAATCATTTTTCATTTTTGTTAAAAACAAATTATCTGTTATTAAAAAACCACCATAAATAAAAACCGAAAATATATGTATAATGTGTATTAAAACATATGTCATAATTACCCTTATTGTATTGTTTAAGTAATATCAAGGTAAAAAGTATACCCTGAAACTAAAAAATTTGAACCATAATTTGGAGTCATAGTAACATCACAAATTATTGATATGCCTGAACTTTTTGTAAAAGTTTGTGTAGTAGTTACTGTTTGCTTAGAATGAATTGCTCTTAACATAAGTTTCTGTAAGCTCTCTTGGGTACATGTGGGACATTTTAATCTATTTATATTCTCTCCAATTATCTCATCCTCAGTATACTCAAATAAACGATTAAACTTGGGTGTAACTTCTAATATAATACCATTTTTATCAGTTTCAAATTTACTTACATAATCATTAATAATTGTTTTATACAATTCATTTTCTTTTGTTTTTATATTTAATAAGTAACTTAGTTTCTGATTTTTTTTATTTTCTTGATTACTTTTTATAGCTAAATCTTTTGCCAAAGACTCTAACTTATTAGAGCGTCTATATTTTAGTACTAAATTAACTATATTAACAGTTAACTCTTTTACTTGAATTGGTTTTGTTATATATTTATCAACATCATGACTCATAGCAGTTAAAAGATTTTCAGAATCAGTATGAGCAGTTGTAACTATTTTTGGTATAGGTGTACTTTCTATTAAATTAATATTTTTTATCATATCCAAACCATTTACTTTTGGCATATTAATATCTGTAACTATTATATCTATATTCTCTTTCTCTTCTGAATATATTTTTAAACCAGATTCCCCATCTTCTGCTATATAAACTTTTTTAAATATCTTTTCAAACAATGTATAAGTTTGATTTCTAATGATATCATCATCCTCTACATATAAAAGTGAAATTGTTTTTAACTGTTTTGTATCTAATTTCATAATCTACCCTAATCTAAATAATATTATTTTCATCTACAAATAATGAACCACTTTCTGATTCAACCACAGGAGGGGTTAATCTAAATAATTCATAACTCTTAACAGTAGCTATTCTACCCCTTGCTGTTCTTTGAATATATCCATTTGCTAAAAGATATGGTTCAATTGCATCTTCTATTGTCCCTTCATCTTCACTCAATGCGGCAGCTAATGTACCAAGTCCCATAGGTTTACCTTTATTTGATAATAAAAGTTCTAAAAGTCTTAAATCCATTTCATCAAAACCTTTATCATTTATACCTAACTCATCTAGTGCATATTTACATCGTTTAAGATTAATTATATCTTCATCCTCTACCTCTGCAAAATCCCTAACTCTTTTTAATAATCGCAATGCAACTCTTGGTGTTCCTCTACTTCTTCTAGCAATTTCAAAACTTGCTTTTTTTTCACTCTCTTTATTTAGCTTAATCGATGCAATATCTATTATTTTAGCCAATTCATTATCATTATAAAAATTTAATCTAAAATGCATTCCAAATCTATCTCTTAATGGATTACTTAACATTCCTGCTCGTGTGGTTGCACCTATTAATGTAAATTTCGGAAGATCTATTTGTACAGTTTGAGCTGCAGGTCCACTACCTATTATGATATCAAGTCTAAAATCTTCCATTGCAGGATAAAGTATCTCTTCTATAGCAGGAGTCAACCTATGAATTTCATCTATAAAAAGTATATCTCCATCCTCTAAATTTGTTAAAATTGCTGCTAAATCTCCACCTTTTTCTATTGTGGGAGCAGCTGTTACTTTGATATTAGATTCCATTTGATTTGCTATGATATGACTTAATGTAGTTTTTCCAAGTCCTGGAGGTCCAAAAAGAAGTATATGATCCAATACATCTTCTCTTTTTTTACAAGCTTTTATAAATACTTGCAAATTTTTTTTAATTTTTTCTTGTCCGATATAATCATCCCATATAGTAGGACGAAGTGTTACTTCATCACTACTATCATCAAATGAAATTGTTTCTAACTCTACTAATCTTTCCATTATGTTATCTCGTTTAAATATTTTATTTATTAATATAACATATTATTAGATTATCTATAATTAATATTGCAATATGCAATATTAATTCATACCTTCAACATATTTAACAACTTTATTTCTTCCAGAATGTTTAGCTTCATACATTGCTATATCACTTTGTTTCACATATTTCCAAAAGCTCTTATTAGTATTTGGAAATAATGCACAACCGATACTACATGTTTTACTAAACTCTTCAGTATTTGCTTGAATTTTTTGTTGAGAAAAAGCAATTCTTATATCTTCCGCAACTTGAATCATTCTTTTTTCATCACAATCAACAACAATAACAATAAACTCTTCGCCACCAAATCTTATAACTACATCTTTATCACTAGTAACATCTGTTAGTGTATTTGCAATAGTTTTAATAGCAATATCTCCAATATCATGACCATAATTATCATTAATAAGTTTAAAGAAATCTATATCAACCATCATTACACCACAAGAAACACCTTTTAATGCACCATCATAAAGTGAAGTATCTATATATTTTTCAAGATATTTTCTGTTAAATAATCCTGTCAATGGATCCGTCTGTGCATTTCTTTCTAGCACTTGCATAAGTTTTTTACTTACTATTTCAGGTTTTGCTGTATCAACATAATCTTGAATAAATGGTAAATGTTCTCTAATTTTATCATGTTCATCTTTTGTATCTGCTACAAAAGAAACTATAAAATCAAGGTCATTAGATATTGAATAAGGAACACAAATATAAAACTTATCTGCATTAAACTTATCACATACTGTTTTAAATTGACATGAATCAACTATAGTATTTGTTCTATCTGATCTACATCCTGCTGTTAATGGATCACAAAGAATCTCTTTATTTACATATACTATTTCTGTTTTCTTATTTGTTGTATCTGCTTCAATAAAATTAAAATTATGAATATTAAATTTATCTTCTAATACAACTGCAAATCTTCTATATACATCTTCTATTGATTCATCATGCTCTATTGTTTTTCTAAATTTATATATATCAGCAAGTCTAGAAACAGTATTTTGAACATCTATTATAGGATCTGTTACATCTAAAGTTTTGTGAGCTGTTAAGAAAATATCAATCTTATCTTCCATAGAGTTTAGACTACCTTGAAGTTTACCCATATGTTCATTTATCCAGTGCGCAACATTTTTTGCTTCACCATTTGTTACATTTTCTATTCTTCCAGAATAATCACCTTCGTGAGCTTTACGCATAACATCTTTAATAGATTCAAAAATTGAAAGATAAGGTACAATTAATCGTCTTACAAACCATAAAATAATTAAAATTAATAAAAATGATATTATTGAAGTATTCATTATTATTTTAGTACTTGTTAATTTTAGATCATCCATAGTCATAACCATAGATATAACACCAAGAACATCTCCAACTTTTGCATCATGACATTGTAAACAATTAATTGTTGGAGTTATTTCTGCTTTATATGGTATCGTTATTCTATATGTACTATGTCCTAAAAATTCTTCATTTACTAGTTCTATAGATTTTCCATTTTTTAAAGCTAATTTATCAATATCATCTCTCATAACTTCAGGTGCTTTTCCATATTGTTTTTCAACTATAGATGATCTAACTATCCATAAATCATCTATATTATCAAGATTTTTTGTTTGTGTGATAAAAAATCCTCTATTATCCATCATTCCATTTACCATATGAGCAGTTAAACCATTTTTAACACTTTGTGCTATAAGTTGTGCTTTTGTTTTAGCACTCTCAAGTCCAAAATCCCTTAAGTTTATTGTGATATTTATAATCATTGCTAAAAACATAACTACCATTATGACACTAATTGTAGTAAAAATACTCTTCTTTGCTTCCATTTTATCTCCCAAATTTGTTATGTATAATAAATATCCTGCATTATATCTTATTTTTTATAAATTTATATTTAATATATCTCATCATCAGATGGAAAGTTTTTTTCTTCAACATCTGTTACATATTTTTTAACACCATCTTTAATAAGTTTTGCACCATCTAAATATTTTCTTACAAATTTTGGTTTAAATTCTTCAAAAAATCCAAACATATCTGACCATACTAAAACTTGGCCATCAGTATCAACTCCTGCACCTATACCAATAACAGGTATAGATACTGCATCGGTAATAGCTTTTGCTGCTTCACTTTTAACACCCTCTACTACAAGTAAAAATGCTCCTGCTTTTTCAACAGCTTTTGCATCTTTAATCAAACTTTTGATATTTTGCTTATCTTTACCTTTTATTTTATATCCACCCTCAGCTTTAACATTTTGAGGCATCAGACCAATATGTCCTACTACTGCTATTGAATTAGATGTAAGATATTTAATTATCTTTGCTTTCTCTTTTCCACCCTCAATTTTTATAGCATCAGCATCTGTTTTTCTATAAACTTTTCTTGCATTTTTAAATGCTATTTTTTTATCTACATATGTACCAAAAGGCATATCACATATTACAAATGTATTTTTAGCACCATTACATACTGCATTTGTATGATAAATCATTTTATTAATTCCAATACCTAAAGTATCTTTATTTCCAGCAAAGCTCATATTTAGACTATCTCCAACTAATATAAAATCAACTTGATCATCAAAAAGTTTTCCAAATAATGCATCATATGCAGTTATCATAGTTAATTTTCTTGTACCTTTAGCTTTTTGTATAGATGTTACTGTCTGTTTCATAAATCTTTCCCTTTAGAATATTATGGTAAGATTATATCTAAAAAATATTAGGATAAACATTGAAAAAATTAGTTGGATTTATAACAGCATCATTACCTAGCAATAACTTCACAATTGATTTAGCATTGAGTATGCAAGAATCTGGTGTAGATACTCTTGAACTTGGTATCCCTTTTTCTGATCCAGTTGCAGATGGACCAGTTATTGAAAAAGCTAGTTTAACTGCTTTGGAAAAGGGATTTAAACTTAAAGATTTATTTGATATTTCAAGTAAGATTGCACCACATATGGACACTTTATGGATGGGATATATGAATCCATTTTTTCATTATGGTATGGAAGAGTTTTTAAAGAAAGGAAAAGATTTTGGAATATCAGGATCTATTATTCCAGACCTTCCCTATGAAGAAGCAAAAGTTTATAAAGAATTATTTTCTGAATATAACCAATCACTTATTGACTTTGTTGCTCCAACAGATAGTTTAGATAGAATAAAAACTATTACTTCAAATAGTAGTAAATTTATCTATATGGTAGCATATGCAGGTATTACAGGAAGTGGTGCAAAAGAGGATTTAACAAAAGTTATTGAAAATGTACGAAGTTGTACTAATACACCGCTTTATATAGGCTTTGGAGTAGATGAAAAAACTGCAAAAGATAAAGCTAAAGGTGTTGATGGTGTCATTGTAGGAAGTACATTTGTAAAGCATTTAATAGACACATCCTTAAGTAATAAAGAAAAAATAGACAGAATAACTCAAAGTGCAAAAAATATAAAAGATATTATAAATAGTTAAGCGAGTATACATATCGCTTATACTATAATTCAAAATCTAAAATGACCCTGTCGTCTAGTGGCCAAGGACGCTCGGATTTCCTCCAAGAAACGTAAGTTCAAATCTTACTGGGGTCGCCA
>CAZLZQ010000047.1:0-13203 GCA_964564065.1 uncultured Arcobacteraceae bacterium | reverse complement strand
TTAAGCATTTTTAGGATAAAATAATCAAATTTTAATAAAATATCAAGGAATAAAACAAATGCCAAAAAGAGAAGATATTAAGTCTATTTTACTGATAGGTTCTGGACCTATTGTTATTGGTCAAGCATGTGAGTTTGACTATTCTGGTACTCAAGCTACAAAAACATTAAAAGAGTTAGGATATAGAGTTGTTCTTATCAATTCAAATCCAGCTACTATTATGACTGATCCTGAGTTTGCAGATAAAACTTATATTGAGCCTATTACGGAAGAGATGATTAAAAAAATCATTGAGATAGAAAAAATTGATGCAGTTTTACCAACAATGGGTGGGCAAACAGCACTTAATGTTGCAACATCTATGTATGATAAAGGTATGTTAGAAGGGATAGAGTTTCTTGGTGCTCATCCTGATGCTATTAAAAAAGGTGAAGAGAGACAGCTTTTTAACGATGCTATGATAAAAATTGGTATGGATTTACCAAAAAGTGATAACGCTTATACAGTAGAAGAAGCTATGAAAGTTGCTAAAGAGATTGGTTTTCCAGTTATTAGTCGTGCGTCTTTTACACTTGCAGGTGCAGGTTCTGGTGTAGCTTATAACATGGAAGAGTTTAAAGAGTTAGCAGAAGCAGGTATATCAGCTAGTCCTATAAATGAGATAGAAATTATGGAGTCAATGCTTGGTTGGAAAGAGTACGAGATGGAGGTTATTAGAGATAAAGCTGATAACTGTATCATTGTTTGTGCTATAGAAAATATTGATCCTATGGGTGTACATACTGGTGATAGTATCACTGTTGCACCTGCACTTACTCTTACAGATAAAGAGTATCAAAATATGAGAAATGCATCTTTTGCTATTTTAAGAGAGATTGGTGTTGATACTGGTGGATCAAATGTACAGTTTAGTATATGTCCAAAGACTGGAAGAATGATTGTTATTGAGATGAATCCTAGAGTTTCAAGAAGTTCTGCATTGGCTTCTAAAGCTACAGGTTATCCTATTGCTAAAGTAGCTACTTTACTTGCCGTTGGATTTACTCTTGATGAGATTGAAAATGATATTACAGGGACTACGGCATCTTTTGAACCTGTTATTGATTATGTTGTTACTAAGATTCCTCGTTTTACATTTGAAAAATTCCCAATGGCAGATTCAACACTTTCTACTGGTATGAAATCAGTTGGTGAGGTTATGGCTATAGGTAGAACTTTTAAAGAGTCTATGCAAAAAGCACTTTGTTCTTTAGAAACTGGACTTGATGGTTTTAATAGTATGAATGATAACTTAGAACTAACAAAAAAAGAGATAAGACGACCAAATGAAAATAGAATATTATATCTAATGGATGGGATGAGACATGGCTTATCAAATGAAGAGTTATTTGATCTTTGTAAAGTTGATCCATGGTTTTTATCTCAATTTAGAGAAATTTATCAAAGAGAGCTTATCATTAAAGGTGCAGGTATAAAACATCTAGAAAATGAAGAAGAGTTAAGAAAAACAAAAACATATGGTTTTAGTGATAGTATGATCGCTTCACTTATAAATGTAACAGAAAATGATGTTTATGATGCAAGAAAAAAACTAGGTATTACTTTAGAGTATAATGAAGTTGATACATGTGCAGCAGAGTTTAAAGCACTTACTCCATATCTTTATTCTAGTACAAATATAACAAAGTTACCAAAAAAAGAAGCTACAAAATCAGAAGATAAAAAAGTTTTGATTATAGGTGGTGGACCAAATAGAATAGGGCAAGGGATAGAGTTCGATTATTGTTGTTGTCATGCAGCTTTTGCACTACAAGAGATGGGTGTAAAAACAATAATGTACAACTGTAATCCAGAAACAGTATCAACAGATTATGATACATCAGATGTATTATATTTTGAGCCAATAGATTTTGAGCATGTAAGAGGTGTAATAGAAACAGAAAATCCTGATGGTATTATTGTTCATTTTGGTGGACAAACTCCTCTGAAACTTGCAAACTCTATTGCTCAAATGGGTGGTAAAATTATCGGTACTACTGCAGAGGTTATTGATCTTGCAGAAGATAGAGAAAAGTTTTCAACATTTGTAGAAAAAGCTGGACTTTTACAACCTGATAATGGAACAGCTGTAACACTTGACGAAGCTTTAGAAATAGCAAATAGAGTTACATATCCAGTTCTTGTGCGACCATCTTTTGTACTTGGTGGTAGAGGTATGAAAATAGTTTATAATGATAATGAACTAAAAGAATATATGGCAGAAGCAGTATCAGTATCAAATGATGCACCTGTTCTTGTAGATAAGTTTTTAGATAGAGCAATAGAGCTTGATGTAGATTGTATCACTGATGGAACTGATGTATATATTGGTGGAATTATGCAACATATTGAGGAAGCTGGTATTCACTCTGGTGATTCTGCATGTAGCTTACCTCCAATATCTTTATCTCCTGAAATTTTAAAAGAGGTTGAGGAAAAAACAAAAACAATGGCCTTAAATCTTGGTGTTATTGGGCTTATGAATACTCAATATGCTATACATCAAGGTAAAATTTACTTAATTGAGGTAAATCCAAGAGCTAGTAGAACTGTACCATTTGTAGCTAAAGCTACAGGTATCCCAATGGCAAAAGTTGCTACAAGAGTAATGTTTGGACAATCTTTAAGAGATGCTTTAAAAGTTTATGATAAAGATGAAAAGATTGTAAATGTTACAAATCCTGAAACAGCAAATTTATTGTTACCAATGTTAAAAGATCATGTTGCAGTAAAAGAGGCTGTTTTTCCATTTAATAAACTTGGTGGTGCGGATCTTATTTTAGGTCCTGAGATGAAATCTACAGGTGAGGTTATGGGGATAAGTAGTAGTTTTGGAACTGCATTTGCAAAAGCTCAATGTGCAGCTAAAAATCATCTTCCAAGAGATGGTGGAAAAGTATTTATATCGCTTGCTGATTTAGATAAAGAGTTTGCACCTACAATAGCATCTAAACTTATAACATTAGGTTTTACTGTAGTTGCTACTGGTGGAACATTTAAAGTTATAAATGAAGCTGGTGTTGATTGTGAAAAAGTATTAAAAGTAAGTGAAGGTAGACCAAATATCACAGATAGCTTAATGAATGAAGAGATAGTTATGGCTATAAATACTGCAGATGGAAAAGAATCAAGTAAAGATGATGGTGTTCAAATAAGAAGAGTAGTTTTAAGAATGAATGTACCATATGTTACAACAGTAGCAGGTGCATTAGCTTCAGTAGAAGCAATAGAAGCACAAAAAGATAAAACAGCTTTAATGCCAAAATCAATTCAAGAATTTTTACAATAAAAGTTATTTAGTTTGAACAATAATAATATTTATTTAGTTCAAACTGATACTACAGTTGGTTTTTTATCTTCTAATGATCAAAAACTAGCAGATATAAAACAAAGAGATACAAAGCAAAAAACTTTGCAAGTTGTTGATAGTTTTAAAACTTTAAAAAAATATACTCGTATTCCTCAAAAATTAAAAAGAAAAGTAAGATATTCTAAAAAAACTACTTTTATTTATCCAAATAAATCTGCTTTTAGAGTTATAGATAAAGACTCTTATCATCATAGTTTTATAAATAAATTTAAGTGTTTATATTCTACATCAGCCAATATTACAAAACAAAATTTTGAAGAGAAGTTTGCTTTTGAATATTCTGATATTATTTTATATAATAAACATTTTTTTTCACAAAATCAATCATCATCAATTTATAAAATTAACAATATTAAAATAAAAAAGTTACGATAGAAAATACTAACTATGTGTTAATATCTCTACTATATTATTTTTATTTAAACAAAAATTACCATTTTTAGATATAAGAAATAGATCATTTGCTTTTCCCCTATTTGATTGTATTTTTGCACTATTTATCTCTATACCAAAATCATCAAAAACCTTCGCAATATAGCTAAATAAGCCTTTTTGATCTTTTGTTTCTAGTTTCATAAGTGCTAACTCTTCTGTATGATTACAATTTATTATTATCTCATTTTTTAATATATTTGGTTTCTTTAGTTTTATAACCTTACCCATATCAAATGAATCCTCAATTATTTGTTCAATAAAAAGAAGATCTTCCTCATCAAGTTTTTGGTCAAAAGATATTTCAAAAAACTTTTTATCATCAAATAATTTATAAATCCCCATAGATTGTATATTTAAAAATTGCATTTTTCCTAATAAATATCCAAGATTAAGAGGTACTGCTCTTGTAATTCTTATTGTTAAATTATTTTTATTAAATATTTTAAAATCCCATTGAGTAATCTCTTTTGCTCTTATCGCAATTTTTATAATATCTTCAGCTTTATATTTTATAAAGATTTGATTTGACTCAATATTTAAAATCTTTTTTTGCATAATTCTTGATGATTCTTGGAATAGTTTATTATTTTTTATAGTATTTTCTTTTGCAACTCTTCTTGAGCTTATTTTTAATAACTCTTTATTGTCAAAGGCAGGAATTGATTGTAGATATAACTCTTGAAGAAGTGTAGATATAGAGCTTTTATATAGTTTACTATCTACAGAATTTATATCTGCATATGTTAAAACATATAATAATTCTAAGGCTTCTTTGGTCTTTATAACGCCTGTAAAAGCTAAAATAGTAGTTTGTGAATAGATATCTTCTGTAGTTGCTACTTTTGTCATCATGTTGTGATATCTAATAAGGGTTGATGCTAGATTTATATTCTCTTCGTTAATATTTAAAGATTTTGCAAATTGTTTAAATAAGTGTTGTCCTACTATGTGATGATCTTTTCCTCTTCCTTTTCCACAATCATGAAAAAAAGCAGCAAGATTTAGAACAAACTTTTGATTTGGTGTAAATTTATTATACATATTTAAAACAAATGTGTCTTTTATATTTTGTATATGATATAGAGTTTTTATACTATGTATATCAACTGGGTGTTTATGATAACCATCAAATTGGGGTTGATTTGTGATCTTTTTAAGAGTAGGTATTATATGATTTAATAAACCAGAATTATATAGTAGTTTTATTCTTGTATATAAATTTTCTTTTTGAAGTAGGGCTACTATGAGTGATTTAGTTTTATCATTTGTTTTTACTGGTAAAATTGTTTTTGATGCATAGTATAAATATGATTGATCAAAACTATCTATACTATTTGGTAGAGATATAAAGTCTTTTAGAAATTGATTTAGTTTTTTAGGAGATTGACTAAATGATGTAAAAATTTTATTTTTAAGATTATATATATTTTTACTAATTCTACTTTCTTTGATAGTTTTAAAATTCTTTATATCAAATAAAAATTTTCTAGTTATTTTTTTTGTCATTATTGAGGTAAATTGATGAATAGTATGTAATGAGTGTAAAATTTTAGACATACATTGTCTTTCTTTTACGATTCTTGCACTATCTATAAATCCTAATTTATCACTCAACTCAGGTAAAACATCAAAATTTACAACATCTAATTTCTTCTTAGCGATAAGATGTAGTGCATTTCTTACTTTAAAAATATACTCTAGTGATATTCTATACTTTTTATATTCATTTTCAGTAAAAACAATATTACATAACTCTTTTGTATTTGATACTCCATAAGTTATATTTGCCATCCAAAATAACATATTAGATTCTCTCATACCACCATAACCATCTTTAATATTTGGCTGCATTGTTAATGGATATTTATTTAATCTTTTTCTATGCTCATCAAGTTTTTCCAAAACAAACTCTTTTTGCTCACAATTTCTTATATTTATAAGTTTATTTTGAAATTTAAACCAAAGTTGTTTTGAACCATAAATAAGTCTTGACTCTAAAATTGATGTTTTTATTGTTACATCAGTTTTAACTGCATCAGAGATCTCTTCGATATCATGAACACGACTACCAAGTTTTAGTCCACTATCCCATGCAAGAATCATAAACTCTTCCATAATTGGTTTTATATTAAATCCACTTACATCATCAAACAAAATCATAATATCAATATCACTATATACACAAAGTTGTTCTCTTCCATAACTACCTAAAGCAATTATCGTCATAGGTATAGAGTTACTCATAGGAAGATATGAGTCAAAATGTTTACGAAGAAGATATTTATATATCACTTTTATAAAGTTATCAATTTTTTTAGTATGTTTTACAAAAAAATCTTTACCACTTGACTCAATAAATATCTCATCTAGAGAGTTTAAATAACTTTTGATTTCTGTTTTTATAGCTTTTGCTATTTGAAAGTCTGGAGCTTTATTTTGTATTAGTTCTTCAATCTGTAAGTTTAAATTTATCATACTTAATTTTAACATATTTTAGATAACTTTTATTCTAATTGTAGTATAAATTAATTTTAATTTACTAAATATAGGAGCCAAAATATGAAAGTGTTATTTTTATGATAAATACTAAGTTTCTTTTAACAATCTCTCTTTTTGCTATAGGTATAGTGTATTATTTTATTTTTCCTACAAATAAGATAGTTAATATTATATTAGATGAGTATATAACAATAGGTATAACAATAATTTCAATTGTAGTTTATCAATTTTTTAAAAGACACCTAAAAGGAAAATTGGTATATGAGTTTATACCAAATACAAACTATGTACCTATAAAATCTACAGTTTTATTTTTTGTTATTTTTGAGGCTATTGATTTTTATACTGAAGATGGTTTAATTGGTATAATAAGTTTATGGTTTATGTATTGGGTGTTTGGAGTGCTAATATATTTTTTAACACATAATATAAATTTTTATAAAAACTATAGTGCATATAAAAGAGTAGAACTTGAACAATAATATTATTTAATCTAATATTAAGCATTGGAGTATTATACTCAAGGTATATAAAGGGTATAATATGAAAAATATAGATTTAAATAATAATTCATCTTTTAACAATTATTTTAATATATCTGATGATAATTATAAGTATAAATGGAGTTTTAATAGTAGTATAAAAAGATATAATAAGTTTGATATTTTTGTATTAATATCTCTTCTTTTTATAATAGGCTTTTTAATTGCATAATTTAGATGAGATAAGAGCAGAGCGTTCTAAATGGTTTGAATGGAAAAATATCAAACGGATGCAAAATGCTTTAAAAAATATACAAAAAATTAATGTAGATAATTTAGGCATATCTTATGGTGATTGGGTTACTGTAAAAAGTGAGAAACCTTTATCATCTGATGATTTTAAGATATTAGAAGAGAATGCAAAGGTTCTTATACCTTGGAGAAAAGGTCCTTTTAGTTTATGTGGATTAGATATAGATAGTGAATGGCAAAGTAATAGTAAATATAATCTTCTAAAACCACATTTTAATCTTGAAAATAAAATAGTTGCAGATGTAGGGTGCAACAACGGATATTATATGTTTAGAATGTTAGAAGATAACCCTAAACATATTGTTGGATTTGATCCATCTCCAATATTTAATACCCAGTTTGATATAGTAAATCATTTTATAAAAAGTGATATAAAATATGAACTTTTAGGTGTAGAGCATCTTGAATTTTATGAGCATAAATTTGATATGATTTTTATGTTAGGAGTTTTGTATCATAGAAGTGATCCTATCGCATCTTTAAAGTCACTTTATAGAGCATTAAATAAAGATGGTGAGATTATAGTAGACAGTTTTATGATAGATGGTGATGATGAAGTTGCACTTTGTCCAGAGTCAAGATATGCGATGATTCCAAATGTATATTTTCTACCTACCGTAAATTGTTTTAAAAATTGGATGACAAGAGCAGGGTTTGTTAATATAGAATTGATAGAGATAACAACAACAGATGATAAAGAGCAAAGAGTTACGAATTGGACTTTTGAACAAAGTTTAACTAACTTTTTAGATCCAAATGATTCTTCAAAAACAGTTGAAGGATATCCTGCACCAAAACGGGCTTATTTAAAAGCTAGAAAAGATAAGAAATAATATTTCTTATCTATAACTGTTTATCTAAATAATACCCTGTATAACTTTTTGTTTCTTTATGAGTAGATGCTATATCTTCTGGAGTTCCTTCAGATATCACTTGACCGCCTTTTGCTCCACCTTCATAACCCATATCAATAACCCAGTCAGCATTTCTTACTACATCAAGATTGTGTTCAATTACAATGACACTATTTCCAAGGTCTACTAGATGATGTAAAACTTGAGTAAGTCTATCTACATCTGCAAAATGAAGTCCAGTAGTAGGTTCATCTAATACATAAAGTGTATTTCCTGTATCTTTTTTAGATAATTCCTTACTTAGTTTTATCCTTTGAGCTTCTCCACCACTTAGAGTGATAGCATTTTGTCCTAAAGATATATATCCAAGACCTACATCTAAAAGTGTTTTTAGTTTTGCATGAAGTTTAGGTACTTTAACAAAAAACTCAAAAGCTTCCTCTACGCTCATAGCTAATACATCTGCTATAGATTTTCCTTTGTATAGTATCTCTAAAGTTTGAGGGTTGTATCTTGCACCATTACAATCTTCACATTTCACCATAATATCTGGTAAAAAGTGCATCTCAATTTTGATTTCACCTTCCCCTTGACATTTTTCACATCTTCCACCTTTTACATTGAAACTATATCTTCCTATTGCATAACCTCTAAGTTTTGATTCTTTTGTTTCTGCAAATAGTTTTCTTAAATCATCCATAAGCCCTGTATATGTAGCAGGATTTGATCTAGGTGTTCTTCCTATTGGAGATTGGTCAAGATATATCACTTTATCTAGTTTATCCAGTCCATCTATTGTTACACCATCTACTTTATCTACTTTTCTAGCACGATTTAAAAGCTCTTTTGCTACAGGTAAAAGAGTATGTAATATAAGTGAAGATTTACCACAACCACTTACCCCTGTAATAGCACATAAGTTGTGTAGAGGAATTTTTACATCAAGATTTACAATATTATTTATGTTTACATTATTGATTTGAATATAATCATCCTGTGGTCTTCTTTTATAGTATTTTATCTCTTTTTTACCATTTAGGTATTGGGCTGTTAATGTCTCTGATTTAATAAGTTCTTTCATAGTACCACTAAAAACAACTTCTCCCCCAAATTTACCAGCTTGAGGACCAATATCAACTATAAAATCTGCAGCTTCCATAGTCTCTTGATCATGCTCTACTACTATTACTGTATTACCTTTTGCTTGCAGGGCTTTTAAAGTTTTGATTAGTTTTTGTGTATCTCTTTCGTGAAGTCCAATAGATGGTTCATCTAAAACATAAAGTACACCTGTAAGTCCTGAGCCTATTTGAGATGCTACTCTTATTCGTTGTGCTTCCCCACCACTAATAGTTCTTGCATCTCTACCTAAAGTGATATATCCCAATCCTACATCAAAAAGAAAATATATTCTATCTCTTACCTCTTTTAAAATTGGTGCTGCTATCATTGATTCTTGATTGTTAAAATAATCAAAGTTTTTTTCATCTTGAAAAAATGAATGTGATTCTTCTATTGGCATATCTAAGATTGTAGATATTGGTGATGAAGCAACTTTTACTGCTAATGATGATGCTTTTAGTCTATGTCCATTGCAAGAGTCACAAACTTTTTCTGTCATATATGCATCCATCTCTTTTTCATCTTTGATCATATCATATGCAATTTTTATAACACCTTCCCATTTCCTTTTTAGCCTATGTTTCTTCCATGTAAATTTTACCTCTTCTACACCGCCATTTAAAATAGCACCTCTTTGGTGTGATTCTAAATCATTAAATGGAATAGTAGTGTCAATTTCAGCAGCTTCACAATATGCTTTTAACATTTTAAAATAATAACCTTTATTAAATCCATAGATAACCCTCACAGCCCCATCTTCAATACAAAGATCACCATTGATAACTTTTTTCATATCAAGTGTAAATCTTATACCCAATCCATCACAAGAGGTACAAGCACCTTTAGGGCTATTGAAAGAGAAACTTAAAGGCTCAAGAGGTTCAAAAGATATTTTACAGTTAAAACATGCCATATGCTCACTATAATGTATATGTTTTTCACACTCAAGCTCTTCATGGTTGATTATCTCAACTTCAAGCTCACCATAACTTTCTTTTAAACCTTTTTCAACATCTTGTGCTATTCTTTCTTTATTTTCTGGTTTTACTACAACTCTATCTATTACAACTTTTATAGTATGCATTTTTGTTTTAGCTAACTCTATCTCATCATCAAGTCGTACCATAACACCATCAACCATAGCACGAACATAACCTTTTCCTCTTAAAGATTCAAAAAGGTCGGCAAATGTTCCTTTTTTTCTATTAATTAGTGGAGCTAAAATTACTATTTTTGCATTTTGTGGAAGCTTTAGAACCTGATCTATAACATCACTACTACTCATTTGAGATATAGGATCACCACATTGATGACAATGTTGTTTACCAACTCTTGCATATAAAAGTCTTAAATAATCATATATTTCAGTTATAGTTCCTACTGTAGATCTTGGATTTTTAGAAGTTGTTTTTTGATCTATTGCAATTGCAGGTGTAAGACCCTCTATTCTTTCAACATCCGGCTTTCCTATTTTACCTAAAAATTGTCTAGCATATGCAGATAGTGATTCTATATATCTTCTTTGCCCTTCTGCATAAAGTGTATCAAATGCTAGTGTAGATTTTCCACTTCCACTAAGTCCAGTAAAGACAATAAGTTTGTTTTTTGGGATCTCTAAATCGATATTTTTTAGATTGTTTTGGTTTGCTTTAAATATTTTGATAGTATCTGTCATAAGTTGTATTTGCCTTTTAAAAATTAACAAATATTATACTATAAAATTATGGTTTTATATATTAGTATTAAAAATATTATATATAATTATTAAAATATAGATTTTGTGTAACTTTTAATTTAATGGTAACTCTATATAAAAGACAGCACCATTTTTACTATTTATTGTATATAGTTTACCATGTAGATTTTTAAATATGATTTTATAACTTAAATGTAACCCTAATCCTCTACCCTGAGATTGATGTTTTGTTGTAAAATATGGATCAAATATTTTTGATATTATATCTTCACTTATCCCTCCTGCATTATCTTCTATAGTAATACGAGCTATATTGTTTTCTTTTATACAATCAATTTTTATCCAAGGAGTTTTGACTTTTCTTTCTACTAAAATATCTTTTGAATTATTTAAAATATTTATAATCACTTGTGAAAGCTCACCTACCATAATTGTCAATTCAATTGGATGAGTATAGTTTATATTATTAATTAATTTAATATTATAATTCTCTAATGTTGATGATAAAACTTTTAATGCAATATTTATCCTATCTTGTATAATAACTTTTTTCAATTCTTTTTTTTCAGTTGTTATATCTCTAAATATATCTATAGTTTCAGATAAAAGATCACTATTTGTTAATATATTTTCACAGTGTAGATTAAACTTTTCATCACTAAGTATATTATATTCTTTTTCAATCATCATACCACTAGCACTTGTACTTATTACGCTTAAAGGTTGTCTCCATTGATGAGCTATATTTCCAATCATCTCACCCATTTGAGCCATTTTTGTTGACTCTTGAATTTGTATCTCTTGTTGAGAGGCTAATTTTATCTCCTCTTGAATATGAATAGCTGTTTGCTTCATACTCTTATTTAAAACTTTAGATATCGTAGAGAATTCATCTACTCCTGAAATATTTAGTAATTTATATTTACGCTCTTTTTTTGTTACAAATTTTAAAAAAGAGATAAGACCATTTTGTAGTGTATTTAATTTAGTTATTATATCTTTGTATATTAAAAAAAATAATATCATATATAATATTATGAAAATAGTAAAAAATAATTTTTGATAAAATAAACTATTTACTAATTCTTGTTTTGAATTATTTTTCATTATAAGAAGTTTTTGTGTTAATATCTTTTCAACTTCTTTTAGTATATCAATTCTATTTGATGCTAAAGTAAACCATTCATTTGAATCTACACCAATTATTTTTGTTTCTAAAATATTTAAAGCATTTATTGCTGGAAAATCATCAACAATAACCTCTTTATCAATATTTTTAATATTATCTTTACTTCTATTTGAGATATTATTAAGATGTGATTTATAGTTAGTAAAAGTTTTTTGGACTAAAGTTAATAACTCAATCTCCTCTTTTGTAATATTGTATTGTTTATATTGGTTAATTAAATTTTTTAATATTTTATATTCTTCTAAAAATTTATTTTTATATTTAATATCTCCTCTTAGTAGGTAATTCTTAAAATTATGAATTAATCCACCATATCCAGCAGTAGCTTTTAGTTTTGATACTATTTCATTTTTATATATTTTTGTGTAGATGAAATTTTGCATCTGTTTAAATTTATAAACATCTTTTGTTCTAAAATGTTTATAAAAATAATTTAAACTTTCTTTATCGCTTGTATCTTTAAATAAACTTATATGTGCATTGAATTTACTATTTAGAGTACTAATTTTTATAAATGTTTTATTTGTAAATGTCTCTGATGAAAATATATTATTTACTATAGCTCTCTCTTGTCCTGCATACTCTTTTGCATATATTAAATTTAATAATCCTACAGATTGTGTAGATATATCAAAATCTTTACTAAGTAGTGTTATTTTAGAGATAGAATATAAAAGTGATTCGATCTCTTTTGTATAAAACTCCATAGATTCTAGATGAGATACATCTAACTTATCAACACTTTTTCTAAAGTCTATTAATCTTTCTTTTTTTATAAGATGATTTATATATTTATCAAAAAATAGTTTATTTTTTACTATATATTCTTTTAAGTTATCGTATAATTTATCTGCACTTTTTCTATGTACAGTAAGTTTATTTTTAAAGATTTTTCCATTTTTTCCAATAAAACCCGCTGTTAATCCTCGTTCTATTTGTAGTTCATGTATAAATAAGTTTGCTTTTTTACTAAACTCTAAATATTTTTCAAATTTATTTATATATTGAAGATTTTCGTTTTTAATGATTAAAGATGAGATAGAAAAGTAAAGTAGCCCTAGAAAAGGGATGATCATAATAAGGATTAGTTTTTGTTTTATAGTTAGATAATTCATTAGTAATGTCCATTAAATATTATTAGTGCTAGATTATACACTAATAATATTTAATAAAGAATTACGTTATTTACTACTTTATAAGTTCTT
>CAZLZQ010000046.1:0-13552 GCA_964564065.1 uncultured Arcobacteraceae bacterium | reverse complement strand
AAAAAGATATAAAGTAGTAGTGTTAAAAAACTTAATATCAACGGATAAAAGAAATAATACTCTTTTAGTATAATTTTATTTTGCAATAGTTTACTTTTTTCTAAATGATTTATAGTTTTATATACACCTTTTAAATCATCTTTACTAAAAGCTACAAATGATTTTCCATGAGTAGTTGTAGATAATTGGTTTAATGTATAACTATTGATTGCAGCAATTGAGATAGTATATATTTTGATATTATACTTTTTGGCCATTTTTAAAACAATCTTTAGAGGAATTGTACTTGCAGTATCATCTCCATCTGTTAGTAAAATGATAATTTTTGATTTTGTTTTACGATTTTTTAAAATATTTATTGATGTTGCTACACTATTTATTAAAGCTGTTTTTTCACCAACAACCCCTATTCTTAAACTTTCTATAATTCTTTTTTGAGCTTTTTTATCATAACTAAGAGGAGAGGCAGTCATTACAGATGTACCAAATACTACTAAACCAATATTATCATTTTTACGTACACTAATAAAATTCTTTACAATATCACTTACAACATCCCATCTATTTTGTTCTAAATTATCTCTATTAAAACCAATTTGTCGCATTGAACCACTTGTATCTAAAGATAAGATCATATCTATACCATTATTTTTGGTATTAATTATATTTAATTCTTTAATGGGTGAAGCCAATGCAATAATTGCAAATATTATAGTAAACCATTTAAGTAGTGTAACTAGATTACTATTTATTGAATTTGAACTATTATATATCTCAAGGTGTGGCATATAATAAGACTCAACTTTGGCTTTACAATATTTTGAACATATTATAAACAATATAATAAGCAATAAAACATAAGGATATTCAAAACTATTTAACATCTAATGAATCCATAAATATTTCAAATTGATTTTTAATATCTATTGATATTTCACTTTGAATATTTTTTTTATATTTATACATTTCTAAACTACTATGTATATCATCTATTATTCTTTTTTCTCTCTCACTATTTGCCAATAATCTTCCATATTTAGATATCTGATATGATGCTTTTTTTGTATCTTTGAAATCTATATTTTTTAATATATTAAAATATTTTTTCTCTTTTGATATTTCACTTTTTTTAAATAATTTAAAAATATAATATATTATGATCATAAAAACTAAAAAACATACCACTATCAAACTATAATAAATATATATTGTAAAATCTGGTATTTGAACAATTGGTTTTATATCATGAATCTTTAACATAATATTATTATACCAAATCAAATTAAATAACTGATATAATAAAAGATAAAATTTTAATATCATGGACTTTTCACCTAATGAACTACTATAAAATAGCACTTTTAAAATCACCTCTTGAACCACTTACTTATCAATATCAAGATAATATTCAAGTTGGTAGTTTAGTTGAAGTAACTTTACAGCGAAGAGAAAAACTTCAAAAAGGGGTGATAGTATCAATAGAAGAGAAACCATCATTTAAATGTAAAAATATATCTGAAATATCCAATAAATATTATGATACAAAGATGATTGAAACAGCATCATTTATCTCTAAATATTATGTTTGTAGTATGGGTGAAGCATTAAGTATCTATACACCTTTTTACAATATTGAAAAAATACCATTACAAAATCCTATAAAAAGTGATATTATTTTATCTAAAGAGCAAGAAAAAGCTTATGATTTTATTCAAAAAAATAATGTAAGTTTATTATTTGCCAATACAGGTAGTGGAAAAACAGAGATCTACATAAAAGCTATTGAAAATATTTTATCTCAAAATAAACAAGCCTTACTTCTAATACCAGAGATATCTTTAACACCACAAATGGAACAAAGACTTACTAAAGTATTTAAAGATCATATTGCAATTTGGCACTCTAAAATACAAAAAAAGAAAAAAGAAAAAATTATAGAAGATTTACTTGCAGGTAGAGTAAAAGTTATTGCAGGTGCTAGATCATCTCTTTTTTTACCATTTAAAGAATTAGGCATTATTATCGTTGATGAGGAACATGATGATTCTTATAAATCAGATCAAAAGCCTAGATTAAACGTAAAAGATTTATCAATATATATTGGTTCAAAGTATAATACGCAAGTAGTTTTAGGCAGTGCAACACCAAGTTTAGGTAGTTTTTACAAAATACCATATACAAGAATTACACAAACATTTCATAAATCAGAAAAAAAAATATCATTTAACAAATCAAATTTAGAATTAAATGACATAATCATAGATAAGATAAGAACTACAATTAATAAAAATGAACAAGTAATTGTATTTTTACCAACAAGAGCAAATTTCAAATATCAGATTTGCAAAGATTGTGGAAAGTCTGTTGAATGTCCATTTTGTTCTGTAAGTATGAGTTTACACAAAAAAACCAATGCTTTACAATGTCACTATTGTAACTACACTCAAACTATTCCTACTATATGTCCATCTTGCAATATAGGTAAAATAGAAAATTTTAGACTAGGTACAGCTGAAGTAACGTCACAACTTCAAGAGATATTTAAAAATAATATTATTGAAACATTTGATAGAGATAAAGTAAAAACAGATACTCAACTAAAAAAGATTTTAAAAAATTTTAATGATAATAAAATAGATATTTTAGTAGGTACACAGATGTTATCAAAAGGACATGACTATCACAATGTAACTTTAGCTGTTGTTTTAGGTATAGATTCTGTTCTAAATATGACAAGCTATAAAGTAAGAGAAAAAGCACTTTCTCTTCTCATTCAAATAGCAGGAAGAAGTGGAAGAAAAGGTTTTGGAGAGGTATTAGTTCAAACTAAAAATGAAGATTTCTTTAATAACTATCTCTCATTATCAACTTATGAAGATTTTTTACAAGATGAATTAATACAAAGAAAAGATATTTATCCACCTTATGTAAGATTAGCCAGAGTCGTATTTAGTCATAAAAATGCAACTATTGCAAAAAGAGAACTAGATAAATATGTAGAAAATTTTATTAATAATAAAGATGTACATATTATTGGATTTGGTGAAAGTGGTATATTTAAAATTGCAAATAAATATAGATATGAATTACTTTTAAAATCAAAAAACACTACAAAGCTTTTGGGAATATTACATAGTATAAAAAGTAGTATTGCCTCAATAGATATGGATAGTTTATATTAAAAAGTTCACTTTTTGGTTTTTGATTAATATTTAGATATAATAAGTAAAATATAAACAACAAAATAAAAAGGGTAAAAATTTATGGTAAAAATTGTAAATCTGAAAAAGACTTTTGGTTCAAGAACATTATTTCAAGATATTAACTTATCTTTAAATAATGGTAAAAGATATGGTCTTATTGGAGCGAATGGAGCGGGTAAAACAACTTTTCTAAATATGCTAAGTGGTACAGAAGAGATTACAGATGGTGAAGTTCAAGTTCAAAATGGTAAAAAAGTAGGTGTTTTAGGGCAAAATCAATTTGCATATGAAGAATCAACTTTAGCAGATACTGTACTTCAAGGTAATAGAAGGCTTTATGATGCAATCAATGAAAAAGAGAAACTTTATCTTGAAGAGTATACAGATGAGATAGGTGAAAGATTAGGTGAATTAGAGATAATTTGCTGTGAAGAGGATCCTACATATGAATATGATGTAAAAATCACTAAAATTCTTGAAGCACTTGGTTTTCCAGCGTCACAACATAATGATTTGATGAGTAGTATAACAGGTGGAGATAAATTTAAAGTTTTACTTGCTCAAGTACTTTTTCCAAAACCAGATGTATTATTCTTGGATGAGCCTACAAATAACCTTGATATGGCTACAATTTCTTGGTTAGAAAATCAGCTTCAACATCATGATGGAACAATGGTTGTTATCTCGCATGATAGACACTTTTTAAATGCAGTATGTACTCATATTCTTGATGTTGATTTTAAACAAATTAGAGAATTTACAGGTTCTTATGATGATTGGTATATTGCATCTACAGTTTTAGCTAAACAAGCTTCAGTAGATAGAGATAAAAAAATGAAAGAGAAAGAGGAACTTGAAGCATTTGTTAGAAGATTTAGTGCGAATGCATCTAAAGCCAAACAAGCAACATCAAGACAAAAGCAACTTGATAAACTTGATATTGGATCAATTGCAGTAAGCTCAAGAAGAGATCCTTCTATCATATTTAAACAAGCAAAACCAGTAAGTAAAGAGATCTTAGAGTTTAAAAACCTTTCAAAATCATACGATGGAAATGTGGTATTAAAAGATCTAAATGTAATGGTTGAAAAAGGTAATAAAATAGCTTTAATTGGACCAAATGGTGCAGGTAAAACTACATTATGTGAACTTTTAATGGAACATATTAAACCTGATGAAGGTGAAATAAAATGGGGTGCTACATCAACAGTTAGTTACTTTCCTCAAAACTCTACAGATTTGATCAAAGGTGAAATTACACTTTATGATTGGTTAAGAGATTGTGATAGAGAAGCAGATATTGCTGAGATTAGAAATTGTCTTGGTAGAATGCTTTTTAATGGAGAAGAGCAAGAAAAAAGTGTAGTTAACTGTTCTGGTGGTGAAAAACATAGAATGATGTTAAGTAAAATTATGCTTGAGAAAAGAAATTTTCTACTTTTAGATGAGCCTACAAATCACCTTGATCTAGAAGCTATTATTGCATTAGGTGAAGGATTATTAGCATTTGAGGGAACTGTAATTTGTGTATCTCACGATAGAGAATTACTTGATGCATTTGCTAATAGAATTATAGAGATTCAAGAAGATGGTTCTATTATCGATTTCGATGGTAGTTATGAAGAATTTTTAGAATCAAAAGAGGCTTAGATGACACCTACTATTTTTATGTCAAGTTTACTTTTTTTATTGACAATATTTTTTTCAAGAAAAATGATAACTAAATATATTAATAGTAAGTACGACTTAAAACATAAAATTCAAAGCGAATGGATAGTTTATGCGCTATCTTTTCTCTTTATTATTATAATATCATTAGGGATGCTTTTGGATCCACCTAAAGAGGGTGCATTAAGTAAAGGTTTTGATAAATTAGAACCAAGTGCCAATAAAAGGCCAAATCCACTATTTGATGTAAATACATATTTTTAATATCAAATATATTAAATAATACTTTAAGAACTATTTAGATAGAATTACGCAAAATTAACAACTCAAGGAAAGAAAAATGGCAAGAAGATGTATGCTTTCTGGTAAAGGTCCAATGTCTGGAAATAACGTAAGTCACGCGAAAAACAGAACAAAAAGAAAATTTTTACCAAATTTAAGATCAGTTAGAATCAGTTTAGAAGATGGAACAACAAGAAAAATTAAAATTTCTGCAAAAGAACTTAGAACTCTTAAAAAGAATTCATAAGTAACAATTAAGATGTTTTTATGAAATACATAAGAAGCATCAAAAAGGCTTTGGGTTGGGAATATAGAAGTACCAAGCCAGAGTTTGACCTAAACAAAGAGATTTACTCTCAATTTAAACACTTTAGACTCCCTTTAATATTATTGCAAGTTATTATGATGGTAGGTACCATTGGATACATGGTTATTGATGATTTTCCAATTTTGGATGCAATTTATCAAACTGGTATTACATTTACTACTGTTGGTTTTGGTGAAATAGGACATATTTCACAAGCTGGTAGAATGTTTACTATCACTCTAATAATATTTGGATTTTTAATATTTACTTTATCTATAACTGCACTTATTCAAGTTATGGTTACAGGAAAGTTTTTAGACCTTTATAAGGAAAGAGATATGTTATATAAAATAGCAAGACTTAGAAATCATTTTGTGATTTTCAATCACAATGAATATACAGTACAACTAGCTGAACAATTTAAACATAGTCATATACCATTTGTGATTGTAGACCCTAGTGAAGATATGGAAGAGATTGCCAATAAACATAACTATCCTTATTATATAAAAGAGGAAACATATACAGAAAAAGCATTTCTAAAATCTCATTTATCTAGTGCTAAAGGTGTAATCTCTTTATCTAAAAATATATCTGATAGTATCACTATCATTGCATCTGTTAGACTTTACGAGAAAGAGTTAGGTAGAAAAAATCCATTTTTAATAATCTGCAATGCAGAATCTAAAAAAGATATTGAAAGATTAAAAAAACTTGGAGCAAATAAAGTTGTAGCACCTCCAGAACTTATGGCAAAAAGAGTTAGTGCTATGGCAGTTAGGCCAGATATGGAAAATGTTTTAGAAGAGTTTTTATATAAAAAAGATACTCCTATTGATATGGAAGAGATCTATATACAAGATGATAGTTGGTTTCTAGATCAACAGATTAAAGATGCACATTTAAGAGATATTCTAAAAGTAAGTATAATTGGAATCACTGAAAAAAATGGAAACTTTATCCAAACTCCAAAAAGTAATACAATAGTAAAAAAAGGGTGTAAACTTCTTGTTGTAGGAAACCAATCTGGTATAGCAAAAGCAAAGATATTAATAAATAGAAAAGAGAAACCAAAGGATTTAAAAAATGTTTAGTATATTTCCATTAAAAGGTAGTTTATCTGATATTGACGGATTTTATTGTGATGGTATAAGTGCAGGTCTTAAGGCAAAAAATAACTTAGATATGGGATTTATTTATAGTGATGTGTTATGTGATGTAGCAGCAATTTTTACAAGTAATAACTTTAAAGCTGCTCCATTAAGACATTATTTAAGATATGACAATAACTTTCAATCAAATTTTATCTTAATAAATTCTAAAAATGCAAATGCTATGACTGGTCAATCAGGAATAGATGATATTGATGAACTTTTCAACTCAATAGAAAATAAATTTCCTAAAATTAAAAATCCAATAATGAGTAGTACTGGTGTAATTGGAGTTAGACTTCCAAAAGAAAAAATACTTGAGGGAGCATTAAGTTTTAACTTATCAAATAAAAATGGTATCAATTTATCTAATGCTATAATGACAACTGATAGTTACCCTAAAAATTGTTTTTATAATGTAAAATTAAAAGATGGTTCAACATTTAAAATTGGGGCTATTGCAAAAGGTGCTGGGATGATTAATCCAAACCTTGCAACTATGTTATGCTTTATCTGTACTGATGCAAATATTCCAAAAGAGGATATGAAAGAATTATTACAAGAAAATTCAATCACCACATTTAATGCAATAAGTGTAGATGGAGATACATCCACTAATGATACTGTAATCTTAATGGCTAATAAAAAATCAAACTCTTATGATAAAGAGGCTTTTAAAGAGGCTTTACGATTAGTTATGCATGATATGGCAATGCTTATGGTAGCAGATGGGGAAGGTGCTAAAAAAGCAGTTGCTTTTGAAGTTACAGGTGCTTTAAACAATGAAGAGGCTCAAATAGTAGCTAAAACATTATCTAATTCACTTTTAGTTAAAACTGCTTTATTTGGAGAGGATCCAAACTGGGGACGAATAGCTTCCACTATTGGGGCATCAGGTGCTAAGTGTAATGAAACATTATTAACTATTAGCTTTAAAGATGTACTTGTATACAATAAAGGTGAAATATTATTTTCTACTGAAATTGAAGAGAAAGCTGCAAAAGTTTTAATAAATAAAGAGTTTAAAATTACTTGTGATTTAGGGATAAGTGATGGTTCATTTACGGCATATGGATGTGATTTAGGTTATGATTATGTTAAGATAAATGCAGATTATCGGACTTAAGCAAATATTAGATAAAATAACAAAAATAAAATAAAAGGATTCAAAATGTTTCACGAACACAGAGATATAGTAACAGAACTAAAAACTTCAAATGCACACTTTAAAAAAATTTTTAATGAGCACAATGAGCTTCATGATAAACTTGACAAAGCAGAAGCTGGTGGAGTAGATCATATGGATCATGTAGAGATTGAAAAAATGAAAAAAGCAAAGCTTAAACTAAAAGATGAAGCATATGCTATGATAATGGACTTTAAAAAATCTAATTCTTAATAATTTTTTAAATAATTTATCTAAAAAGGGAGAAAATATATATTTTCTCCCTTTTTTTATTCTTTTTTCATAAATAATTGTATAATATATAAGTAATACTTAAAAAGGTGATTTTATGGAGATTATAACTGATACTTTTACTAATATATCGTTAAATCAATTAAATATAAAGCTTTCTGAAAAATATGCTCAATTAGAGAAAATTGAAGAAACTGAGAAATTAAATTCTATAAAAAAAACAGATTATATTGAACAATCTACATCTATAAAGAATTATGATCAAGAAGATTTTGAAAGAGTGTTATCAAAGTTTAAAAAATCTGATTCAGATATAAGAACTCATGAACAAATACATGCAACAATTGGACATACTACAGCACCTATCTCATATAGTTATCAAAAAGGGCCTGATGGGAAGATGTATGCAGTTGGTGGATCAGTAAGGCTAGATACTTCAATACCTGATGATCCTAAAGCTGCTCAATTCAAACTTGATCAATTAAAAAGAGCAAGTAGTGGTCCTTCTGATTTAAGTTCATCAGATATAACCATTTCCACCCAGGCTAATTTAAATAAAATGATCATATCAATGCAAGGAGATAAAAATGAAAATAAATAATAATCTAAATTCAATGGTACAACTTGAAAAGGAACTTCAAGAGACTTCAGAATCAATTGTAAAATTAAGCACACCTTCAAATATATCAGAAGAAGATACTTTGTCGGATGATACATCTGATATTAATTTTACTGATGAGATAGTAAAACAAATTGAGATACCAATCTCATATAGTGCAAATGCAAATGTTATTTCTGTTCAAAATGCTGTACAAGATACTATTTTAGATATCAAGGCCTAATTTTTAATAATATGAAGATTGTTGATAATATAGAAGATTTAAAAAATCATTTAAAGCAATATAATAATATTGGCTTTGTACCTACAATGGGTGCGTTACATGATGGACATATATCATTAATAAAAAAAGCAAAAATTGAAAATCAATTAGTTGTAGTATCAATTTTTGTTAATCCTACTCAGTTTTTGGAAGGTGAAGATTTAGATAAATATCCTAGAAAAGATGAAGCAGATAAGAAAATTTGTGAGCTTTGTGGAGTAGATTATCTTTTTATGCCAAATATTAATACTATGTATAAGAAAGATGAACTTACTATACATGCTCCAAAAATAAAAGGTTTTATACTTGAAGGTTTTAAAAGACCTGGTCATTTTGATGGTATGCTCCAAATAGTACTAAAACTACTAAATATTGTTAATCCTACAAATGCTTATTTTGGTAAAAAAGATGCACAACAATTAAGTCTTATAACTCAGATGGTTAAAAACTTATACTTAGATATAAATATTATTGCCTGTGATATTATAAGAGAAAAAGATGGATTAGCATATAGTAGTAGAAATATTTATCTCTCAAAAAAAGAGAGGGAGTTAGCTTTACATATTTCTAAATCATTAAATATAGCAGCTAAATCAATAGGTCAAAATGAACTAAGTTGTAATATATTAATCAGCTCTATATACAAATATTTAGAAAAATACAATAATATTGATGTGGAATATGTGGAGATAGTTAATAAAGATTTTAATAAAATTGGTATTATTGAGATTCAAAATACAATAATATTAATTGCAGTAAAGATCGGAAATACTCGTCTTATTGATAATATCTGGGTATAAATATTAAATTGACATGAGCAAAAGTTTAAAGAAATTACTTATAAAAACTAAAAAAGCAGTTTTTTCACAACAAATAGGAAATAATACTTCAAAATTTAAAGGGGAAGGTTATGATTTTGTTGAACTTAGAGAATATGAAGATGGTGAAGATATACGAAAAATAGATTGGGTGATTAGTGCAAAACAGCAAAAGCCTTATGTAAAAGTTTTTCATACTCAAAGAGAACTAAATATAAATATTGTTCCAATTCTAGGAGGTAGTGTACATTTTGGTAGCGTAAAATTAAAACAAGATCTTATCACTGAAATATGTGCTATATTAGGATATAGTTGTGCTGCTCAATCTGATAGTTATAGTAGTTTTATAGCAAACGAACAAGTAACTTTATCTACAAAAAAAACAAAAAAATTACTTGGTGTAGAATCTATGTGTAAAAATATTTATCAATATGATTGCTTGAATAAGAGAGTTGATTATAAAATTATTAAAGATGAACTCTATAATAAAATAAAAGAGAAATCTATCATTTTTTTAATAGGTGACTTTTTTAATACTAAAGATCTAAATATTAAAGTATTATCAAAAAAACATGAGGTCATAGCTATAATTGTAAGAGATAAATTTGAAGAAAAACCATCTATAATGGGAAATGTAAATTTTAAAGATCCATCTTCGAGTAAAACTTTCAATGGTAATATAAACAATACTTTAGCTAAAGAATATGAAAAAAAAGTAAAAATAAACGACCATATTTTATATGAAAATCTAAAAAAATCTGGTATTGAATTTATAAAAATATATACTGATGAAAATCCATATATCTCTATGGCAAAATTATTTAAGTAACATACTTGATGTTTTTTCTAATAACTTCTCAAAATCTAATATTTTTATAACTTTTCTACTTTTTTCTATAATTTTATCATTCTTCAATTGTTTAATGGTTCTTTCTACTACATGTCTAACTGTACCTAATATTTTTGCTATCTCACTATTTGTAAGGTTTTGTAATAGTTGGTATTTAAAATGATTATCTGGATTTACATTCTGAATCAATAGATTCACCAATCTATCTTTTGTATCATATAGTGAAATATCTGTTGCCAATTGCTCTGTATGTCGCATTGCCTGTGCTAAATATGGGAAAAACTTTTTATTGAAAGTTTGATTTGTATCTATCCAATACCTTACTTTATCTATTGGAATTTGAAGTACGGTACAATCTTCGAGAACTTCAAATACAACCTCATGTGGCTTATTATCTAATAAAGAGATAATATCAAACATATCACCTCTTTTATATACAAAAATAGTTTGCTCTTTCTCATTATCAAAGTTTATCTGATAAGTTTTTATCCGACCATCAACTACCATATAAAAATATTTCAATAGATCTTCTGGATAAAAAGGATTACTCCCTTTATCATAAGATATAGTTTTGGATACTTGATATAACTCTTGCTCAAAGCTATCACTAACATTATTAAATAATTCTATACTTTTTGACTCTTGTTTCATATTTATTCTTTTAATTATATTTAAACAAAGTATAATACAAGAGTTATTAAATATAAATTTATTTAATTGTTTTATTAAAATAACTTAAAGAAACTATCATAACAGATACTGCAAGTATTAAGTAAACAGCATATATTATATCTTTATAATCAGTTAATGCAATTTTAAATACTGTCATTAATGCCTCAATAGAAAGTGCAATTATAATAGAAACTAAAAATTTCTCAAGTAATTTATTACTACCATGCTCTTCCGTAAATTGTTCTTTATATATAACCTCATGCTCTAATAAGTTTTTTGATAAATCAAATATTGCAAGACCTAATGTAAGGGCAATTGTTGATTTAAAAATTAATTGAAATACACTAATATCACCTATATAACTATGATATGTAAAATTATATAGTGAATATATTATTAAAATAAAAGCAAATAAAGTTAAACTATAACCTATTGATCCATATATAAATTTTGTCATTATATTAAAAAAATTTCCATTATTAATATATTTTAAATCATCTAAAAGTTTTGATAAGTTAAAATTAAATGTTACAAGTTTATGATCATCTAACTCTTTTGTAACTGTGATAGTAGGATTTCCATCACTACTACACAAATAAGCGGAACTAATATACTCTCCATTTTCATCAAGATTAATATTTTCTTTTAATGAATTTCTTGATGTATTAATTCTTATATTATCACTATTATTTTTTGAATATACAGGACTTATTTGCTTACAATCTTTATCTGAAACATAAATATCTTTTAAAGAATTAAAAGAGGAAAAATGTTTCGATAAGTTTTCTTTATCAATATTAGTATTATCAACATTATTGATAATACTAAATATATATTTTTTAATCTCCTTTTTATTTTTCTTAAAGATATTACTTAAATGTTCCATATATTTCCCCTTATTTATTACTATTTAATAGCTATTGTTTTTACTTTTTTTGATTCTAACTTTTCAAATGTCAAATATAATCTTCCATCTTCATATTTAGCATCAATTTTCTCAACATCTATATTATCTGCAATAGCAAAACTTCTACTTATAAGTCCAAAACTAGATTCACATAAATAATAATCATCTTCTTTGAGCTCTTTTGTAAATCTTCTAACAGCATTAATAGTAAGATATCCATCCTCTATTTTAAGATCTATATCTTCTTTTTTTACACCAGGAAGATCTATCTCTATATCAAAAGTATCATTTGTATGTCTTGCTAAATTTGCAAATGGTAAATGTCTTGCAACATTATCAAATGTATCTTTTACTACTTCTAAACCTTTATCTACTTTTTTCTCAACATTTTTAACTAAATCTTTTGATGTTTTTACTAAATTCATAATAAATCTCCTTTATTTAATCTCAATTTTTTGAACTTTATTTTCTACAATTTTTAATTTTGGAATAATTACCTCTAATACACCATCTTGAGAAACTGCTTTTATATTTTCAATATCTACTTTTTCTGGTAAACTAAAACTTCTACTAAATTTTCCATAACTACTCTCAATTTTGTAGTAATTTTCCTCTTTTATCTCATCTTTTAATTCTCTAGTTCCTGAGATAGTAAGGGTATTCTCTTCTACACTTATATCTACATTTTCTTTTTTTATACCTGGTAAATCAAGCTCAATATGATATGCTTCTTTACCCTCTCTAGTATTTACATTTGGATTAAAATCCATAATATTTGTAGTTTCTGCTGATTTTTCAAACTTATTCATAAATTCATTAAATAGATCCAAACCTGCAAAAGGTGAATATGATTGTACTGGTCTTTTATATCTTGTAATTAACATTTTTAACCCCTTAAAAATTTTATTACTTAAGTTATTTTCTTAAGCTGATGAAAGTATATAAGAATTTGAAGAAGAGTTTTGCAACTTAAGTTGCATTTTTAGGCTTAATTAAACTTTTTATTATTATCCTTAATTATTAATTTTATAATATAATGTTATCATCTAAATGTTAATGTAGTGTTAATATGATAGCATATACAACTACATTGTATAAGGATTTAAAATTGAAAAAGTCATTTGGGTTATGGAGTGCAATATTTTTAGGTATTGGATCTATGGTAGGAGCGGGTATATTTGTACTACTTGGTCAAGCAGGAGCTATTGCTGGAAATCTTGTTTGGATATCATTTATTTTAGGTGGACTTATAGCTTTAAGTGCTGGTTACTCTTTAGCAAAATTAGCAGGAACTTATCCTAGTCGTGGTGGTATAGTAGAATACTTAGTACAATGTTATGGGAAAGGTATATTTTCAGGATCTATATCTATACTATTTTATCTATCATCAATTGTA
>CAZLZQ010000045.1:0-13916 GCA_964564065.1 uncultured Arcobacteraceae bacterium | reverse complement strand
TTCTTGTATGTATTATTAGTTTTATAAGTTGCCATCTAGTTATCTAAAACCATATTTCTTCATGATTTTCATTCCATCTTTTGATGAAGCAAATTTCATAAAACTTTTTACTATTTCTGGATGTTCAGAAGATTTTAGTAAATTTAGGACCAATTTCTTTTTAGGCGCATATTTTTCATCTATCTCAATAACATCAATATTTTTATTATTTTCTGACCAAAATCCAGTAGCTCTCCAGTTTACTGTCATATCAGCTCTTTTTTCTTTAATCGCTTTATTTAAATTTCTTGAATCAGTACCTATTTCAACTGCTAAATCATATGCTTCTTCAAAAAAATCTTCACCTTTATATTTATATAAAAGTTTTTTTGTCATTTTTCCAATACTACCACTTTTTGGGTTACATAAAACTACTGCTATATTTTCATCTACTAAACTATCTAAGTTTTTAATTTTTTTTGGATTTCCTTTTGATACAAATATTGCAGCTTTGTTATAGCCTATATATTCACCATCTAAAAGCAATCCTTCACTTAAATGTTTTTTTCTATATGAATCAGAACCAGGTAGATATATATCTCCTTTTTTTGAGAAACTTAGTGATTGATAAAGATCTTTTGATCCACCTTGAATAATTTTGATATTACAATTATGCTTCTTTTCTATAATTTTAGATATCTCAACCATAGGTTTAACCATAGTTATCCCACAGTAAAATAGCAAAGTTGGTTTTGATGAAGCAACCAAATTATTAGTTAATAAAAATAGCCCTACTAGACTTAATCCTATGATTCGTTTGAATTTAAAATATGCACCCATGATAATCTACCTTTTTATAATAATCTGCTATTATTATATTCAAATTTATCTTAGGAAGTTAACAAATATTGAACAATCTGAAAAATATATATGAAAATCAAACAATTGAAATTGTAAAATTTAAAAATGACAAATATACTCTTAATAGCAAATATAAGATAGGTAAAATAAAACTTAGTAACAAAATTGCGACATTAGATATAGATAATAATAGCTCTCAAAAGATCTTTGTAGAATTTGATAATCTAAATGGTGCATACAACGATGATAAAGTTATTGTACAAATATTATTTAATCCCAAAGGTAAAACAAAAGCAAAAGTTGTATATATAATAGAATCATCAAATTCATCTGTTTTAGTTTTTTGTCAAGAAAATAAACTATTTACAATAAAAGAGAGTGTTCAAATAGTTAATGAATCATTAGGACTCTTAGATGGAGATATCGCTGTTATTAAAAATAATAATATCTCAAAACATATAGGAAATATAACTGATCCAAAAGTTGATGAGATAATATCACTTTACCTGTACAATGAACTTTATAGATTAGATCAGTTTAATAATATAAAAATACCAACATCATCTATTGACTCAAATAAGAGAATAGATTTAACACATTTGAATTTTTGTACTATTGATCCTGCATCAGCAAAAGATCATGATGATGCTATATATTATGATGAGAAAAATAGTGAACTTTATGTTGCTATTGCAGATGTTAGTGCCTATGTAAAAGAACATAGTAACCTAGATAATGAAGCACAAAAAAGAGCTTTTTCTATATATTTACCACACAAAGTTTTGCCTATGCTACCTTTTGAACTTAGTACTGATCTATGCTCATTAGTACCAAATAAACCCCGACTTAGTTATGTTTTTAAAATCAAATTAGATTTAAAAAATCTCAAAGTAAAAAATGCTGAACTATTTGAAGCAACTATCGAATCAAAACATAAATATTCATATGAATATATTGATGATATATTAAATAAAAATAATAGTGAAAATGAATTTGTAAAACTTTATAATATAACAAAAAAATTCAGATCCAAAAGACTTAAAAATGGATATGATTTTAGAAATGATGAAGTAAGACTTACTCTAAACAAAGATGAAAGTTTAAAAAGTTATCAAGTAGAATCATCTACACCATCTCATAGTTTAATTGAAGAGTGTATGCTACTAGCAAATCAAGAAGCAGCTAAAAAATTAAAACTTTTAGGTATATTTAGAGTACATGATGAACCATCACCTGCAAAAATAAAAAAACTTTTAGATGATGTTAATGAACTTGGACTAAAAGCAAAATTAAAACAAGATGTACATAGTACAATCTTAAGTATTCAAGCAAAAGCTAAAAATGCAAATATAGAGCAAGAGGTTGATGAACTAATTATCCAATCACAACAGCAAGCAAAATATAGTAGCATAAAGCAAGAACATTTTGGGCTTGGATTTAAAGACTATTCCCACTTTACATCTCCTATTAGAAGATATTCTGATTTAGTATTGCATAGAATTTTAAAAACTAATAATATTCCAAAAGATATAGAAAAAATATGTGAGGATATAAGTGGAACAGAGCGAGAAATTGCAAGTTTAGTTTGGGATTATGAAGATAGAAAATACGCTAGATATTTAAATCAAAATATTGATAAGGTATTTAATACAAGAATTGTAGATACTACAAATAAAATTGTTAAATTAAATGACTCCTCAATGATAGGAGCAAGAGTCTATCTTGAAAACTATTCAGGAGAAAAACTTTTTACTGAACTTAAAGTTAAGATAATATCAAGTGATATTATCTCAAAAAAAGTTATTGGAAAAATTGTAAAATAAGATTTATTAAATCTTACACATAGTGGCTTTTTCAATAAGTTTCGAAGCAACTATCTCATTTTCATTTATTATCTTATCAATTTTTAAATCTTTAAAATCATCTATTTGAGATTGATGAGTTATTTTTAATACAATTTTTATATCTGGATCTATATCTCTAATTGATTCACATATCAATCTTATTTTTTCATCATTATCAATTGCTATTATTACTGCTACTGCATTTTTTATATATAAAGAGTTAAGCATTATTTTAGAAGCTGCATTACCAAAAAAAACAATATCTTCTCTTGTTTCACCTATTTTTACATGCTGTGCATTATGTTCTATTGCTACATATGCTAGTTTAGAATGTTTTAATTGTTTGACTATCTTCTGCCCTAATAAAGAGTATCCACATACAATAATATGATCCTTTATCCCTGCACTTACCATAGGTTCTTGTAAAACTTCTGAACGCTCTTTTTGAAAAAAGTCAACAAAAGCTCTTACATATCTTAAAGATAATGATGTAAAAAGTAAAGATACTATAACAACTGGTATCATTATCTCATTTATCTCTTGAGTTATTAAGTTATTTGCACTTGCAAGTGCAAATACTGCAAAAGAAAACTCTCCCACTTGAGCTAAGGTAAGTGCTGTTTTAATAGCCCTTTTTGTAAATGTAAATACTCTTAATATTAAAAATATAATCACAACTTTTAAAGCTAAAATAGCCACAGACAAAAATATAATTGTAAAAAAGTTATCTATTAAAGATGTAAAGTTTACTTGCATCCCGACTGATATAAAAAATACTCCTAAAAGTAGATCTCTAAATGGTACAAGATCAGCTTCTATTTGCCATTTATACTTTGTTTCTGCGATCAACATTCCTGCTAAAAAAGCACCTAAAGAATATGAAAAACCAAAAGTATGTGCAAAAAGTGCTGAACTTAAAACAATCAATAATATTGATGCTATAAAAAGCTCTTCAACTTTTGTATTTACAACATATTCTAAAAATTTAGCTGTTACATATTTACCTAATAAATAAAGTACTACACCTACTACAATTGCAGATAATAAAGTATTTAATAACATATTTGGCAATGATACAGTTGAGTCACTAAGTATAGTAATCATAAGTAAAATAGGGATAACAGCTATATCTTGAAATATTAAAATTCCAACACTATTTCTACCATAAGGTCTATGGATATCTCCATTATCATTTAATACTTTTAATACAATAGCCGTAGAAGATAAAGCTAAAGCTGAACCTATTACTATTGAAGTTTTCATATCTAATCCAAAAACAAGATTTGCAACATATGTAAAAAATATTGTTGTCAATACAACTTGTAGTGTACCAAAAACAAATACCTCTTTTTTCATCTGTTTTAGATGATTTACTGAAAACTCCAAACCAATAGTAAACATTAAAAAAACTATTCCAAACTCTGCTATATGTGATAAGTATTCTTGATTTATATCTGCAAAGTCCATAAAAACTGCAATTGTCATACCTGTAAATATATAACCAACTATTGGAGATACATGAAATTTTTTTAGTACCAGATTAAAAGATAATGATAAAAACAGTGTTACTACTATAATTGATAATATATCCATTAAATAATTCCTTAAATTATATTTATATATAAGTTATAAGAATTTAACATAATATTTTGTATAATGCACTTAAAGTCAAAAACAAAATATTACAAAGGATACTTTATATGAAATATGGGGAAGAAGAGATTGCCAACTTTAACATTCAATCAAAAGAAAACTATTGGCCTAATGAACATAAAAAAAACTATACTATTGATATAGAGTTACCAGAATTTATGTGTAAATGCCCAAGAAGTGGTTACCCAGATTTTGCAAATATAAAACTATCTTATGTTCCCAATGATAAAGTAATTGAATTAAAAGCGCTAAAGCTTTATATAAATTCATTTATGAATAGACATATATCTCATGAAAATAGTGCAAATGAGATATTTGATGCATTAAAAGATGGATTAAATCCTAAAAGAATCAAAATTATTGCAGATTTTAATCCAAGAGGAAATGTACATACAATCATTACAATTAATAGTGAAGATAATAACTAAGAATTCTGAAGTTTGAAAAAATTAGTATCTAGTAGTGAAGCTGCTCATATCTTAGGACTATCTTTACAAGGTATCCACTATAGAATAAAAAAAGGGCAATTAGAATCTATAAAAAAAGATGGTAAAATATTTGTATATGTTGATTCAAAGGTATCTACAAATTCAAACATCCAAAAACAAAATAATATACAAAACAATGATAAAATTATTGAAGTAAAAGATCAACAAATTGAACTATTAAAAAAAACTATTAAGTTTTTAAAAAAACAAAAAGATAGCGAGATAACTAGACTTGAGAAGCAGCAAGAGAAGATAATGAATGTTTTTCAAAGTGAAGTAGATCTTCTTAAAAGTGCTTTTAATGAGATGCGAACACTTTATAAAGTATCACACAAGCCTGAACATATAATAGATAAAAATAGTACACAAAATAAATCAAAAAAAGAATCAGATGTCAACTTTGAACTAATGGATATAAAAGATTTTTTCATTTTTATGAAAAATCACAACAAAACAGATAGTCAAATAAAAACTATGATTTTAGACAAAATCAAAGAAGGTGACAAAAGATTTATATACAACAAACAGTCGAAAGATGTTATAATATATAAAAGTGACTTCTTAGATTTAATATAAGGGAATTTAATGTTAAAAATATTATTAAAAAGTAAAATACTTATTTCAGTTATTGCAGTATCATTGATGATTATTGCAACACTTTTTGTTTATATACCAAAAGTAACTGAACAAAATACAATAGATACTGTTGTAAGAAATAGTCAAAATACAGTAGCTCAAATTAAATTAACAAGAGCATATTATGTAGATAGCGTTGTTAAAGATGTAAAAAAATATGCACCTCAATTGAAATTCGACTATGATCACTATGGTGTAAATGGAAAGCTACCATTTCCAACAACTACTATTCATGATTTAAGTAAAATATATAGTAACAACACTGGTTTAAAATTTGACTTTTTTAGTGAATACCCTTTTAAACCTAAAGCCAATAGAACATTAACTCCTGTTCAAAAAGAAGTTATTGAATATATGAAAAAAGACAAAAATACTATGTGGGTAAAGAGAGATACTATTGATGGTAAACCAGTATTAAGGGTTGCCGTTGTAGATTATATGACTGATCCATCATGTGTAAGTTGCCATAACAATCATCCTGATAGAACTTGGGAAAAAGGGCATTGGAAACTAGGAGATAAAAGGGGATTTTTAGAAGTTATTACTCCTCTTGATATTGATTTAGCTGCAAATAAAACTATGAGAAATAAAATATTAATTTTTATTGCAGGAGCTATGCTTCTTTTAGTTATCTATTATTCTGTAACACTAATAAAAAGAGAAAAAGAACTAAAAGATGAAAACGATATATTAGATGCTAAAGTAAAAGTTGAAGTTGAAAAAAATCTAAATAAAGAGAAACTTCTAGTTCAAAAAAGCAGAACTGCTGCTATGGGTGAGATGATGGGAGCTATTATTCATCAATGGAAACAACCCTTAAATGGTATCTCTATAGCAAGTAGTGCTATTGATATGCATATTATATTAGATGACTTTGATAAAGAGTTATTATCAAAACAAACAGAAAATATATCAAAACAAATTGAATATATGAATACAACTATGAATGATTTTAGGGATTTCTTTAAAGAACAGTCAAAAAGTTGTTACAATATTGATGGTTGTGTAAGTGAAGTTCTAAAACTTACAGGTAAAGTTTATGAAACACAAAATATTCAATTTGATTTGCAACTAGCTAAAGATCTTTACGTTACAGGATATCCAAATGAATTAAATCAAGTTATTATTAATATTTTCAATAATGCAAGAGATATTATTTTGGAAAAAGACCCAGAGATTAAAACTATATTTGTAAAAACTTATGAAGAAAATGATCTAGTAATTATGACAATTACTGATTGTGCAGGTGGTGTTCCTGATCATATTATTGATAAAGTATTTGATCCATATGTAACTACTAAATCTGATGATAAAGGTACTGGTATAGGTTTAGATATGTCTAAAACAATCATTGAAAAAGTAGACGGTGAATTATCTGTATCAAATGTTACTACTACAATTGATGGAAAAGATTATAAAGGAGCACAGTTTATGATAAAACTACACTCATGTAAAGATGAAAAGATGGAGATTTAGTTAGAAACACTAACTATACAATCTTTTAAAATATCTGGCTTAGTTATTTTTATCTTTAACTTAGATAAGTTAAATCTCTTGTAGATTAACTTTTCTAAAGTTAAAATTGCATCTTCTATTAGTTCAAACTTTTCTTTCTTCATAGTTTTCTTAACCAACTTTGATACTTCGCTATAGTCTATAAAATCTTTTGAATCTTTTATAAAACTATACTCAAAAGAGATATCTATACTTACTCTTTGCTTATTTACCCTTTCAAAAGGTAAAATTCCTATGATTGATTTAAATACTAGTTTATCTATAGATACTTTTAGTTTATGCAACTTTAGCCTCTTGACCTTGAAATAATCTAACAATATTAGGAATATGCTTATAAAAAATTATAAATGTGATTATATACATAGGGGCATTTGATTCTACACCTAAACCATTATTTAATAATATAGCAGATATCACAACTCCTATTAGTCCTAATAAAGATGATATTGAAGATATTTTTAATACCTTAGCACAAAATCCCCAAACTATAGCACCAATAATAGTAGGTATTGGAATAAGAACTAAAAATACTCCAAGTCCTGTAGCAACACCTTTACCACCCTCAAAGCTCAAATATATACTATAACAATGTCCCAAAACAGAGATAATAGCAATAGCCCATAATGTTTCAATACTCATACCATAAGCCATAGCAATGATAACTACTAAGGCACCTTTTAAAGCATCAAGTAAAACTGTTGCTATACCTAGTTTCTTAGCCAATGCAGGATTTGTTTGTTTTACAACTCTTAAAACATTTGTAGCACCGATACTTTTACTACCTGATTCTTGTACATTTACACCAGCATATTTTTTAGCCAATAATAAACCAAATGGTATAGAGCCAACTAGATACGCTACTATATAAAATACTATATTTGGGTTTGTAAAAAAGTCCATAAAAATTCCTCTTTAATTTTAAAATAAATTATATTTTATCTAATTATTCTTATAATTGCACCAACAGTATAAATTAACATATAATTAACAATCAAATGTTAAAATATCATAACAACATTAAAAGGGCAAACTATGTATAAAAAATTAACTCTGATTCCATTTCTATTACTAATACTATTATCATCTGCTAGTGGTGAAGGTTTCACAAAAAAAGCAACAAATTCTCCTGTACTTACACAAAAAGGAACATCAAAACATTGGTGTCCAATATGTGGAATGAAAATAAAAAACTTTTACAAGACATCCCATTCATCTACATTAAAAGATGGTACAAATAGACAATATTGTAGTATGAGATGTTTAGCTGTTGATATGAAAGAGCACAATATTGATAAAAATAAAGTATCAGTAATCGATGCAAAAACAGAACAACCTATATTAGCAAAAAATGCATACTATGTAGTAAATTCTAAAATTATGGGAACAATGTCAAAAGTTTCAAAACTAGCTTTTAAAGATAAAATTGATGCTGATAAATTTGCTAAAAAATTCAAAGGGAATATTGTAAGATTTGATGAAGCACTAAAAATGGCAAAAAAATCATTAAAATTTGATATTGCAATGTTCATAAAAAAGAAAAAAAAGATGATGTACCCAAGAGGAAAAAAGATTTATAATAAAATTTGTAAAAAAGAGTTAATAGACCCTACAAAGTATATTGAGATCAATCAACTAAAAGAAGATATTGTATCTTCTAAACTTTGTAAACCTATGAAAGAGAAAGATTTACAAGCTATAGCATTATATGTTTGGGAAGTAAAAAGATTTGAAGATTTAGATAAAATAGAAAATAAAATTAAAGTAACTCATGATGAAAAATGCCCAGTGTGTGGTATGTTTGCATATAAATATCCAAGATGGGTTGCACAAATTTTTTATAAAGATGGATCTCAACATCATCATTTATCATTTGATGGAGTAAAAGATTTAATGAAGTTCTACTTTAACTCTAACAAATGGGGAGAGTACAAAGAATCTGATAAAGATAACATCAGTAAGATACTTGTAACAGACTACTACAGTCAAAAAGCAATTGATGGAACTAAAGCTTATTATGTAATAAGAAGTGATGTTTATGGACCTATGGGACATGAACTTATCCCATTTGAATTAGAAAGTGATGCAAAAACTTTTAAAAAAGATCATAATGCTAAAAGTATTGTTAAATTTAAAGATATAAAAGAAGATCAAGTTTATAAACTAGATTTAAATGAATAAAAAAACAAACTCTCTTTTTATCTTCACTACACTATTGCTAATAAGTTTATTAGCAATAGTTACAGTACTGGATATCTTTTATACCACAAATAATAAAACTATAGATATAAAAAAGAGTTTTGTAAATATAGTTGGTTTGCCAGATTTAGCAATATCAACAGAAACTAACTATATAAGACATAGAAGCTTATCAAATATTAGTACAATATTCAGTGATGGTCCAGAACATACTGAATATGCTACAGCTTCTTTTATAACTAATGTAGCTAAAATAAGTCATGACGATAAATAAATATTTAATTGAATATTCAATAAACTCCCTTCTAAGACAAAAATCAAAAAACACTTTTATAATTATTATATTCACCTTTTTAATAGCACTTATAACTTCTATTTTCTTCATATCAAATTCTATTAAATATGAATTAAATTCAACTATAGATAAACTTCCTGATATTACGATACAAAAGATACAGGGTGGAAGAATAGTTGATATAGATAATTCTGTTATTGAAAACATTATTACAATTGCAGGAGTTCAAAGTGCTATTGGAAGAGTTTGGGGATATTATTATTTTGAAAATGCTGGTGTTAATTTTTCTATTATGGGTATAGATAATTTTGAAATACAATATACAAAAAGCTTAGAAAAAGTAATAGATGACTCTACGAAAACAGATATCTTAGATAATAACTTTATGCTAGTTGGTAGTGGGGTAAAAAAAATACTTAATAATAACTTTTTTACAGATTCCTTTAACTTTATAACAAATGATGGTAGTTTTAAAAAAGTTAAAATTGGCGGTGTATTTAAAAGTGATATTGAGTTACAAAGCAATGATATGATCCTAGTATCAAAAGAGTTAGCATATCAGATACTAGGAGTTGATAAAAGTAAATCAACCGATATAGTTGTAAAAGTATCAAATCCAAAAGAATTAGATACAATTGTAAATAAAATCAAACTTTTATATCCAAACACAAGAATAATTACTAATGATGATTTAAAAGTAAGTTATGAAAGTATTTTTGACTATAAGAGTGGATTATTTTTAACCTTATTTATAATATCTCTTTTTACATTCTTTATAATTATTTATGATAAAACTAGTGGATTGAGTTCATCTGAGAAAACAGAGATAGGGATACTAAAAGCTTTAGGCTGGAAAATAGATGATATATTAAAAGAAAAATTTTACGAGGGATTTATCATCTCATTTATATCTTATATTTTAGGTATTAGTATAGCATTTGTTTTTGTTTATTTTTTACATGCACCCCTTTTAAGAGATATTTTTGAAGGATATAGTCAACTTAAAACTACTTTTAACTTACCTTTTGTTATTGATTTTCAGATATTAACTTTAGTGTTTTTTATCACTATTCCTGTTTATATTTCGGCAACGATAATTCCTTCATGGAAGATAGCAACACTTGATGCAGACGAGGTTATAAGATGATAAAATTAAATAATATAACAAAAATTTATGATATAAATAAAAATAATTCTGTTACTGCAGTTAAAGATATAAATTTACATATCAAAGATGGTGATCTAATTATCTTAAAAGGTGCAAGTGGTAGTGGAAAAAGTACTATTTTATCACTTATTGCAGGACTATGTAAACCAACTGAAGGTAAAGTTATAGTTGATGAAAAAGGTATATCAAAACTTCCTGATCATTTTTTATCACTTTATAGAAGAGAAAATATTGGTTTCGTATTTCAGAAATATAATTTAATACCAAACTTAAGTGTTAAAGATAATATTATACTACCCCTAATTCCAGATAATCCAGATGAAGATATTTTAAATAATAAACTTCAAGAAATAATGGAAAGATTTACCATAAGTCATAAAAAAGATATTATAGTAAGAAATCTTTCTGGAGGAGAACAACAAAGAGTTGCTATTTGTAGAAGTATGATAAACAATCCAAAAATAATCATTGCGGATGAACCAACTGCAAATCTTGATGAAAAATTATCTTTAGATTTTATTGATATTTTAAAACAGTTAAAAGGAAATGGTAAAACAATAATTATTGCAACTCATGATCCATTATTTTTTAATCTTGACTTTGCAAGTAAAACTATTGATATTAAAAATGGAAAAATCATATCGTGATATTAACCCCTGAAATACTTGCTATTTTTATTCTTAATAGTTTATTTTTATTCTTTGGAATAATTGCTCTAATATTAAGTATAAAAATATATTCTAAATGGGATTTAAACTCAACAAAATCATTACAATATAAACTTGAGAAAAATAGCTACTTAACATCTACAATTATTAAATTTATTTTTTTGATTAAACTACCACTTTTTTTATTTTTTATTTTTACACTTGATAAAATATCAAATATACTACCTGGAGCAATGTGTGCTGCAGGTGTAGTAGATGCAACACCTTATGGAATGTATCTTTTTTTAGTAAAGATTATAAATCTATACCTTTTTGGTTTTTGGTTAATCTTAGATAAAATTGACGTAGAAAATGAAAAACTACCATATTCAAAATTAAAATTTGGTTTTTTTATCATTATATTTTTTCTTTTTTTATCTGAACTAATATTAGAAACTACTATGTTTTTATCAATTGATCCAACAACTATGGTTAGTTGTTGTGGAGCACTTTATAGTAGTACTTCTGCTTCTTATATATCTATACTATTTCAAATAGATCCTTTTATACTAGTATCACTTTTTTATACAAACTTTGTATTATTGATAATATTTTATTTTTATAAAAATAGTTATATTTATGCAATTTTATCTATGATCTTTATTATCATTGCTATAATATCATTAATTACAGTTTTTGGTACATATATTTATCAGCTACCTACCCATCATTGTCCATTTTGTTTTTTGCAAAAAGATTATTATTATATTGGATATTTAATATATTCAACTTTATTTATTGGTACATTTTATGGATTAGCGATACCATTTTTTAAAAATATAAGCTATTATAAAATTTCTATTTTTTTTATAATAGCTTATACTCTTATTGTAACAATATACCCTATTTTATTCTATCTTAAAAATGGTGTATGGCTATAGTTTAGTTAACCACAAATATAATGTTAAAATAGTATAATGCAATTTAATAAATAAAATATAATTATAGGTATCAATAATGTATAAAAACAATAAAGAACAATATGTAAATATACTAAAACAAGATAAACAACTTAAAATTGATTATAAGATTTTACAAGATAAAATAATTATAAAACAAGAAAGTTCTTCATTTTTACTAAGTAATGATACTATCTCAAATGATGCAACTTTTAAACTTGATACACTACAAAAAGATATTAAACAAACATATTTAAGTACTTTATATATAGATAAAAACCAAAAGATAAAATTAAATTCAGCTATTGACACAAATAAATGCAAAAGTGTATCATTAAATGATAAGTATAGTATTGTAATTCCTACGAAAGAGATAGAGAGTTCTGCTAGTTTCTTTAAAAGTTCTGGATTGGACTATCTATTATCTCCATTTAGTATATTAAATGAACAAATAAATAAAACATTATCTAAAAATTCATTAAATATTTTACTTTACAATAATATTCTGTATGCTCTAATTTTAGATGAAAATAAAGATATTTCGAAAGGATTTACAGAACCTTTAACACCATTTGAAAATATTAAAGAATCTAACTTCTATGATGATGAGATTGTTGGGCAAAAACTTTATGAAGAGGTTTACTCATTGGAAGTTGAACAAACTATTAGTAACATAATACAAAAACACTATGAAGATATATCAGAAGATGAAGAGGTGTTATTTTTAGAAAAAATTAATATTTTTTATACGATAAAACAACTAACAGATGAGCAAATAGATACGATACATGATTCTGTTATGATTGAGATTAATTATATTCCCATTTCTATTGAAGAATGTTTTGATAATTTAATACAAAAACCAACAGTAGCAAAGTATAGCTTTTTATCAGCTAGAGTTAAATCTGTGAATAATTCTATGAATTTATGGCTAACACTTATTCTTCTTACAATCATCATAATAGCAGCTATTTTATTTTATAAAATTTCAACAACAAATGATGAAATTAAACCTCAAAAAGTAAAAGTTGTAAAAGTAGAATCTCCTGCTAAAAAGGTTATCAAAAAAGTTATCAAAGATCCTATAATTAAACTTCCAAATCATAATTTACTAAATACACATATACTAGAAAGAACTTTAATGTTCTTTGATCTTATACCTTATGATGCTGTTTTATTAGAGTTAGAACTTCAAGAAAATAGTTCTACACTCGTATGTAATTTTCTTATGGATTCAGACTCTTCAAAAAATATGCTTGATTCTTTATCTAAAGTTTATGATGAATCAAAAATTATATTACAACATAATAATAAAGCGATAATAAGTACAATAATATCAAATGAAGGATACAAAGGATTAGAAAAAGAAAAAAGTAAATATGTTAAACTTAAATATAAAAATCATAAATTTATAACTGTTCCAAAATTTACTAAGTATCTAGAATCTATCCTTTTAAAAGGTTCACAGATCAAATATATTTCAAAAAGCCAAGAAAAGTTTATCACTTATACCTATGCCGTTAGATCATTAGTTGATACTCCTAAAGAGTTTTTTGACTTTATATCAATGTTGAATAAAAAAGAGATATCTCTAAATATAACATATCCTATAGAGTTTGCAAAACTTAATGATAAGATTGAAGTAAAATTTAATCTACAATTTCATCAGCAAAAA
>CAZLZQ010000044.1:1962-13975 GCA_964564065.1 uncultured Arcobacteraceae bacterium | reverse complement strand
TTAGTCATACTTACTCTCATATAATTTAGGGTTGTGATGTTTCCATCTTTTATGTTGCCAAAACCATTGTTCTGGTATATCTCTTATTTGCTCTTCTATGATACTATGTTGTGCTTGAGTTAGTTCCTCTAGCTTATTTTCTATTTTATATTCAAAATTTTTACTATCGATAGCATTATATATTTTTAGCTCATATTTTCTAAATCCTTTATTTATTGCGAAAATTGGAATAATAACAGCATCAAATTTTAAAGCCAATCTAGCAGGTGCATCTGTTGCCATTGCCAGCGTATTGAAAAAATCTATTTCAATGCCATTATCAGTATTTTGATCTATTGCGATAGCTACAAAATGATCATTTTTAAATGCTTTTATCATCCCTTTTGCAGCAACTTTTTTGTCCAGCATTATTATATTGTTTCTATCTCTAGCTTTTACATACATATTATTTATATATTCATTTTTCATTTTTTTATTTACTACTGCAAGTGTTCCATACTTTAATGCTATATAAGGAATAGCTAATTCCCATCCACCATAGTGAGCAGTTACAAATATGATTTTTCTTTTTTCTTTTATAGCATCTAATATAACTTTTTCATTAGTTATTGTAGCTTTATTTAGCAGTTCTTCTTTTGAGATATATTGATTTTCCATATATTCAAATAGATTGTACATCAAAGACTTGTAAGAATTATAGATAATATTATTTTTTTCTTTTTTAGTTAGCTTATTTTTATATGCTAAAGTTAAATTCACATCAGCAATAAAAAGATGCTCTTTATTAAAAATAAATAATAGTCTAGCTAATAACAATAAAAAATATTTAATTATTATATTTGGTGTATATCTAAAAAAAAATTGAAATATTTTATAAAGATAATATCTAAAACGATATTTAGTCATTAGAATAGTACCAATACCCAACATGAAAGATGAAGCACAATACTAAACATAACAGCAGTGGCTCCTATATCTTTTGCACTTTTAGCTAATGGATGAATATCTTTTGTTACAAGATCAACTACATTTTCCACTGCACTATTTAATAATTCTATAATTAAAACTAAAAAAGCAGTTATCAATAGAGCTAATCTTGAGCTTAATTCCATATCAATTAAAAAAATCATAGGAATTATAAATAAGCTAGCCAATAATTCAAGTTTAAAAGAGCTTTCAGTTTTAAATGCATGAACAAATCCCTCTAAAGCATATTGTGTATTTTTAAATATATGATATTTTGGCTTATTGTTCATTTTCTAACTCCTTAATCATATTGAAAATATCTACTGCTTTTGTATCTTTAATTGAAAAGTCATTTTTATCTAATTTTAAAGGATCTACATAACTATCAGATTTTATAACTTTATTTATATTTGTGATATAAGTATTTCTATACTCTGGAGTATTTCCAAAAATTGTAATAGATGGGATATTTAATGCCCAAGCTATATGAGTAGGACCTGTATCTCCACCAATTACAACTTTTGAATTTAAAATATTAAATTTTAATTTATCTAAATCTCCTTTAGGTGCAACTTCTATTAAGTCAGAGTTAGATTGAAGCCATTTTGCAGTTTGGTATTCATTTTCATCTCCCCATACTACTAAAATATTTTCATTTAATCTTTGTGCCAGTTCAAGAAACTTCTCTTTTGGATATATTTTATTCTCTTTTGAAGCACCTACTACAAATAATACTTTTTTTTCAATTTTTATATTTTTATATTTGTCATTTTTAAAAAATAAGAATGGTTCTTTTTTTAAGATATCACTTTTTGTTATCTTTATATTTAATGGTTCACAAATAACTTTAATATTTCTGTCTATTACATTCTTTTCATAAGGTATATAGATCTTTTTATCATAAAACCAACTTGCTATTGATTCTCGTATAGAATCATTATCAAAACCAGCTATATAACTTCCAACTACCCTACTTCCCACTATTTTTGATACTATTGCTGACTTTAAAAGTCCTTGTGCATCTATTACTAAATCGTAGTTATTTTTTGCATATTTTTTTAATAATTTTATTTGATTAAAAATAGCACTTTTATTTTTTTTAATACTCTTTAAATTTATAGGTAAAATATTATCAATATGTGGATTATGCTCTAAAATAGATTTAAATCCATCTTCAATTATCCAATCAATTTTAGATGATGGAAATACTTTTTTTATAAATTGTAAAGTTATCATTGTGTGTATTATATCACCCATTGCAGAGAGTTTTACAATACAAATCTTCATTTTAATTCCATAGTTATATCATCTGGTGTTTTTATTTTTAATAATGCTCTATTTACAAGATATTGATTATCTTTTGATTCTATAATCAAGTTTTTATCTTTTAAATTATACTTATAAGTAGTTTTTGAAAATTCACTATTTAATGATATATTTAAAGTCATCATATAATTTAACCATTGAACTATCTCAAGGTTTGGTAAAAGTTGTTGATATTTTACAATATCTTCTTTTTTTGGTAAAGCTTTTTTTGTAAATTTTGCTACTATTGCTATTAATATTTTATCTTCATGAGTAAAATCATAATCTAATCCATTTAAAATATAGAAAAATGCATGATCTTCATTTTGATCAAATCCTAAAGATAAACCAACTTGTTGAAGTTTTGAAGCTATTACTAATATAGATCTATATTTTTTATCTAACTTATGTAAAGGTTTTAATATATCAAATATCTTTTTTGCATTGTTACCTAAATATGCAGTTTGAGAATCATCATCTATAAATCTATCTAGTAAACTTCTCAAACTAATATTGAAGTTTGATGGAAACTTATGATTAGAAGTTCTTAGTAGATCACAAAGGTATACACCTTCTCTCACTCCTACAGAACTTGTTATAACTTTTTGAACATTAAAATAGTCTAAAATAGTTTTAAATATAAAAGTACCAACAACAATAGTGTCATATCTGTCTTTTTGAACACCTAATTGCTTTAACTCTTTATTATTTTTTGCATCAATTATATTGGTAAATAAAGTTTCATTTTGATTAACATCATATGTAAAACCATGTAATGTTTCTAAAGGATAATTGTCTTTTTTTACAATAATTCTACTTAATGCTCTAGCAGTTCCACCAAGTCCAACAATAGTTTCAAGTGATTTATTGATATGTGATAATTGAGAAAAGATATATTCTTTTGCTCCATCAAGATTATTTTTATCTATAAATAACTCTTTAATTCTTACTGTTCCTATATTTAATGAAACAGTATCTATGATTTTTCCATCATCTATAAATGCAAATTCAGTACTACCACCACCTATATCAAGAGTAGTGAAGTTGTCATCTGCTATTAAATTTAAAGCAGATACTCCACCATAATAAGCCTCTTTTTGTCCATCAATAACTTTAATATTTAGTTTTAACTCTTTTGAAACTTTGGATATAAATACTTTTTTATTTGGTGCATCACGAAGTGCTGATGTTGCTACACATAATATTTTTCTTGATTTTAGATTTTTTGCTATTTGAAGAAATGATTTTAGAGCATCATAAGCTCTCTTCATAGGTATATCTTGAAGATTACCATTATTTTCATAACAACCTTCAGATATTTTTACTTTTGATTTTGATTCATTTATTAGATGAAATGCAAATCTACTTGTTTTTTTAAAAACAACCATTCTCATTGAATTTGAGCCAATATCTATAATGGTTGTAATTTTTGCCATTTGTTACTCTTCTATCTCTAGTTGATCAAATTTAAACTGTAACTCTTGTGCTGTTTCTTGATTGTCTGGATCTAAGATAATACAATCAACTGGACAAACCTCTATACATTGAGGTTCATCAAAACTACCAACACATTCAGTACACATATCGGAATCAATCACATATATCGGATCACCCTCTTCAATTGCCTCGTTTGGACACTCTTCTCTACAAGCATCACATGCTATACATTCGTCTGTTATCATTAATGACATATTTAAATTTCCTATAAATTATTTTATAGATTTATAACCTATTTTTCTTTAATTATGTCTTTAATTAGAAGAATAGTTTATAAAATTATTAAAAGTATTACCAATCTTTTATTATATACCCAAAAACAACAGTTAAATCTTCAACCTCTTTAACTGTTGTTCTCTCATCTACAGCGTGAATTGTGTCATTAATTACACCAAATTCAACAGTATCTATCTTAAATTGTCCAAAAAATCTTGCATCACTAGTACCACCTGCAGTACTTAGCTTTGTATCAATATTACAAATTGTTTTTATACTTTTTTGCATATTTTTTACAACATTAGTATTTGCAGATGTTACAAATGGGTATGAACCTTGTGTTAATTTTAACTCATATTTAAGATCTTTAAAATTATCAGCAATATATTTTATAATAGTTTCTTGAGATGTTTTTGTTGAATTTCTTACATTAAACATCATATTTAGTTTATTTGGTGTTACATTTGTAACTTCCATCCCTGATCTTATATCTGTTATTACCATTTGACTAGGAGCAAAAAAATCATCACCATTATCAAGATTATATCCTGTTATTTTTGGTAAAATATTTGAAATTTTATGGATTGGATTTATAGCTTTTTCTGGATATGCTGCATGTCCTTGCTTCCCTTGTAATTCTAAATATCCATTTATACTACCTCTACGCCCTACTTTTATAGCATCTCCAAAAATATTTTCACAAGTTGGTTCGGCTACTATTGCAGATGTTGGTAAAAAGTTTTTTTCTTTTAAATACTCTAAAACTTTAACTGTACCATTTATAGCATCACCCTCTTCATCAGAAGTTAACAATATAGATAATGTACCATTAAAATGTTTGGCATTTTTACAAGCATATAAAAAACTAGCAACTCCACTTTTCATATCTTGTGCACCTCTTGCTGTTATAACACCATCAATAACATCTGCATCAAATGGATCTACACTCCAACCATCTCCTGTGGGAACTACATCTATATGACCGGCAAAACAAAGATGTTCATCACAGTTATCTTCTGTATTAAATTTTTTATAATAAAATCTATTTGTTACATCTTCATAATCAAGTTTTATAACACTCCATTGATCACCTAAATATTCTTCAATAAAATCATAAATTCCCATATCTTTTGGTGTGATTGATTTATATCGTAATAGTTTTTGAAATAGTGGAATTATTTGCATATCTTATTTATCCTAATTTAATTTTTTATTTAGTATCATTCTAGCTAAAAAATAATTAAGGATATAGATAAATGCATTTAGATATCACACCAGAAGTATTAGTTTCTCAATTAAATATTGGAAAAACTGATTCTAGTTTAGAACAAGTAAAAAAGGTTATAGAAAATACAAAAGAATTTAATAAATTTTCAAAACATATTATAAGCTTAAATGATAAACTTAAGCATATGAATGGTTTTATATCATTATCAAATAGTGTTCCACATTTTAAAATAAAGTGCGATAATACAAAAGATAGTCAAGAGATCATTAAAGAATTTACTGATGAGATCAATCATTGGGCAAATAAATATAATGTAGAACTTCAAAAAGTTGATAACAAAGATGTTTACTATATCATAGGACATATTTAAATATTGATTTAAAAATGGTGGTCTTTACAGTTTTTTATGTATTTACCATCATTGGCTACGGCAAAAATATTTAACTTTATATCATATTTTTTAGCTATTTTTCTTATCATTTTTCTATTTTTCTTATCAAAAGTAAATAGGATCTCATATTCTTCCCCACTACAGCCAATATTTTTAGGTAATTTTTTAATAAATTCAAAACCAATATTATTAGCTTTGCTTAATCTTTCAAGTTCAAAAAATAATCCATCTGATATATCTAAAGCACTATTTATATAAGGTGCAATTTTATAGAAAAATTTTGCTTTTAATTTAGGCTTTATAAATTTTGATTTTTTAGATATTTTTTTACCATCTAATAATTTATTTAAATCTTTTTTTACACTTCCCAATTCACCTGTATAACATACTAAATCATTTTTCTTAGTACCAGTTCTATATATTGGATTTTTTGTTTTTGATATAATGGTTATAGATATATCAAGTTTATCATTTGATATTGTATCTCCACCAATTATCTCAATATTATATTTTTTAGCTACTTTTTTAAATCCACTTGCTAATTGTTTTAAATTTCTTTTAGTAAAATAAGATGGTATTGCCACACTTAAAAGAGCATATTTAGGAATAGCATTCATAACTATTGCGTCACTAATATTTACTAACATTGATTTTATTGCTATTTGCTTTAACTTCATCCATTTAGTTTTAAAATGGACATTTTCAAAAAATGCATCCATACTATATACATACTTACCTACAACAGCACCATCATCACCAATAAACTTACTAAAACTAAATTGTTTTATAAAATAATCTTCTTTATTTAATATTTTATCCATACTTATATTGTAACACTAATAAAGTTAAATCGGTCTAATAGATTTTATAGTATTTTATAGATATAATATTAGTTATAAAGAAATATAAGGAAATATCTTGGACTATCTAAAAGTCATAGGGAAACAAAATTTAAAAGGAAGTGTTAAAATAAGTGGTGCGAAAAATGCTGCATTACCACTTTTAACTTCTACTATTTTATCTAAAAATAATATTAAAATATCTAACTTACCAGATGTAGTAGATATAAATACTTTACTAAAACTTTTAGAGATGCTTGGCTCAAGTTATTTTAAAGAAAATGGTATATTAAATATTGATTCAACTACTGTATCAAAAACAAAAGCAACATATGAGATCGTAAAAACAATGCGTGCTTCTATATTAGTCTTAGGTCCGTTACTTGCAAGATTTGGACACTGTGAAGTTTCTCTTCCTGGTGGATGTGCAATAGGTCAAAGACCAGTTGATTTACACTTAAAAGCATTGGAACAAATGGGTGCTAAAATTGAGATAAAAAATGGTTATATTGAAGCAAAAGCACCAAATGGATTAAAAGGTGCTACTATAGTTTTTGATAAAATAACAGTAACAGGTACTGAAAATATTGTTATGGCAGCAGCTCTAGCTCATGGAAAAACAACTATAATAAATGCTGCAAAAGAACCAGAAGTTATACAACTTTGTGAAGTTTTAAAAGATGCAGGTGTAGATATCCAAGGGATAGGTTCAAATACTATTACAATAGAAGGTTCTAATCAAAAACTACTTGAATTTAAAGATTTTACAATTATTCCTGATAGAATTGAAGCTGGAACTTATCTTTGTGCTGGAGCTATTACTAACTCTGTAATAAAAGTAGAAAATGTTATCCCTGAACATTTAAGTGCAGTATTATCAAAATTTGAAGATATGGGTTTTATGATATTAAAAGAGGATACTGAAATAACAATTTTACCTGCAAATCAAATAAAACCTGTAAATATAACTACTACAGAATATCCTGGGTTTCCTACAGATATGCAAGCTCAATTTATGGCATTAGCTACGATGGCAAATGGAACTAGTATCATAGATGAAAAACTATTTGAGAATAGATTTATGCATGTAAGTGAGTTAGTAAGAATGGGTGCAAATATTACATTAAATGGCACTGTTGCAACTATAATTGGAACACCCAAAAAACTACTTGGTACAGATGTAATGGCAACAGATTTAAGAGCTAGTTCTGCTTTAGTATTAGCAGGGTTAGTAGCTTCGCAAGAGACAAATATTCATAGAATTTATCATCTTGATCGAGGTTATGATAAGTTAGAAAATAAGTTATCATCTTTAGGTGCTAATATAAGAAGAGAGAAGGAATAATAGAATGAAACACTTTTTAACACTAAAAGATTATTCAAAAAAAGAGATTTTAGAGATAATTGATATTGCAATTCAAATTAAAAAAGAGACAAAATCTAAAATATTTAAAAAATATATGCCGATGCAAACATTAGGGATGATATTTGAAAAAAGTAGTACTAGAACTCGTGTAAGTTTTGAAACTGGTATTTATCAACTAGGTGGAGTTGGACTTTTTCTTAGTTCAAATGATATTCAACTAGGTCGTGGAGAACCAATAAGTGATACAAGTAGAGTTATAAGTAGAATGGTTGATATGATAATGATACGAAATGATTCTCAAAAAGAGTTAGAAGAGTTTGCATCTTATTCAAAAGTACCTATTATAAATGGTCTTACAGATAAGTTTCATCCTGTACAACTTATGGCAGATTATTTAACAATTATTGAAAATAATTTAGATAAAAATCTAAAAGTTGCTTATATTGGTGATGGAAATAATATGACACACTCATGGCTTATGTTAGCTAGTAAACTTGGATTTAATCTAAGTATTGCTACACCTAAAGGTTATGAAGTAAATCAAGATATTTTAGCTGATGCTCTAAAGTTTGCTAAGAAAAGTGGTTCTACTATAGTTATTACAAATGATCCTAAAGAAGCTGTAGAAAATGCTACTGTTGTTACAACTGATACATGGGTTTCGATGGGGCAAGAGGATGAAAAAGAGAAAAGAGTAAAAGATTTTGATGGATTTATTGTTGATAATAAACTTATGAATAAAGCAGATAAAAAAGCTATATTTTTACACTGTTTACCTGCATATAGAGATTATGAAGTTAGTGAAGAAGTTTTTGAAGAACATGCAGATATAATTTTTAATGAAGCTGAAAATAGACTTCATGCACAAAAAGCCATTATGGTTTATTTAGATAGGAATAGAGACTAATTATGATAGATTTTAAAAAATTTGAAAAATACTCACGGCCAGGACCTAGATATACAAGTTATCCAACTGCACCTGAATTTAATACAACATTTACACAAGAAGATTTAATATCAAAATTTAAATCGCAAAGTAGTAGTAGACCTTTATCATTATATATACATATCCCTTTTTGTAGAAGTGCTTGCTACTTTTGTGGATGTAATGTAATATTTACTAGTAAAGAGGATAAAAAAGTTAAATATATTGAATATCTAAAAAAAGAGTTGAAAATTTTAGCTTCTCATCTAGATACTTCAAGATTAGTTACACAGATGCATTTTGGTGGTGGAACTCCAACTTTTTTAAGTCCAGAACAGTTAAAAGAGGTACTTGATAGTATTAGATCAACTTTTCCAAATTTTGCTTCAGATGCTGAAGTTAGTTGTGAAGTAGATCCTAGATATTTTGAACAAGGACATATGGATGTTTTAAAAGAAGCCGGATGTAATCGTCTTAGTTTTGGTGTACAAGATTTAGATCCTCAAGTACAAAAAACTATTCATAGAATACAACCTTTTGAAACAACTCAAAATGTAGTTAAAATAGCAAGAGATGCTGGAATTAAATCTGTAAATATAGATTTAATTTATGGACTTCCTCATCAAACTAAAGAAACATTTGCAAAAACTATTAGAGATATAGTTAAACTTGATCCTGATAGATTAGCTGTATTTAATTATGCTCATGTTCCTTGGATGATGAAAACTCAAAGAAAGTTTGATGAAACAACTTTTGCGCCACCATCTACAAAATTAGAAATCTTAAAAGATTCTATAGAATTTTTTAGTTCTGTTGGATATAAAATGGTTGGAATGGATCACTTTGCTAAACCTGAAGATGAGTTATTTAAAGCTATAGAAAAAGGTGAACTTCATAGAAATTTTCAAGGTTATACTACAAAAGGTGGAGCTGATTTAGTTGGTATTGGTGTAACATCTATTGGTGATGGTGTTGACTATTATGCACAAAACTTTAAAACTTTACCTGAATATGAAGCGGCTATTGATGCTGGGGATTTACCAGTATTTAAAGGATATAGTTTAAGTGATGATGATATTTTAAGACAATTTGTTATTATGGAGCTTATGTCAAACTTCTCTTTAGATATGAAAAGAGTAGAAAAAGAGTTTAATATAAATTTTAAAGAGTATTTTAGTGATGCACTTAAAGCTTTAGAAGAATTTATTGATGCTCAACTTGTAACTATAACTGATGATAAAATAACAGTTAGTCAAACAGGAACAATGCTAATAAGAAATATCTCTATGCCATTTGATGCATATTTAAATAAAATACCAGAAGATAAAAGAAGATTTAGTAAAACTATATAACCAATATTATAAAGATACAAGTATAGATTGTATTTTATTTTACATCAATAAGGAACAGCAATGAGAAATATAGGTTTATTGTCTGCTATATCTATAGGTATAGGTGGAATGGTAGGTGGTGGTATATTTGCTGTCTTAGGTGAAGCTGTATCTTTAGCTCACGGAGCAACTCCTGTTGCATTTTTGGTTGCTGGTATTATAGCAATTCTTACTGCCTATTCATATGCAAAATTATCTGTAAAACATCAAAGTAGAGGTGGTACAGTTTATTTTGTTGATATGGCATTTGGTCATAATATTTTGTCTGGATCTATTAACTTTATGTTGTGGCTTAGCTATATTGTAACTATATGCTGTGGCATTTGCATCATATGGAGTCACTTTTTTTGATAATAAAACAGATTTTATAAGCCATACACTTATTTGTGTAGCGATTATTATACCTGCTATTATAAATATAATAAGTGCTTCATTTGTTGGTAAATCAGAATCTATAATAGTAGCTATTAAAATTATTTTACTTATCATCATAATTGTAAGTGGTGCATCTTATGTAGATATCTCAAAGTTTGATCCATCTGAATATAAATCATCATTATCTATTATATCAGCAGGTATGATTATTTTTGTAGCTTATGAGGGATTTGAACTTATTGCAAATGCTTCACAAAACATTAAAAATCCAACTGTAAATCTACCTAGAGCTTATTATTATTCAGTTGGTATAGTTATAATTTTATATATTTTAATAGCTATGGTAACAGTAGGAACAGTTGATGAAAATTCACTTTTAGAAGCTAAAGATTATGCATTAGCAATAGCTGCTAAACCTGCTTTAGGAGATATTGGATTTACTCTTGTAGCTGTTGCTGCCCTACTTTCAACATTTTCTGCTATAAATGCTACTATTTTTGGAAATGCAAGACTGGGATATATAATTGCTAAAGATGGTATGTTACCTAGATTATTTGAGTACTCAAAAGGTGATATTCCTATTATGGGTGTTGCTCTAACTGTAATTTGTAGTTTACTTTTATCAAATAGTATTGATCTTGATGAGATAGCTATTATTGCTAGTGCTGGGTTTTTATTGATCTTTTTTATTGTAAATATAAGTGCATTTAGATTAAGAGAAGAGATCGAAGCAAATATTGTTATAGTTAGTTTATCATCACTACTTACACTTACAGCACTTATTATTTTACTTATTCAGACATATAGTACAAACCCTAATGCAATAATGATATTTTTCTTTTTTATTATTTCATCTTATCTATTTGAATTATTTTATGGAAAAGTAATTCGTGGACATATTTTTAAAAGAAATTATAATAATTAACTCTTATACTTAAAGACATTAATGTGCAATATATGATATGATAAATAAAAAATAAAGTAGGTAATAGATATGAGCATAAAAAGGACAATAATCACTATACGTATACACTTATGGAGTTTTTATTAGGTTTTTCTTTATTTATAATCGCTATTATTGGATATAAAGTTAATAAAACTGTTGGCTTATCTGTTGATGAAATTGAAACTAAAGTTGAAACAGGAATACATGAGATAGAAAACCTTAGTCAAGAGATAGAAGATACTCAAAAGAGGTAGTATTTACTATGGGTGCAATTGGAGAGAGAAGAAGCAAAGAAACAGGATATCATGTAACTAGAGTTGCTAAATATTCTGAAATATTAGCATTACATTATGGATTAAGTAAAAAAGAATCAGAGATGTTAAAGCAAGCAAGCCCTATGCATAATATTGGTAAAGTTGCAATTCCTGATGCTATTTTAAATAAACCAGCTAGATTTACTCCAGAAGAACGTAAAATTATGGATACGCATGCTGAACTTGGATATGAGATGTTAAAAGTGGGATGGAACAGGTTATCCAAATCATTTAAAAGGTGAAGATATTCATAT
>CAZLZQ010000044.1:0-1862 GCA_964564065.1 uncultured Arcobacteraceae bacterium | reverse complement strand
AAAAGTGGGATGGAACAGGTTATCCAAATCATTTAAAAGGTGAAGATATTCATATCTATGGTAGGATTACAGCACTTGCAGATGTATTTGATGCTTTAGGAAGCCATAGAGTTTATAAAAAAGCTTGGGATGATGAAAGAATATTTAAACTATTTAAAGAGGAAAAAGGTAAACATTTTGATCCAAAACTTATTGATATATTCTTTGATAATTTAGATAAATTCTTAGAGATAAGAGATAGTTTTAAAGATACAAAATAGAATTATTTTATAATTTACAAACTCCTACTTAGGAGTTTGTAGTAAAGATAGATATTATTTATTACTCTTCTAGCATTCTATCTTGCATTTTTTCAATAGCTTTTTCTAAAAACTTAGTATCTAGATTAAACTCTTCAGCTTTTGCAATACCTAATGCAACAAATTTATCATCTAGAGGATCACAAACATTACATATTGTTTTAACTACATTTAATACTTGAGCATCTTTTAAATATTGTTCAGGACATTTATCTAAGTTATCTGTATATTCAATTATATTGATTAGTTTTTCACTTAAATTCCAATACTTAAAAATAGAAGAAGTTACTTCCGTAGAAGTTGCATTAAAATACTCTTTTTCTATTTTAGATATATTTGTAGGATCTGCTTGAATATCTTTTAAGAAATTATCTTTTTTACCATTCTCAGCAGCAACACTTGATAAAACAAATCTTCCAGTCTCTAATAAAAATACAGGTAAAAGTAATTCTTCTTTTAATTCATTGTCTATTCTACCTAACCATGTAGATAATAGATTTGATGACATATTTGCAATTCTTAAAAAACCATCAGCGTTAATATTGTATGCACCTAGATCAGTATCAAAAGCATTTTTTATAGCACTACCAAAAGCGATAGATAAAGTGAAATTTATACCAAGAAGATGAAGTGCTCTACTTGCTGTTTCAACTTTGTTATTGAAACCAAACATTGCAGAATTTGCAACTTTTAATAAAGTAGCTACTATCAATGGATCTTGTTCTATAATTACTAACAATTTATCAAGATCTTTATTTGAAGATTTTTTAAACTCTTCTAGATCTATAATTGTTTTTGGAAGTGGAGGTAAAGAGTCAATCTTTTTTGATAAAATTTCATTCATAAGTTTTCCTATAATTTATTTTTTTATATTATATAGTATTTTTATTTAAAAATACTATTTTCTAGTGTACAATCTTTAAATTAAGATTGTACTTTTTGTCGTATTCTAAGACTTAAGTCTTTAAGTTGTTCTTCATCAACAACACTTGGAGCAGATGTTAATAAACATTGGGCTTTTTGTGTTTTAGGAAATGCGATTACATCTCTAATAGAATCAGTTCCAGCCATAAGCATAATCATTCTATCAAAACCTAAAGCAAAACCACCATGAGGAGGTGCACCAAATTCTAATGCATCAAGTAAGAAACCAAATTTTTCTCTTGCTTCTTCATCACTAATTTTCATTAAATCAAATACTTGTTTTTGTATATCTGCTTTATGGATTCTTAAACTTCCACCACCTAGTTCTGTTCCATTTAGAACTATATCATATGCAATAGATTCGATAGCTTCTAAATCAGATACATCATCTAATGATTTTGGCATTGTAAAAGGATGGTGAAGTGCTTTTGTTCTACCATCAATCGTTTCAAACATAGGGAAGTCTACAACCCATAAAAATTCAAATTTTCCTTCAGGAATAAGATTCATCTGGTTTGCTAGTTCAATTCTAAGTCTACCCATATAATCCCATACCAGTTTTTTAGCACCCGCACCAAAAAATATAATATCTCCAACTTCCATCTCACATCTTGAAACTAACTCTTCAAGTTTTTCAGG
>CAZLZQ010000043.1:0-14013 GCA_964564065.1 uncultured Arcobacteraceae bacterium | reverse complement strand
ACAATAAACCACCAACTGTTAAAACTATTAGTTAAGTTAATTTTGCTAAAATACAAAATAAAATAAAAACTAGGAAAAAAAATGGCACTTTATATATTTGGACATAAAATACCTGATAGTGATTCTATCATCTCAGCAATAGCAATGAGTTATTTAAAAAATAAGTTAGGAATAGAATCAATTCCAACAAGACAAGGTGATATAAATCCAGAAACACAATATATATTAGATAAATTTGATTTAGAAACTCCAAAACTTAAAACTTCAGTATCAGGAGAAGAGGTATATTTAACAGATTTTAGTGATATAGCACAAGCACCTGATGATATATCAGAGGCTACTATTGTTGGTATTGTTGATCATCATAAGTTAGGTGACTTAACTACATCTACACCTTTAGAGTGTTGGATAAGACCAGTTGGATGTACAAATACTATTGTAAAAGAGATGTTTGATTATTATGATATTGAAATTCCAAAAAATATTGCTGGAGCTATGATGTGTGCGATATTAAGTGATACAGTTATATTTAAATCACCAACTTGTACAAAAATTGATACTAAGATAACAAAAGAGTTAGCTAGTATTGCCCAAATTGAAGATTTTAAATCTATTGGATTAGAGATGTTTAAAGTAAAATCACAAGTTGAGGGAGTTCCTGTACGAGAACTAGTTATGAGAGATTATAAAGAGTTTTCAATGAATGGAACAAAAGTTGGAATAGGACAACTAGAAGTTGTTGACTTAGCTATATTTGATGGTATTAAAGATGAATTATTGTTAGATATTGAAAAGTTCAAAAATGAAAATGATCTAGATACTGTTCTTTTACTTTTAACTGATATTATTGCTATGGGAAGTGAAATACTTGTTTCATCTTCTAGTGATGATAAAATTGAAAAAGCTTTTGATACAAAAATTGAAGATGGAAAATTTTGGCTACAAGGTTGTTTAAGTAGAAAGAAACAGATTGTTCCATTTTTAGAACCTACTTTTTTATAAGTTATTTGGTACAATAATAATTATGAGAATAGATAAATTTTTAAATGCAGTGAATATTACAAAACGAAGAGCCGTAGCAGAAGATATGCTGGCCCATAAAGTTGTTGAGATAAATGATATTGTAGTTAAAAAAGCAAAAGAGGTAAAAGTAGGGGATGTCGTAAGTATAAACTATCTTGAATATACGGATAAGTTTAAAGTTCTTCAAATACCTGCAAATAAATCTACTCCAAAATCTAAACAAAGTGAATATGTTACGAAATTAGCTTAAAAGAGGAAAGTATGTTTAACAAAGCAAGATTAAAATTTGATGATATTTTTGAAAATAGATTAGAAACTAAAAGTACAAGAGATTATTTAATAGAGTTATATAATCGCGGAGAAACACCAGATGAGATAGCAGCAGCAGCAATAGCAATGCGTGAACATATGATACCTCTAATAGTTGATCAAACATTACAAGAAAAACTTATAGATAACTGTGGAACCGGTGGAGATAAAAGTAATAGTTTTAATATATCGACAACTGTTTCAATAATGTTATCAGCATCTGGATGTAGTGTTGCCAAACATGGAAATAGAAGTATAACAAGTAATAGTGGTAGTGCTGATATGTTAGAAGCTCTTGGAGTAAATTTAACATTACCTATAGAAAAGCAGATTAAGATGTTAGAGCAAACAGGGTTTGTTTTTATGTTTGCTATAAATCATCATCCTGCAATGAAGCATATTATGCCAATACGAAAATCGATAGATCACAGAACTATTTTTAATATTTTAGGACCTTTATCAAATCCAGCTTCAGTACATAAACAACTAATTGGTGTGTTTAGTAAAGAGTATGTTCCTAAAATTGCAGAGGCATTAACAAAGTTAAATACAAAAAAAGCTATGGTAGTGAGTTCTGCTGATGGTATGGATGAATTAAGCATTAGTGATATTACATATTGTGCTTTTGTAGAGAGAGGTAAATTTTCTGAATTTATTATAGATCCTAGAGAGTATGGTTTTGATCTATATCCTAAGAAAGATATAGAAGGTGGAGATGCTAAATATAATGCAACTATAACTAAAGGTATTTTGGATGGTTCTATAACTGGAGCAAAAAGAGATATAGTACTTTTAAATACTGCTGTTGCTCTTTTAGTTGATGGAAAAGTTAATTCAACAGAAGAGGGTATATCTATGGCTAAAGAGGTTATAGACAATGGTGATGCTATAAAAAAACTAAATGAGATAGTTAAAATTTCAAATGAATTATAAAAAGTTTGAATTAGGTATTGAAAATATTGATACATTATTGAAATATCTAAAATCTTTAATAGAAAACCAAAATATAGTAGTACTACTTCAAGGTACACTAGCAAGTGGAAAAACTACTTTAGTTAAAGAATATGTAGCTAGTTTAGGTTATGATGATAATGTTACTAGTCCTACATTTTCTATTCAAAGTGTATATGGTGATGATATATTCCATTATGATGTTTACAATAAAACTTTAGAAGAGTTTGTATCTCTTGGTTTGCTTGAAGAGTTTGAAAAAGATGGTATTCACTTTGTAGAGTGGGGTGATGATAAACTTGAAAGAATACTAAAAGAGTATGGTTTTGATGTTATGAAGATATCTATAGATAAAATAAATGATAAGAGAGAGTATACAGTTGAATCATAAAATAGAAGTAAAAAATATTGCAAAAAATATAAAAAAAACACAAATTTTACATGATATTAGTTTAGATATAAAAAGTGGAGAAACTGTTGGGTTATTGGGTCCAAATGGTGCAGGTAAAACTACTAGCTTTTATATTATTTGTGGTTTAATTCAGCCAACTAGTGGTGAAATACACTTTGATAACCACGATATCACTCATCTTCCTTTGCATAAAAGAGCTTTAAGAGGGATAGGGTATCTACCTCAGGAGTCATCTATATTCAAAGATTTAACTGTTGAAGAAAACCTTATGCTTGCTGCTGAAGTTTCTATTGATGATAAAAAACTTAGATGGGAAAGAGTTGAGGAGCTATTAGAGATTTTTAATATTGAGCCAATACGACATAGAACTGGTATAAGTCTAAGTGGAGGGGAACGAAGAAGAACAGAGATCGCAAGAGCTTTAGTTTCAAATCCTAGATTTTTACTTCTTGATGAACCTTTTGCTGGAGTAGATCCTATTGCTGTAAAAGATATTCAATCTATTATTAAACAACTTACAACTATAGGGATAGGTGTACTTATTACAGATCATAATGTTAGGGAAACTTTAGAAATTTGTGATAGAGCTTATGTTATGAAAGCTGGTTCGATACTTGCAAGTGGAACCGCTAAAGAGATAAAAGAGAATGATACAGTAAGAGAACATTACTTAGGAAAAGATTTTACTTTTTAACTTAAGTCATTATTTCTAATATTTATGGTAGGATGCGAAAAATTCGTATAATTATAGATATACAACATTCAATCAATTATTAGAAATCAAAAGGTTATTTTTATGTCATTTACAACACTTGGATTATGTGATCCTATTTTAAAAGCTATTGAAGAGCAAGGATATACAACTCCTACACCAGTACAAAAACAAGCAATACCAATCATATTGGAAAAAAGAGATATTTTAGCAGGGGCTCAAACAGGTACAGGTAAAACTGCTGGTTTTACACTTCCTCTTCTTGAACTTCTTACTCATAGAAAAAGAGCAACAAAAAAACATCAAATAAGTGCACTTATACTTACTCCTACAAGAGAATTAGCAGCACAAGTTGGTGAAAGTGTTGAATTGTATGGAAAATATCTTCCATTTAAATCAACAGTTATTTTTGGAGGGGTTGGAATAAATCCTCAAAAATCAATTTTAAGAAAAGGTGTAGATATTGTTATAGCTACACCTGGGCGTCTTTTAGACCTAATATCTCAAGATGCTTTGGATATTTCAGTAGTACAAACATTAGTTTTAGATGAAGCTGATAGAATGTTAGATATGGGATTTATTCATGATATTAAAAAAATACTTGCAATGCTTCCATCAAATAGACAAAATCTTCTTTTCTCTGCAACTTTCTCTGCAGAGATAAAAAGACTTGCAGATGGACTTTTAAATAATCCTGCACTTATAGAAGTAGCAAGAAGAAATACAACATCAGAGCAGGTTAGTCAACTTGTTTATCCAGTAGATAGTGGAAGAAAAAGAGAATTATTAACTCACCTAATTTTAAAAAATGACTGGAAACAAGTTTTAGTTTTTACTCGAACAAAGCATGGAGCAAATAAATTAAGTAAACAACTTGATTCAGATGGTATAACATCAGCTGCAATTCATGGAAATAAAAGTCAAGGTGCAAGAACAAAAGCCTTAGCAGACTTTAAAGATGGAAGTGTTAGAGTTCTTGTAGCTACTGATATTGCTGCTAGGGGAATTGATATTGATCACCTTCCTCATGTAGTAAATTTTGAGTTACCAAATATTAGTGAAGATTATGTTCATAGAATTGGTAGAACTGGACGAGCTGGAAATATTGGTGAAGCTGTATCATTGGTTTGTATAGATGAGATACAATATTTAAAAGATATAGAAAAACTTACAAAACAAAGTATTAAAAAGATTATTTTAGATGGTTTTGAAGTAGATCCTACAATAGAAGCTAAGCCACTTAGTAAAAGAGGGCAACAAAGAGCTGGTGGTGGACAAAATAGAGGTCGTGGTCGTGGTGGAAACGGTGGATCTGCTGGAAATCGAAATAAAAATAGAAGTTCAAATGCTAATAGAAATAAAGATGGTGAACAAAAGAAAAGTTCAAATGGAAATCAACGAAATAATCGTGATGGAAATAAGAATACATCACGAAATAGAAATACAAGAAGAAGAGATGCTTAGGCATCTTTCTCTCTTATAAATAATAAACTATTTTTCTAAAAATGTTTGGATCTCTTGACTAATCTCATCAATAGATTTTTTTGCATCTATTACTACAAAATCAATTTTTGATTCACTCATTGTATTTATCATCTCAATAGTTTCTATCATTCTTTTTTGGATATCTAAAAGATATTTACTACCTCTTTTTTCTATATTATCTTGCTCTTTAGTGTCTAATCTACTTTCTAACTCCTCTTGAGTTAATTCTAAAATAACTATTTTATCAGGAAAAGCACCATTAAGTGCCATTATATTTAAAGATATTGCAATCTCAAGTGGTGCAGACTTAGCATAAGCAATACCACTTAAAAATCCTCTATCACTGATAACTATATTCTCTTTATTTGGTTTAATTACTTCAAAACTATGCTCAGCTCTATCTGCTAAAAAAAGAAACATCTCTGCTACTTTAGACTTTGCTTCCCCATTTAGAACCATCTCTCTTAACTTTATACCTAAATCAGTTCCACCTGGTTCTTTTGTAAAAACTGCTTCTGGATATTTTTCTTTTAATATCTCTAATTGTGTTGATTTTCCTGCTGTATCTATACCTTCAATTATTACATACATGATTTATTTTCCTTTTTTAATATATTTTTTATCTTTTTATGAACTTTTTTTGGAACAAGATGTTTAAAATCACCTTTAAATCTAATAAGTTCTCTTACTATTGATGAACTAACAAATGCATTTTTTAGTGTTGGCATTAAAAATATTGAATCTATTTTATCATCAAGTGAACTATTTGCATATGACATTTGAAGCTCATATTCAAAGTCAGTGGTAGTTCTTAAACCTCTTATAATACTATACACATTTTCATCACTTGCAAACTCTACGAGTAGGTTGGTAAAAGGTTTGATATTTACACCTTTTATATCTTTTGTTGCCTTTTGTATAAGTTTTATCCTACTATTTATATTAAACATTGGCTTTTTTGAGCTTGAATCTGCCACTGCTATAATAACTTCATCGTATAGTTTTAAACCCCTTTTTAATATATCAATATGACCATTAGTAATGGGATCAAATGTTCCACTATAAATTGCTCTTCTTTTTTTATTTTTTATCAATTATCTTCTCCCCATCTTTTGTATAAGTTATGTTTAATCTCTAGTTGATCAAACCACTTCCCAATAATAAAATCTTCCATATCTCCAAGAGTTTGTTGTTTGCTATAGTATCCTACAACAGGTGGTGCAACTGTTACTCCTAAGTTTGAAAGTTTTGTCATGTTTTCCAATTGTATAGTATTGTAAGGCATCTCTCTAGGAGCAATAACTATTTTTCTCTTCTCCTTTAGCATAACACCAAAAACTCTAGTAATTAGTGTATCTGATATACCATAAGAACATTTAGCAAGGGTATTCATACTACAAGGTACTATGATAAATCCATCTGTTTTAAAAGAACCAGATGATATAGAAGCTGCTAAATTATCATCATCAAAATATATTACATCTGGTAATTTTTTCAGTTCTTTTCCAATTTCATGTTTTAAAGTTTCTTTTGCACTATTTGAAATAATTACAAATAGTTCAATATTTTTAGGAATAAGTTGTAAAAGTTTTAATCCTAGTTGAACACCAGAAGCTCCAGTTATCCCTACAATAATTCTTTTCCTATTAGCATAAGAGTTTTTCAAAAATCTACCTTTATATTTTATAGTTTGGATTTTATCTAAAAAGCACTTTTGAACAAATTTTTATTAATAATTATTCAATTCTTAATATTAGTTTAAGTAACTATAGTGTAACATTCTGTATAAGTTTTAAGATAAGAGTAATTATAATGTATTAATATTATAATTAAATATATACAAAATATATAAGGAAAATAAATTATGGATAAAGTAGTAAGTTTTATAAGAGTTAATAAAAATAATACAGAATATACAGATGCACAAGCTATAGGGATAGCTTCATACTTAAAAACAAATGGTTTAAAATTAGACAAAAATATTGAAGTTGAAGTAAATATTCCAAATGAAGAAGCAAATATTTTTGCTATTTTAGAAACATGTAAAGAGGGATGTGTAGTAGTTGTTTATGATATAAATGTATTTGGAAGAACAACAGCAACTATTTTAGAAAATATAAAATATTTACTTAATCATGGAGTAAGAATAATAAGTGTTAAGCAAAGTCTTGATTTCGTAGGTAAAGATGATATGCTGACTAAAATGATTTTAGGTGTTATTAGTATGACTATAAATTTAGAAAAGGATCTAATGAGTTTAAGAACAAAAGAGGCACTAACAGCTAAAAAACTAGATGGAGTATCTTTAGGTAAACCAAAAGGTACAATACAAAAATCTAAATTTGATCTACAAAGAGATAAAATTGAGGAGTTATTAGCTGTTGGATTAAGTGTACGTAAAATAGCTAAAGTATTAGGATATAACAACCATATAGGTTTAAATAATTATGTTAAAAAAAGAAATATTAGAGAAGATGTGTTTTCTGATTCACAATTAGCTAGTTAAGTTATTTACTAGTGGATTCTATAAATCTCTATAGAATCCAAGTTTAAAACCTTTATCAGTATCATATTTTTGAAGGTTAAATTCTTTAAATACTTTTATACATAAAGGTACTTTTATCTTATATCCATACTGAGCTAGTTTTCTAGCTCTACCAAGATTTACAAATACTCCTCTACCTGTAGCATACATTAAAGATAAGTTGCAACTAGCAGGTTTATATCCACCTACAAAGAAAGCTTGTTCAAACCACTTCACAGCTAATCTATAGTCCTTTTTTATACCTAGTCCATACAATAGGTATTGACCTACTTTATTTTGAGCTTTAGCATAGCTATTTTGAGCTAAATCTAAAAATATATTGTATGCTTTTAAATAACTATGCTCTTTATACTCTTTAAGCCCATATATAATTGCACTATTGTATTTTGCTTTATCATCTCCATATGCAGAAGCTTTTTTAAAATAGTTCATAGCTTTGGAAAGATCTCTTTTGATATCTTTACCTTTGTAATAGATAGTTCCTAGTTTAAATGTTGCTTTATCATCACCATCTCTTGAGAGTTTAGCATATAGTTTTATGGCTGTTTTTATATCACCTTCTTTATATAAATTATTAGCATCATCTAAAGATAAAGAAAATAGTGTGGAGATTAGTAAAATAATAAGTAAAAATATTTTTATCACTTTAGATCCTTTGAATAAATTATTAAGAGACATTTTACACAAAATAGGATTAAAATTAGTTATTCACATAAGAAATTATTTATATCCATAAAGCCTTTTAAATAAAGGGATAAGAGATGTATTTTAGAATAAAATATATGATAAAATTTTTAATAAATTTAATCTTAATTAATCTAATAAAGTGTTTATAAAGCCTTTAAATATAGACTTTATAAGAAATCAACTAAAATAAAAAGTAAAAAATTATTAATTTAATTATAAGAAAATAAGTTAAATTTAATAAATGTTTTATAGTAAATTAAGGTCTCTACTGATACGTGAAAACAGTGTGAATAAGTGAGTTTATATATTTTTGAAATATTCTATTATCAAACAACTATCTTTATCATTTAATACCTGCGTTAGAGAAGATTTTGAAGCTGTTTGAATATTTTCAAATGTACCAAAATAGTTTAAAAGTTTTTTAACTTTTGCTTCACCAATTCCATGAATATTTAATAATGATATTTGTTTATCCTCTTTTCTTTTTTGTTTTTTATGAAAAGTGATGGCAGATCTATGAGCTTCATCTCGTAATCTTTGTATAAATTGTAATCTTTTATCAGAAGTTTCTAATCTAAAAACTTTATCTTTAGTATATAAAATATCTTTTGCGCTACCTTTTGCTCGATGTGCTTTTGCATCAATTTTTTCTTTTGCAATAGCAATAATATCTAAATTTACTCCAACACTATTGGCTATATCATATGCAAGATTTAAAAGTGTTTGTCCACCATCAATTACCCATAAATCTGGTGGTGGATTTTCTCTAAATTTTTCAACTCTTCTAGTAAGTAATTCTCTCATCTGCCCATATTCATCATTAGCATCCAAATTGTATAACCGATAATCTTCTTTATAGAATATATTTTTATCCCATACAATCATTGCACCAACCTTGGCTTGACCCATCATTTGTGAATTATCATAACACTCAAATCTAGTAGGTAATTTGTATAAGTCAAATAGGTCTTTTAATTGATTGTAAATAACACTATTTGTAGTAGAGTTATCTATCTTTAATAATTCTATGCAATTTTTTAAAGCTAAAGAGATAAGTTGTTTCTTTTGACCTATTTTAGGTACTATTACATTTATGTTTTTATTATATTTATTACTAATAAACTCTTTTAATTCAATAATATTTTTAATATCATGTGCAAATAAAATAGTTGATGGTATATCTGGAAGTTCACTATTATAATAGTTTATAGTGGCAGTTTTATATATCTCATCTAATGATGTGATATCTGTAATATTTACCATATTTTGAGTAGATGATATTAATTTTCCACCTCTTATAAACATCTTTACAACAATAGCTTTATTTGTACCAATTTCAACTGCTAATAGGTCCATATCTTCATCTTTAGCAAAGTCTAGTGTAGATTTAATTTGTGATTTTTCAATTGTTTGTATTCTATCTCTCATTTTCATAGCATCTTCAAATCTAAATTGTTCACTATATTTTTCCATTTTTAAAGATAACTTTTCTATTATTTTAGATTTATGATTTATATAATAAAGTGCTTTTTCTATTAACTTATAATATTCTTCTTTTGTCACTTTTCCTTCACAAGGTGCTAAGCACTTATTTATTTGATAAAACATACAAGCTTTCCCAGCATTAAGACATGATTTTTTTTGAATTAATGGAACTATTTCATAAATACTATCTAGTAAATCTTTTGCACCTACACTAAATGGACCAAAATATTTTATATTTTTTTGTTTTAGAACTTTTCTAGTTATCTCTAATCGTGGAAAATCTTCATTATAGTCTATGTATATATAAGGGTAAGTTTTATCATCTCTTAAAAGTATGTTGTATTTTGGTTTTAATTGCTTTATAAGAGAGTTTTCAAGTATTAAAGCATCATTTTCACTATTGACTATAATATAGTGCATATTATCAACTTCACTTATCATTTTATATATTCTAGGTTCTAGTTTTGGTGAAGGTTGTAGTTCTGGAGTAAATCTAAAGTAACTTTTAACTCTATTTTTAAGTATTTTAGCTTTTCCTATATATAATAGTTTACCATTTTTATCAAAGTATTGATATATACCTGCATCATTTGGTAAGTTTTGGAGTTTTTCTAGGAGTGTCAATATATACCTTTATCATAATTATATGAAATTGTACTATATTAATCTTATTATTTTTTAAGAGAAAAAGAGTTATTTGTATAATAACTCTTTTTTATGAGATTATTTAGCTAATATCCCTTTTTTAGGTCCACTTTGACCACAACATTGTTTATATTTTTTACCACTACCACATGGACATGGAGTATTTCTAGGTATCTTTTTTTCTATTACTGGCTTTACTTCATCTTCACTACTTAAAGTAATATCTTCAACAGATGCTTCCATCTCTGCTTTTAATCTTTCTAAAGCTTCTTTCTCTTCATTTATTTCATCTTCACTTCTTAATTGAACTGAAAATAATATTCTTACAATTTCATATTTAATAGATGATATTAACTCTATAAACATATTGTAACTCTCTTTTTTATACTCTACAAGAGGATCTTTTTGGTTATAACCTCTTAGTCCTATACCAGTCTTTAAAGTATCCATAGAGTATAAATGCTCTCTATATGCCTTATCTAGTACTTGAAGATAAAGTATTCTTTCGATTTCATCTCTTTGATCTGGTGCAGGAATAGACATCTTATCTTCATAAATAGTTTTCAATAATTCAAAAAGTTTAGATTCTATCTCATCAAAGTCAGATCCAACTATTTGATCTTTTGATATTTCAATATTTAATTCTTCTTGAATTTTTAAAACAACATTATCATAAGAAAAATCTTCAACCATAGCACTTTGGCTTACATCTTGAGCATTTTGAATAGTAACTTGTACAAATTCTGAAATATTTTCATAAATTTTTTCTTTAATATCAAATTCTGTATCTAAAAGGTTATTTCTAAAACTATATATAACTTTTCTTTGTTCATTTGCTACATCATCATATTCAAGTAGATGTTTTCTACTTTCAAAGTGCATATTTTCAACTTTTTTCTGAGCATTTTCAACTGCTCTTGTAACCATACCAGACTCAATATGTTCACCCTCTTCAAGACCTAGTCTTGTCATAACACCAGCAATTTTATCACTTCCAAAAATTCTTAAAAGATTATCTTCTAATGATAAGTAAAATTGAGATTCCCCAACATCACCTTGTCTACCAGCTCTTCCTCTAAGTTGATTATCTATTCTTCTACTTTCATGTCTTTCAGTACCTAAAATAACTAAACCACCCAAATCTTTACACTCTTGAGGTAGTTTGATATCAACACCACGACCAGCCATATTTGTAGCAATAGTTACAGCACCTTTTAGTCCTGCATCTTCAACTATTTTTCCCTCTTTTTCATGTTGTTTTGCATTTAGTACTGTGTGAGCAATTTTTTCTTTTTTTAGAAGTTCATGTAGATATTCTGATTTTTCAATAGAGGCAGTTCCTACTAAGATAGGTTGTCCTGTCTTTGTTATCTCTTTTATTCTATTGCAAACTGCATCAAATTTTTCTTTTTCAGTTTTGTAAATTAAATCATTTTTATCATCTCTAGTAATAGGTACATTTGTAGGAATTGATACAACATCAAGATTATAAATTTCAGCAAACTCAGTAGCCTCTGTTTGTGCTGTACCTGTCATACCTGAAAGCTTATCATACATTCTAAAATAGTTTTGAAATGTAATATCTGCTAATGTTTGTGATTCATCTTGAATTTTAACATTTTCTTTTGCTTCAAGAGCTTGGTGTAAACCATCACTAAATCTTCTACCTTCACTTAATCTACCTGTAAATTCATCAACAATAACAACTTCATTGTTCTGAACAACATAATCAACATCTTTTTCAAATATATAATTAGCTTTTAATGCTTGATCAAGATGATGTGAAAGTGAAGCGTGTTCTAGTGAATACATATTGTCCACTTCAAATAATTCTTGAGCTTTTTCAATACCTTCTTCTGTTAATACAATTGCTTTATTTTTTTCATCAACTATAAAATGACCTGTAACTTTATCTGTTTCATCTGGTCTTTTTGCTTCAGTTTTTTCACCTTTTTCTAAAGCTAATGCAATAGAATGAGCTTTAACATAATCTGCACTTTTATGATTTGTAGGTCCTGATATAATTAATGGTGTTCTCGCTTCATCAATTAAGATAGAATCTATCTCATCTACAACAACAAAACTATGTTCTCTTTGCACTTTCTCTTCTAAAGAGTAGTGCATATTATCTCTTAAAAAATCAAATCCAAATTCATTATTTGTTCCATATACTATATCACAAGCATATCTCTCTTGTCTTTCCCCATCACCTTGCACATCTCCAGTAATAGATCCTATTGTAAATCCTAAAAAGTTATACAAAGGTTCTAGTTCTAAAGCATCTCTTGAAGCAAGATAATCATTTACAGTAACGACATGAACACCTTTTCCTGTCATAGCATTTAATGCAACTGCTAAAGTACCAACAAGAGTTTTACCCTCACCAGTTTTCATCTCTGCAATTCTACCATCATGTAAAACCATCCCACCAATAAGTTGGACATCATAGTGCCTCATACCTAGAACTCTTTTACTTGCTTCTCTAATTATTGCAAAACTTTCATATAATACTTCATCTAAAGTTTTTTCATCATTTTGAACAACTACTTTAAGTTGATTAAATTTATCTTGTAACTCTTCATCACTTAAAGATGAATATGATTCTTCAAGATTATTTATCTGTTGAGTTCTTTTTAGATACTTTTTTACCTCTTTATCATTTTTTGTTCCAAATATTTTCGAAAAGATTTTTAACATATTGATTTGTTCCTTAGTATAATTGTATTAATGAAATTGTTTAGTGTAAACCACTTAAGGCTATCTATGTTACAATTTATTTTATCTTACATTTTATCTAAAGGTTTGTTATGAAATTATTAATTTGTTATTTTGTTTTGTTTTTTGTATTTTTTAGTGATTCATATGCCAATGATAAGTTAAATAATATTAAAGATATCAATACTTATCAAGCTACATTTAATCAATCAATTATAAATAGCTCTGGAAAAGAGATTATATATAAAGGTAAAATCTATATTCAACAGCCATCTCAGATGGTATGGAAGTATGAAACTCCAATAGAAAAGTTTGTACATATAAATAATAAAAATGTAACAATAATTGAACCAGATTTAGAGCAAGTGATTTTATCAAAACTTGAGAAAGAGATAAATATTATTAAATTACTTGAAGATTCTATAAAAATAGATAATATTACATATAAATCAACTTTATATGATAATGTTTATATTATAAAAATTATTAAAAATCAACTTACTCAAATAAATTATACAGATGAATTAGACAATAAAATTAATATAAATTTTGAAAATATAAAACAAAATCAACCAATATCACAAGATATATTTAATTTTAATATACCTTATGATTTTGATGTAATACGAAAATAAAATATAATTAACTTGAAAAAAGTAACTTAAATAGACTTTGTTAAATTTAAGATACAATAAGTTGAATTTTTAGAATAAAGGATTTTAATGCAATTTTTAACAATATTAATTTTAAGTATCACTTTTTTGTTTTCTTCCGTAGATATAAACAATGCAACAGCAAAAGAATTTACAACATTAAAAGGTATTGCTAATAAAAAAGCCAATACCATTATAGAATATAGAAAGACTATAAAATGTTTCAAATCAATAGATGAACTAGCAAAAGTAAAAGGTATAGGAAAAGCAACTATATTTCAAAATAAAGATAACCTAATCCTTGGTAAGTGTAAAAAAGATAATACAAAATAATAAAGAAAAAAAGTTAAATAATATACCCTAACAGCCATCCAAGAGCAAAGCCAATAAG
>CAZLZQ010000042.1:0-14932 GCA_964564065.1 uncultured Arcobacteraceae bacterium | reverse complement strand
AAACTTTTTGTTTTATCTATTTTAAACATCATTTTTGCTATTATATTTTAACATTAAAAGGGATTTATTTAAGATGATAAGTTATGAAACAATAAAAAAGATTATGTTCAATTTTGAACCTGAAACAGCACACCATATAGCAGAATATGGATTAAGAATTTTACCTAATTGTAGAATGATAAATAAATATATGGTTGAGAGGAATTTTACAAATAATGATATACTTACTCAAAATATTTTTGGAACAACATTTCATAATCCAATAGGACTTGGTGCAGGTTTTGATAAAAATGCAACTATGATAAAAGCAATGCCTGCAATGGGCTTTGGGTATACAGAAATTGGAACAATGACTCCGAAATCTCAACCAGGAAATCCTAAACCTAGACTTTTTAGATTTCCAGAACAAGAATCTATACAAAATGCTATGGGATTTAATAATCATGGTGCTTATGAAGTTATACAAAATCTTAAAAAGGTATATCCATTCTCTATACCAATTGGTGCGAGTATTGGTAAAAATAAACTTACTGCTGAAAATGAAGCTTTAAATGATTATGAAACACTTATAAAAGGATTTAAAGATATAGCCGATTACTTGGTTGTAAATATATCTAGTCCAAATACACCAAATCTTAGAGATTTACAAAATGAAGAGTTTATAAAAGCAGTATTTGGTATGGCAAAAGATATCACTAATACTCCAATATTATTAAAAATAGCTCCTGATATGCAAGCTCAAACAGCAGTGACTTTATGTCAAACAGCAATAAAATATGGTGCAGATGGTATAGTTGCTACAAATACAACTCAAGATTATTCACTTTTACCAAATCCTAAAGATTTTGGTGGAATTAGTGGAGCCGTTATGAGTGATAAATCATATGAGTTATTTAAAGAGATAGGTCGTGAATTGTATGATAAAACAACACTGATAAGTGTTGGTGGAATTAGTGATGCAAAAGATGCATATCGTCGAATTAAAGCTGGAGCTAGTTTAATACAAATTTTAAGTGGTTTTATATTTAAAGGTCCATCAATGTGTAAAAATATAAATGAGGAATTAATAGAGTTACTTAAAGAAGATGGTTATACTAACATTAGTCAGGCAATTGGTTCTGATTTTAAATAAGGATAAAAAATGTTAAAAAAAGTTTTACTTTTTAGTTTTTATCTTTTACTTATAGGAGAAAATTTAATGGCAAAAAATAGCCTACTTGAATATTGTGAAAGAACTTTAGAAAATGGTTTAAAGGTCGTAGCTATACCTATGAAAAATAACTCAGATGTAATAACAACTGACATATTTTATAATGTAGGTAGTAGAAATGAGATTATGGGAAAAAGTGGAATAGCACATATGTTAGAACACTTGAATTTTAAATCTACAAAAAATCTAAAGTCTGGTGAATTTGATACTATAGTTAAAGGATTTGGTGGAGTTAATAATGCATCTACTGGATTTGATTATACACACTACTATATTAAATCAAGTAGTAAAAATCTTAGTAAATCACTTGAACTATATTCTGATTTAATGGAAAATCTTACCCTAAAAGATGAAGAATTTCAACCAGAACGAAATGTTGTATCAGAGGAAAGGTTGTGGAGAACAGATAATTCACCTATGGGATATTTATACTTTAAATTATTTAATAATACATTTATATATCATCCTTATCATTGGACACCTATTGGCTTTATGAATGATATAAAAAATTGGAAGATTGAAGATATTAGAGATTTTCATTCAAGATTTTACACTCCATCAAATGCAATAGTAGTAGTAGCTGGAGATATAGATAAAGAAGAGGTATTTAAAAAAGCTAAAAAATATTTTAGTTCTATAAAAAATACTAAAAAGAGTAAAAAAGTTGAAGATAAACTTTATACTGTTGAGCCAAAACAAGACGGAGCAAAGAGAATAATAATTCACAAAGATTCTCAAGTAGAGATGTTGGCTATTAATTTTCATATTCCAGATTATTTACATAAAGATCAAGTTGCTCTTTCTGCATTAAGTGAACTATTAAGTAGTGGAAAAAGTAGTAGATTAAATGAACTTTTAATAGATGACAAACAACTTGTAAATACTATTTATGCGTATAATATGGAACTAAAAGATCCAGGAGTTTATATGTTTTTAGCAGTTTGTAATCCTGGTGTTGATGCTAAAGATGTAGAAAAAGAGATATGGAATGAGATAAATAAAATTAAATCTGGTGATATTAAACAAAGTGAATTAGATAAAATAAAAATAAATACTAAAGCAGATTTTATTTTTGCATTGGAAAGTTCTAGTAGTGTAGCATCATTGTATGGTAGTTATTTATCTAGGGGAGATATATCTCCTCTTATGGAATATGAAAAAAAGATTGAAAAGCTTAAAGTATCAGATATAGTAGATGTGGTAAAAAAATATTTAACAATTGATAATTCGACAACTATGATACTAAAAAAAGATGAAAACAAATAAACAAAAGATTAGGAAATATTTATGAAAGCAGCAAAAATACTATTTGGAATTTTAACACTTGTGTTGATATCAGTTTATGTTGTTTTATTTACATCTGTAAATAAAACAATTTTAGTACCAATAATAAAAGATAATATTGTAAAAGCATCAAAAATAGATGATGTAAAAGTAGATAAGTTTGAACTTAATATTAATAGTTTAAATATGGTTATATTATTGAATAATCAAAAAATAAAAGTTGATTCTACTTTTAGTTTATTATCACAAGATTTAGATTTAAATTATGATCTATTTTTTTCAGATTTAAGTATTTTTAATAAAATAAGTGGTCAAAAATTACAAGGAACATTTAAAACAAGTGGTAAAATTGATGGTAAGTTTAATAATATAAATATTGATGGTAGTGCTTTTGTAGCTGATGGAGATATTAAATATAATTTAAATATTAGTAATAATGATATTAATAATATAGTTTCTACTATAAAAAATATTAAGATCGAAAAACTACTATATACTATTTCTCAACCTGAATATACAAAGGCAAATTTAGATTTAAAAATTAAAATAAAATCTTTGAATAATCTTGATGGTACAATTGTAACAACACTTTATAATGGTATATTAAATAAAAAATTAGTTAAAAATGATTTTAATATATCATTGCCTACTAAGCCAATATTTAATGTTGATGCTACTACAGTATTAAATAAAAATATTATCACTACAAAATCATCATTTAAGACATTTGTTGCAAATATAAATACATCTAAAACTATTTTTGATACTAAAACGTCAATATTAACTACTGATTATTCAATTATTGTACCGAAGTTATCAAGTTTGTATTTTTTAACAAAACAAAAAATGAGAGGTGATATCAAGATTGATGGTAACATTAAATTTAAAGATGATTTAACTGTTAGTTTTAATTCCAAAAAATTTGATGGAAAAATTGATGGAACTTTTATAAAAAATAAAATAAAATTAAATCTTAAAGATATTAATTCTGTAGAATTACTTAATATGATGTATTATCCAGAGATATATAAATCTAAAATAGCTCTTGATTTGAACTATGATATTAAAACTAAAAAAGGTATATCTAGTTTAGTTATGACTGATGGTAAGTTTTTAACAAATAAGTTAAGTAAAATAATCAAAAAATTTATTAAAAAAGATTTAACAAAAGAGTTATATAAAATTGCAAAAATTGATACAAAAATTGATGATAAAAAATTAGATAGTAAACTTCTTATGACTAGTAAAAATAGTAAAATATCTTCAGATAAGTTTTTTGTTGATTTAGATAAAGGTCAAATAAATTCAGATATAAATATGAAATATTTTAAATATGAAATTGCTTTAAATTTAAATGGTGATTTAAAAAAGCCAAAAGTTAAAATTGATACAAATAAGCTTATTAAGTCAAAAGTCAAAAGTAAAATACAAAATGTTATTGATAAAAAACTTGGTGATAAGTTAGATGATAAGACCAAAAAAGTATTAGGTAATTTTTTAAATAAACTTTTTTAATTATGAAAATAATTTATAAAAGCTAATTATCTAAAATAATTAGCTATAATCGCGAAATATAATATTAAAAATAGAGAGGAAATTGTACAAATGTCACAATTAAAACCACTAACAGGTGCAATGACTGCACTAATAACACCATTTAAAAATGGAAAACTTGATTCTAATACTTATGAAAATTTAATAAAAAGACAAATTAAAAATGGTATTGATTGTGTAGTACCTGTTGGAACTACAGGTGAAAGTGCAACACTTACAATGTCTGAACATAAAGAGTGTATAGAGATAGCAGTATCTGTTTGTAAAGGAACTGAAGCAAAGGTTATTGCAGGTGCAGGTGGAAATGCTACTGCTGAAGCTATGGAGCTTGCAATTCATGCTCAAAATGTTGGTGCAGATGCTATTTTAAGTGTTACACCATACTATAATAAACCTACACAAGAGGGCTTATATCAACACTATAAAGCAGTTGCAAATTCTATTGAAATACCTGTAATGCTTTATAATGTTCCTGGACGAACAGCAGTAGATATGAGTGCTGATACTTGTGTAAGATTATTTAATGATATTCCAAATATTTATTCTGTAAAAGAGGCAACAGGAAGTTTACAGAGAACTATAGAGTTACTTACAAAAGCTCCAGAGTTTGCTGTAATATCTGGTGATGATGCAATAGATTTTCCTATGATGGCACAAGGTGCTTCAGGGTGTATCTCTGTAACTGCAAATTTACTTCCTAATTTAAAAGCTAAAGTTATTCATAGTGTTCAAAATGGTGATTTTGATATAGCAAGAGAAGTAAATAATATGATGTATCCTATAAATAATGCATTATTTTGTGAAGCAAATCCTATCCCTATCAAAGCTGCAATGTATATTGCAGGATTAATTGATACTTTAGAGTATAGATTACCATTAACACCACCAAGTAAAGATACTATGAAACTACTTGAAGAGGTTATGAAAAAATATGATATAGTAAAATAGTATATAATGTATACTATTTTTGGTTTATTAATATTATTTTTAATAGTAATATTTTCAACACTTCTTTACTTTAAATCTAAAAAATCTAGGCAAGCTGAATTGGACAATGGAACTTGTCCTGCTTGTGGAGCAACAACAAGAAGTTTTAAAGATCCAAATACGGGTGTTTTATTTAGTGTAGAATCAATAAAATCTAAATTACTTAAAAGTCATGGTTGTTCTGGAATCAAAGAGATAGAATATATTTGTAATAATTGTGGACTAAAAGAGGTACATACTTCTGTTGGACAAGGTTGTGGGTTATAACTAATTAATATGAAAGTTCAAATTCAAGATATATTAGAAAATAAAGATATTCTTCTTACTCAAAAGTATTTTCAACTTCAACAAATATTTGAATCAAAATATGGAAAGGATACTATTATCCTTATGGAGATTGGTACCTTTTTTGAAGTTTATGAAGTAAATAATGATGAAGAACAAATAGGAAAAGCAAAAGAGATAGCAGAACTTTTAAATATTCAATTAACTAGAAAAAATAAATCTATTTTAGAAAATAATCAATCAAATCCTTTAATGGCAGGTGTTCCTGCAATTTCATTTGAAAAACATATAAATCGCATTATTCAAGAACAAAAATATACAATTGCAATCATTAAACAAGTAGGCGTTCCTCCTAATGTAAAAAGAGTATTGGAAGCTATCATATCTCCTGGAACAAATTTTGACTTCGCAGTAAATAGTGATGAGAATAATATCACTTCTATTGTTATAGATCAGGTTCGAGGAAATTATCTTGTAGGATATTCTTGTATAGATGTAACGACTGGAAAATGTTTTTATAATGAAGTATTTGGAACAAGTGAAGATCCAAGTTTTGCATTAGATGAAGTTTTTAACTATATGAATATGCATAAGACAAGTGAAATTGTTGTTACTTTTGCAGATAAAAATTATTTTAAGCAAGAGAATCAAAATGATATTATAGAGTATTTAGAACTATCACATAAAACTTTTCATATTTCAGAAATAAGACCAAAAATTGTTTATCAAAATGAGTTATTTAAAAATGTATTTGAGATAGAATCTCTACTTACTCCAATAGAGCATTTAAATATGGAAAGATATGCATTGGCAAGTGAAAGTTTAGCTATCTTAATAGATTTTGTAATTGGCCATGATAGTAAAATCATACAAAAACTTTCTATACCTATTAAACTTGATATTAGTAAATATATTTATCTTGGAAATAATGCTTTAGAACAACTAAATATCTTGGAAATTCCACATCAACCTAACTTACTAAAGCTTATAAATAGTACTTCAACGGCAATGGGAAAAAGACTTTTAAAAGAGAGATTAACTCACCCGATAAAAGATGAAAAAGAGATATTAAGAAGATATAAATTATCAAAAGATTTATATGATTATCATACTCCAATAGAGAATCATTTAAATAATATTTATGATATAGAAAGACTTACAAGAAGAATTAAGTTAAATAGACTTCATCCTTTTGAACTTAATTATCTTTTTGATTCTTTAAATAGTATTAAAGAGATAGTTAAATTTATGGAAAACTATAACTTTGTAAAACCACCTTGTAGTAGTGATGAGATAAATCAATTTTTAGCAAATATTGAAAATACATTTGATTTGACATCTTGTGGTAAATTTATGTTAAAAGATATAGATACAAATATTATCTCTTCTGGTATAAATAGTGAAATAGATAAGTTGATAAAAGAAAATATTGAGTTAGAAAATAAACTAGGTATTTTTAAAGAACATATACTAAAATTTTTAAATAGTAGTGATAAAAACTTTATAACAATAAATCGTCTAGGAAAAGAGGGCTTTTTTATTGGCCTTACAAAAAATAGATATAGTAGTATAAAAAAAGAACTTTTAGAATCCCATTTGATTATTGATGATGAATTATATCTATTTAAAGATTTTAATATTAAAGTACAAACTACAAGTGTAAAAATTACTAATAAACTTACATCTTCAATTTCTGATAAATATGTACATAATTTACAAAAGATAATTGCCTTAAATAAAGTTGTATTTAGTGAAGTTATTCAAAATTATGATAAAAAATTTACGACAATGCTTTTAGATCTAGTTTTATTTATTGCAGAGATTGATTTAACTGTGTCAAATATAAAAACATCTAAAAAATATAACTATGTAGAACCTAAGATTATAAATCAAGATGATAATAGTGCTTTTCTTGAATTGTTAGAGTTACGACATCCTATTATAGAATCATCAGAACAAAATGGTATCTATGTTCCAAATGATATAATATTAGGTGATTTAAATAGATGTAGTAAAGATTATAAAAATAATATAATAGTGAAAAACTCTAAACCAAATAATATGAGTAATAATCATATAAATGGTATTCTTTTGTATGGGATTAATAGTAGTGGAAAGTCATCTTTGATGAAATCTATAGGTATATGTGTCATTATGGCACAAGCTGGTTTTTATGTTCCTGCTAAATCTATGAGATTTCATCTTTTTTCTGAATTGTTTACTAGAATTTCTGGAAGTGATAATATTGCTAAAGGTTTATCCTCTTTTGCTGTTGAGATGCTTGAGCTAAAAAATATATTTAATAGAGCAACTTCAAATTCACTAATTTTGGGTGATGAGATAAGTCATAGTACAGAAACAATGAGTGGTGTAAGTATTGTGGCATCTGCTATACTTAAACTTGCAAATTTAAAATCTATATTTGTTTTTGCTACACATTTACATCAATTACCAGAGATAAAAGAGATAGAAGCATTAAAAAATATTATTTGTTTGCACTTAAGTGTTTTATATCAGGAAGAGGATGATAAACTTATTTTTAATAGAAAGTTATCATATGGAAGTGGAAGTAGTATGTATGGTTTAGAATTTGCTAAATCGTTGCATATGGATAAAGAATTTTTACAAGTTGCAAATAGTATTAGAAAGAGAATTAGTGACGATTATGATACAATCGAAAGATTGAGTAAGAAAAAAACTAGTAATTATAATAAAGATTTATATATTGCTTCATGTGCAATTTGTGGTGCTAAAGTTGATGATGTTCATCATATAAATGAGCAACAAAAAGCTGATGAAAAAGGATTTATAGGGCATATAAATCAAAACCACAAGTTCAATCTAATCCCTTTATGTAAAGTACACCATAAAGCTGTACATGATGGTAAGATTAATATAAATGGATTTGTAACAACAAGCAAAGGTTTAGAGTTACATTATACTAATATTCAAGATTAGATAATTAAACTTTAAATAGGTATTTTTATATTAAATACTGCCCATTCTTTTACATTATTTACAGTTAGTTTTCCACCTATTTTATTTTCAATAATAGTTTTCGACATATCAAGACCAATACCAGTTCCATGTGTATCACCTTTTGTTGTGAATTTTTTATTGAATATTTTTTTAATAATATCTTTAGGTATTCCACCACCATTATCTAAAATTTTTATAACAATTCTATCTTTTTTGATATATGTTTTAAACTTTATGATAGGTTCTTTAATTTTATTTTCTACTAAAATATCAATTGCATTTTTTACTATATTTAGTATAACTTGCATTAACAAACCTACAGGTACTGAAACTTTAGAATCAGAATCAAACTCTTTTATTACTTTTATTTTTTCACTTTCTATTAGTGGTGTTATTATTGATAATGACTTTTCTATTAAATCAATTAATGATATAGTAGTAATTGTATGATCTACTTTAAAAAGATTTCTAAAGTCCTCTATTGTTGTTGTTAGATGATCTGAATATTTCATAATATTATCAAGGGAATTAGTTAAAAGATCATCAGTTAAAAGTCCAGTTTCTTTATATACTTGAGTAGATGATACTGATGATGTTATTGCACTTAGTGGTTGTCTCCATTGATGTATTATCATCTCTAGCATTTCACCTAGTTGTGCTTGAGTTTGTACAACTTGAAGTATTGCATCTTTTTCAATATTTTTTGCTACTTCTGTATTAACTCTTTGTTCTAAGTTTTTATTTAACTCTTCTAGTTCTTTTGTTGTTTTTTCTATTAAAATAGAAAGTGCTTGTGTTCTATGTAAGTTTATATCATCAACTTGTGAAGGATTTTTACTAAAAATATTAGGAGTAATACTCTCAATAGTGTTATTATTTTCAGATATAGCTAGTATAGTCATCGTTTGATTTAGTAATTGATTATTAGATATATTACTCTCTTTTGTATGATAAAATTCTCCATATGTAAAAAAACCACTAATAGGAGCTAACTCCTTTAATGGTAAAATCTCTAAATTTATATCATTTTGAAGTAATGCTCTTCTTGCCATACATGAATATATAAAAATTGACTCTACAGGTTGCTCAATAATATTTTTAATATTATCAAGACCTTTATTTATAATCATTTGAACATCACCATGCCCAAATTGTACTTCCGATCCCTCTTCAATATTTCCTGCAAAACTTAAACTTCCATCATCATGTTTTGACAAAACAGCCCGAGCAATATTTATACCATCTCTTTTTATTACAAGAGGAAACTCGATTCCAATAGCAGGTAATAATCTACCAATATCATTACCTAAGTAATATTGGTAAAACTCTACTGTAGTCATTCCTGCAATTTTATAGACTCTATTTTTTATTGATTTTTCTACAATATGTTTTTTTCCAACAGTTTCCCAGTTGAAACTATAATCTGTATATATATTTAAATCTTTATTATAAAGTGCAACAGCAGCTGCACCCTTTGATGTAATCTCATCTTGAGTAAATACAAAAGTTTTTTCAAATTTGGAATTATCACCAGCCATTCCTCCAGAGATAGTTATTTTATCATTAATACTAGAAATACCATTTAAAAACTCTTCCCCATTTGTATTTAATCCATCACTAAATGCAATTAAGAGTTTTAAATTGTCATTTTCTAAACTATCAAAACTATTTATAAGTTCTTTACCTGTATTAAAACTAGATTTACAATATGTAACTAAATTTGTTTTTAAAAGTGTATTTTTAAATATAGAAAATGATATTACTGTTGAGTCGTTGATCGATCCACTATTAGAAATTTCACCACATGTTGTAGAGCCAATTATTTTAGCATTGGGTAAGTATAGTAATATATTTTTAATTAGTTCTAAAATATATTTTTTCTCATTTATAGATGTAAAAATTTGAACTAATATATTTTGTTTATCTTTAAAATGATTATTTTTTATAAATATCTCCAATTCTTGAAGAGTTTTATATTCTATTGTAAATGTTGTCATATTTTATTTTCCATTGAAACAAAGTTTACTAGTAATTATCTTAATTATATCTGAAAAATATATTTATATTTATAAAATTTTTACTCTTTTAGTTTAAGTTATCTGTTGTATAATCATAAAAAATCTTTAATGGATAAACACAAGGATAACTAACATGGCAAAGTCAAAAGAACACAGTTTTGATATATCTGCAAAATTAGATATGCAAGAGATGAAAAATGCAATAGTTCAAGCTCAAAAAGAGGTTGATAACAGATATGATTTTAAAGGTATGGAGAAAGAGATTGATCTAAATATGGGTGCTAAAATATTAACTCTTTTAAGTAGTAGTGATAATAAAATTGATGCTATGAAAGATATACTTATATCAAAAATGAATAAAAGAGGTGTATCTATAAATTCACTTGAAGAGTTAAAAAGTGAAGATGCAAGTGGAAATAATAGAAAATTTTCTTATAAAATAGTTGATACAATTGAATCAGATGAAGCTAAAATTATTCAAAAAGAGATAAAAGGTTTGAAGCTTAAAGTAACAGCAGTAAATCAAGGTGATGAGATAAGAGTAAGTGGGAAGAATCTTGATGATTTACAAAAGGTTATGGCTCATTTAAAAACATTAGAACTTAAAGCACCTTTAGTATTTGATAACTTTAGGTAATTTTAAAATGGTTAGATTTTTTCTATTTTTATTTGTTTTTACAAATATTTTATATGCAAATATAAATGTAGTGGTTAGTGTATTGCCTGAAAAAACTTTTGTAGAAGCAATAGGTGGTGATAAAGTAGATATATCTTTGATGGTAAAACCAGGAAATTCACCACATACATATGAACCGAAACCTTCTCAAATGAAGAGTATATCTAAAGCAGATCTATATTTTTCTATTGATGTAGAGTTTGAACATGTTTGGTTAAAAAGATTTTCAGATCAAAATAAAGATATGAAAATAGTTGATGTAAGTAAAGGTATATCTAAAATAAATATATCTTCTATTCATCATCATAAAGATAATGCAAAGAAAGAAAATAAAGATCCACATATATGGACATCCCCATCAAATGTAAAAATATTAGCTATAAATATATATAATGCATTAGTCGAAATCGATATAAAAAATAAAAATTATTATAAAAATAACTTAGATAATTTTTTATTGTATATAGATCAAACGAATAATGATATAAAAAATATTTTAAAAAATATTCCAATAGATACAAAATTTATGGTATTTCATCCTGCTTGGGGTTATTTTGCAAAAGAATATAATCTTATACAATTACCTATAGAAGTAGAAGGTAAAAGTCCAAAACCAAAAGCTTTGAAATACTTAATTGATGAAGCACGAGAAGAGAAAGTAAAGGCGATATTTACTCAGCCAGAGTTTTCTCCAAAAGTAGCAAATCAAATTGCAAATGAGTTGAATATAAAGGTTATAAAGACAACTCCATTAGATCCAAACTGGAAAGAAAATCTTATAAAATTGAGTAAGGCTATCTCATGGTCTTATTCAAAAGTATCTAAATAGATGTCAATAATTAGTATAGAAAATTTATCTTTTAGTTATGAAAAAGACATAGTATTAAAAGATATAAATTTAACTGTTCAAAAAAATGATTTTTTAGCAATAATAGGCCCAAATGGTGGGGGAAAATCTACATTGTTAAAAATAATTTTAGGTGTAAATAAAATAAAAAAGGGAAAATTAAAAATTTATGATAAGGAAGTAACCTCTACAATTACTTCATTTGGTTATGTTCCTCAAAATACAAATATAAATATTGATTTTCCAATAAAAGTTATAGAAGTAGTTCTTATGGGACATATCCAATCAAATAAACCACTTTTTGGATATGGTAAAAGTGAGATTGCATGTGCTATGGGTTCTTTAGCAAAAGTTGGAATGGAAGATTTTGCAAATAGTAGAATAGGATCATTATCTGGAGGACAAAGACAAAGGGTGATGATAGCAAGAGCTTTATGTTCAAATACAGAGTTACTAATTTTGGATGAACCAACTTCAAGTATTGATGTTGAGGGGCAAAGGCAAATATATGATTTACTTAAAATTTTAAATGAAACTATAACTATAGTTGTTGTAAGTCATGATATCTCTATTATATTAAACTATGCGACAAAAGTAGCACATGTAAACAAAACATTAACTTTTCATGATGTAAACAATCAAAAAGAGTTTGATAAAGATGGAATATTTAATGTAAATGATGAGCATTTTTGTGAAGTAGAACTTCTTCAAATGTTAAATAAAAATAGTACAAAAAAGAGTTGTAAATGTTAGATGCATTAAATTATGAGTTTATCCAAAATGCAATAATAGCAGGGCTATTAGTGAGTTTTGCAAGTGGAATTATAGGTTCTCTAATTGTAGTAAATCGTATGGTATTTTTAGCAGGTGGAATTGCACACACTTCGTATGGTGGTATAGGTTTAGCTGTATATTTTGGATTTCCAATATTTTTAGGTGCATCATTATTTGCAGTTAGTGCAGCACTTTTAATGGCATATGTAACTTTAAATGAGAGAGATAGAATAGATACATTTATAGGTCTTATTTGGGCTGTGGGTATGGCAATAGGCATTATTCTTATAGATTTAACACCTGGATACAATGTAGATCTTATGAGCTATCTTTTTGGTTCAATACTAGCAGTTAGTAATGATGATATATATATTATGTCTGGGTTATTGGGAGTTATTATATTTGTGATAACTTTTTGGTATAGAGAGATTTTAGCTGTATCATATGATAGTGAATATGCTAGTTTAAGAGGTATAAATATAAAATTATTTTATACTATTATATTAGTTTTATCTGCTTTAACTGTAGTGGTTGCTATAAAAGTAGTAGGTCTTATCTTGGTTATTGCTCTTTTGACTATACCTATTTATATTGCAGAAAAATTATCTAATTCTCTAGCTTCTATGATGTTTGTATCTGGTATGTTATCATCTATATTTACTCTTATAGGATTATGGTTATCTTATAATTATGATCTTACATCTGGTGCAAGTATAATTATGGTTAGTGCTATCTCATTGGGAATATTTATGATTTGGAATAAATTAGTAAAAATAAATATGCAAAAAATAATTTAAGATTATTTAATACTTTGTAAAAATTTATTAAAGGAGTTAGCAAAATTTTGAGAATCTTTTTGTTTAAATGGAGCTGGTCCTTTTGTGCTTTCTCCACTATCTCTAATGCTTTGCATAAGATCTCTCATAGCTAGATAGTGTTTAATATTATCTTTTGTGTAAAGTTCCCCTCTGTGATCGATTGCATGAGCATTTTTTGTTATTGTTCTATCTGCTAAAGGGATATCAGCAGTAATTACTAAGTCATTTTGCTCTAACATCTCAATAATGCGATTATCTGCCTCATCTGCACCTGCATCAACTATGAGGTATTGTATATAAGTTGATTTTCCAATAGATATTTTCTTATTTGAAATAACGAATGTTTTAATTTTAAGTTTATCTATAGCTCTTAACAGTATTGGTTTTAAAATATTAGGTAAAGCATCACCATCAATATATAGTTTCATTATTTTTTATAACCTTTTTAATATAAGAAATTTAATTTACCCATTAGAATATCATTGTTTTTTACAAATCTATCACATTTTTTACCATCAAGATCAAGACATATTTTTTGCCAAAGTTTTGTATGACCACCGTTTTGTTCTGTAAATTTATTAAATATAAACATTAAAGCGTGAGCATACTCATGTGGTAGTACATAATCTATCATATATTCACTACTTTCTTGAAATCTATTTCGATTGAGATATATTTTTATATCACCATTATTATATGTTGCTAATCCAAAAAGATTATTATTCATTGTATCTGTTATAATTATTGGTATATCTACTCTAATTTTATATTTTTGATATGTAAGCTCTTTTAAATGATATTCTTTTTGAATTAGTTTCTTTTGAATAGTATTTGATAATGGCTTAGTTTTAAAAATTTTATCTTGATATATAACATATACTAAAAGTATTGTCGATAGTATAGTTATACTAAAAAATATTTTATATAAACTTTTCATTTATATAATAATGATATTGTATCACTTTTTTAAAGCATCTTTAGATTTAGCAAAACAAAACATTCCCATTTTTTCATTTGTAAAACTCATAATACATGTTGATCCCGGATCTGTAAGAGGGGTAAATTCATACACTCTTACATTATATCCTTCTGTTTCTACACTATACTGTGCATCTGGTTTTATAGTTTTATTTTTCCAACTTAAAACTTGTGACCATGTCATACTAGCATTTAATGATGTTAATATAAAAATAGACATCAAAATTAATTTTCTCATAATAACTCTCTTTTTTTATAATTTTATAAATAACTATTTACAAATTGTTTTAAATTATGCTCATCTAAAGCACCAGAAACTCTTTGAACTTCAATACCATCTTTAAACATAATGAGTGTTGGTATACTTTGAATATTATATCTTGCAGCTAAATTTTGTTCATCTTGAGTATTTACTTTTGTAAATAAAGTTTTTAATGGATAATCTAAGGCAACTTTTGTAAAAGTAGGAGCCATCATTTTACATGGTCCACACCAAGGAGCCCAAAAGTCTACAATCACTGG
>CAZLZQ010000041.1:0-15026 GCA_964564065.1 uncultured Arcobacteraceae bacterium | reverse complement strand
GTATTTTATTTACATAGTCATAATTAATCTTTATATTTCTATCTTTTGGAAGAGAGTTAGCTAACTTTAAAATCGTATCATTAAAATCTTCAAAAAGATAATTTGCCATACTTCCTGGAATTGGATTTATTTCATTTAAATATATCTCTTCATCTATTATAAAAAAATCACATCTTATAAGTGATCCATTAAAAGTATTATTATATATTTTTACAAAATTATCTTTTAATTTTAAAACCATCTTTTCACTAATATTTGCTTCATTTACTTTTGATGTTCTGTTAAAGTCTAAATATTTTTTATCAAAATCTAGAAATTCCTCTTTTTGAGGCTCCTCCACAATTGAAAAAGTAAACTTTCCATCTATTTTACATCCTGCTAAATTATACTCTTTTACATCACTTATAAATGGTTCTACAATGATTGTATCATCAAATTCAAAAGCTATATCTAGTGCATACGATAATTCATCTTCACTTTTAACTATACTTACACCAATACTACTACCTAATTTTGTTGGCTTAATAATTACAGGATATTTTTCAATAACAATATCATCATTCAAACTAAAATATTGACAAGGTAATGTTTTCACATTACATGAGTTTGCATATGTTTTAGTAATATATTTATCACATGACACTACACTTGCTTCAATTCGGGGTCCTATAAAAGGGATATGATAGAATTTTAATAATCCAGCTAAAATACCATCTTCGCCATCTCCACCATGAGTCAGATTTAATACAACATCAAACTCTAATACTTTTGAAGAGAATAATCCTTTTTTAATAAATCCTTCTTGAGACAATTGAAGTTTATCAAATTTTTTATAATCACCACTACTAAAAAGATTTGATTTTATAGTATCAGTTGGAATATGATAGAACTCTCTATTTTTATCAATAAAAATATATATCAATTCACTATTTAAAACTTTTTTCATAGCAATTGCACTTACTATACTAATCTCATGCTCGTAACTTTTACTTCCAAATATAATAGCTATTTTCATATACTTTTTTTCCTATCTTTGTAATTTTTTAAGTGCTTCTTTAACTAATCCTGAAACATCTGTTGCCGTACATGCACTAAGCGCTTTATTTATTTGATCTTTTTTAAATCCTAATGATTCTAGAGCTTGTACTGCTTGTGAAGCACTTTGGTTTAAATTTGACATTGTATCACTAGAAGATGAAGTAACAACAAATCCGCTTAATTCTACAAGAATTCTGCTAGCACCTTTTGGACCAATGCCTGGAACTCGTTTAAGCATTCCTATATCTTTTAGTTCAACTATTTGAGCAAAACTACTAGGCGTAAATGTACTACAAATAGCAAGAGCAACTTTAGGACCTACTCCATTTATTTTTATAACAGTATCAAATAACTTTTTTTCATTTAAGTCTAAAAAACCATAAAGGTTATTACTCTCTTCTTTAATAATTTGAGTTGTATATAATTTTACATTATCTTTTATAATTGCAGAACTACAATTTATAGATACAAATACTTCATAAGTAAGACCACTAACATTTACATGTATCATTGTTGGTTCTTTTAACTCAACTTTACCCTCAATAGCTACTATCATATATAAACTCTTTACATTTTAATTAAATTATTATATTAAAAAAACACTTTACATCTATTTAATATTATTTAGAGATTTAATAAAAATAATCATATAATATTAACATAACTATTAATTAAAATAATCAAGGGTAGTGATGTTTCAAAGTTTAACAGCATTGTATGTAGAAGATGAGGAAGAGTTACGAGATGTAGTAAATCTATTTATTGGTAATTTTTTTAAAAAATGTTATCTTGCAAAAAATGGTCAAGATGGTTTAAATATCTTTATTGAAAATGAAAAAACAATAGATATCATTATCACTGATATAAGTATGCCAACAATGGATGGATTGGAGATGTCTGAAGGAATAAAACAATTAAACCCTAAAATTCCTATTATTATAACTACTGCACATAATGATAAAGATTTTTTACAAAAAGCTATAGATATTAATATAACAAAATTTATTGCAAAACCACTTGATATGCATAAATTGTTAAATACTTTAAAACTTACACTTGAACCAATTTTATTGCAAGAGAAATTAGATAAAGAGTTAAAAGCATATCAAGAAGAGAGAATCTTAAATGCAAAATTTACAGCAACAGGACAACTTGCTGCGGGGATTACTCATGAGATAAATACACCTCTTACTTATATAAAAGCAAATATTGAGATGATGAAATATGATATTGACGATATAAGTAATTTAGATATAAAATCAAATATAGGTGAAAACTTAACAAAAATAGTTGATGGTATAAATAGAATTGAAACTATTGTAAGTTCTATGAAAGAGATATCTCAACAATCAGTAAGAGAAAAGATAACTGCAAATATATATTCAACAATTATAACATCTACAATTCTAACATATAACAAAATAAAACATATATCCCCAATATATATTAATGATAAAAAATTTGAAATTAATATGGATAAAAATATGTTTAAATTTTTTGCAAAAGTAGAAATACAAAGAATTGAACAAGTTTGGATTATACTTATAAACAATGCGATGGATGAACTTGTAAAAATAAAAGATCTAAATAATAGAAGACTAAATATAAATATTTATGAAAAAAATAATAAAATAATAATTATATTTAAAGATACAGCAGGTGGGATAGATAATAATATTATTAAAGAGCTTTTTGAACCATTTAAAAATACTAAAAAATCATCAGGTATAGGGATGGGGCTTAGCATTGCAAAAAGAATTATAGATGATCAAAATGGTGCCACAATAGAAGCATATAATGAAGATAATGGAGCAGTATTTAAAATAACATTATCAATATAATAATACTTTAATAATATTTATATTAGAATCATGTAATACAATTGTAGGATTTATAATGAATAAAATAATGATTATCGATGATGAGTTAAATATATTAGAAGTATTAAATAAATTTTTATCAAGATCTGGAAAATTAGAGGTAGAAACATATTCAAATCCATTAATAGCACTAAAAAAGATATCAACTAAAAAATATGATTTAGTTTTATCTGATATAATGATGCCTCAACTAGATGGACTAGATATTCTAAAAAATATTAAAGAATCAGATCCAAAAATAAAAGTTATTTTAATGACTGCTTATAGTACAAACTATACAAAAGAAAAAAGCATAAAATTTAATGCTGACAATTATATAGAGAAACCCTTTAAAAATCTCAAATTTTTAGAAGAAACAATACTTGAAACTTTAGGAAAATAATTATGTTACCAGAATTTATCACAAAAAAAGTTGGAAATAAAATAATATTTTCAATGTTTTTACTAATGACGATTAGTAGTATCGCTGTTCTTATATCAACAGTTTCAAAAGTAAATAATAATAATATTGAAACAACTAAAAAAAATCTTGATATGTTAAATAGTGCAATATTTCAAAGTTTAAGAAATGCTATGAATACAGGAGATCCTGCACAAATAGAAAAAGCTGAAAAAGAAGCAAGTAAAATTAATGGTGTACAAAATTTAACTATAGCTAAAAGTAAATCACTTATTGAATTATACTCTCCTCAATCATCATTTACAACAAATAAAGTTATATTGGATTCTTTTAAAACAAAATCAAATCAGATGATAGAAGTTGATGATAAAAATGGTCATTATTTAAGAATGATTAAACCAATGATGGCGACACAAGAGTGTCTAATGTGTCATGCAAATCAATCAGAAGGTGATATAATAGGTGTAATGGATCTTACTTTTTCTCTTGAAAGTTCAGATAAAGAGTTAAAGAGTATTACATTTGCCATTTTAATATGGTCTACAGCCTTAGGTTGGGTAACTATCATAATAATTTTTTATGTTGTTAGAATAACTATTAAACCACTAGATGGATTAAAAAAAGGTTTTGAAAACTTAATAGAATCAAATGACACAAGTATTAAATTAAAAGCACAATCAAATGATGAGATAGGTGAAGTTGCAAATCTATTTAATAAATATATGGATCAAGTAAATGATGGTTTAAGAAAAGATGAAATTGTTATCTCTGAAACAAATGATGTATTAGAAAAAACAGCAAACGGTTTTTTTGTATATGAAGTTACATCAAGTGCATCTAATCCACATGTAGAAGCTATGAGAAAAAATCTTAATTTTATGATTAAAAGTGTTAAATCTACACTAGATAAAATCAATATTACATTAAGAAATTATAGTCAATCTAAATATGATTATAAAATTGATGATAAAGGTATTTATGGTGATTTAGGTGCTGTAACTGCTGGTATTAAGCTTGTTGGAAATAATACTTCTGAAATCTTGGCAATGATTTTAAATACTGGGGATCAATTAAATAATAATACTCATATTTTATCAGAATCATCATCAAACTTATCAAAATCAGTTGATGCTCAAGCAGAATCAGGAAGAAATACAACAGAATCTTTAGATCTAATAACAAAAATCATACATGAAAATACAGAAAATACAGAGCAGATGTCAACTTTAGCAAAAGAGGTTACAAACTCAGCTAATACTGGAAATGAATTAGCAAAATCAACAGCTTCTGCAATGGATGATATAGCACAAAAAGTTACATCAATTAATGAAGCTATAACAGTAATAGATCAAATTGCATTCCAAACAAATATTTTGAGTCTAAATGCAGCTGTAGAAGCAGCAACTGCAGGTGAAGCAGGTAAAGGGTTTGCTGTAGTTGCACAAGAGGTTAGAAATCTTGCTAGTAGATCTGCTGAAGCTGCTAAAGATATCAAAGATATAGTAGAGATAGCAACTGCAAAAGCAAATAATGGAAAGATAATTGCTGATAATATGATAAATGGTTATGAGAACTTAAGTAATAATATTATTGATACAATTAAATTAATTGAAAATGTATCTAACTCTTCTAAAGATCAAGAAAACTCAATTCTAAAAATAAACACTGCGGTTACAAGAATGGAAAGATCTACAAAAAATAATGCAGATGTATCAAAAGAGATTTCAGAAATGTCAAATGATATTGAAGAGATGTCTATAAGACTTGTAAATGCAGCTTCAAAAGCAAGTTTCATAGAAGAAACTAGAGTTCAAGTTTGTGATATAGATCTTATATATGATATTGCAAATTTAAAAGTTGAACTATTTAATTATAAGGATAATGTATACTCAAGATTGGCAGATAGAAATGATAATCATATCAAAAAATTTGATGAATTAGATCAATGGTTAGATAATTATGCTCAAAAATATCCTGAAATTAATAATGAAATTATTGAGAAATTACATAAAATGAATAACAATTTGTATCAATACTTAACAAATTTAATGAATTCTAGTACAAATAGAGAAGATAACAATACAATTAATGGTTATGCAAAACAAGTTGAGATAGAATCTATGAGAATATTTGGTACTTTAAATCAAATAAAAGAATATAGGTGTAAAGGTAAATAAACATGTCAACTAAATTAGAAAACTTAAATGTTGTATCTCAACTATGTGAAGTTATAGAAGAATCAGAAAAAATGTCACTTGAAGTTATGGATCATCTTGATATAGTTGTAAAGAAACTAGATGAGTTAAGTGAAAGTAAAAATTTACAATGTGATATCGATGGTATCAAAAATAATATTTTTATGACTTTAGAGTCTATGCAAGCACAAGATGCAAGCAGACAAAAAATAGAAAGAGTTATAAATGAGCTAGATCCTGAGAACGGAAAGTTTGCTTCTAGTGCAAAACACTTGGCAGGTGATGATAATAGTGATGTAGTAGATGATGATGAATTAGCATCACTAATTGCATCTATGGGTGCAAAATAATTTAAATATTAACTTGCCCTTTTATAGCCTTAGAAAGTGATAATATATCAACATTTTCTAAGCTAACTCCTGTAGGTACCCCTTGTGCTATTTTAGTAAAATTTATTTCAAATGATTTTAATCTATCTTCAATATATAATATAAATGCATCATTAGCTAAACTTGGTGTTACCGCAAATAAAATATTTTTAATATTATTATTTTCAACTAAAGAGTATAGATCACTAAGTAGTTCCTCTTCAAGAGTTTCTATTACAAAGTATTTTCCTTTATATTGTTTTGACTCTTCTAAAATAAAAATATCTTTTGCACTTTGAACAATACATAACATAAAATCATCTCTATCATCATCTAAACAAATTTCACATATCTCATTTTCACTCATTGCATGACAAATCATACATTTTCTTACATCTCTTATTGCAGTTTCTATACTATGTGAAAGTTTCATTCCAGTATAGCTATTTTCTGTAACTATATAATATGCTAATCTTAATGCTGACTTTCTACCAATTGTAGGTAACATCTCAAATGATTCAACTAAATCATTAAATTTTTCTAAACCTTTATTCATAAGAATTATTATAGCAAATATTAGATAAAATCAATGAAAATAAATAGTTTTAAATAAAAGGGTAATAAATTGACAGATCTTTGTTATTATGAAGTTTTACAAGTTGAAAAAAGTGCTGACAAAAGTACTTTAAAAAAGGCATATAGAAAAATGGCGATGAAATATCATCCAGATAAAAATCCAGATGATAAAGAAGCAGAAGAAAAATTTAAAATTGTAAATGAAGCATATCAAGTACTTACTGATGAAGAGAAGAGAAGTATCTATGATAGATATGGTAAAGAGGGTCTAGAGGGACACGGACAAGGTGGAGGATTCTCTAGAGGTGGAGGATTTGATGATTTAAGTTCGATGTTTGAGGAGATGTTCAACGGTGGAAGAAGACAACAACGAGAAAGAAAAACATACAATTATGATTTAGATACTGAAATTCAAGTTAATTTAGAATTTAATGAAGCTATATTTGGATGCAATAAAGAGATAAAGTATAGTTACAAAACTGCATGTAAATCTTGTAAAGGTACTGGTGCAAAAGGTGGTAAACTTTCTACTTGTTCTACTTGTGATGGTCAAGGCCAAGTACATATGAGACAAGGTTTTATGACTTTTGCTCAAACATGTCCACACTGTTCAGGTTCAGGTAAATCTGCAGGTACTAAATGTAGCGATTGTAGAGGTACAGGATACGAAGAGGTTAAGGATAGCTTTAAAGTAGATATTCCAGAAGGTGTAGATACAGGAAATAGAATAAGAGTAAGCAATAAAGGTAATATAGCTCCAAATGGTTCAAGAGGTGATCTATATATACTTATAAATGTTGCTGAAGATAAAAATTTTGTTAGACATGATGATAATATATATTTAGAAGTTCCATTATTCTTCACACAAATTGCTTTAGGAGATACGATAAAACTTCCTAGTTTAACTGGTGAATTAGAATTAAAAATTCCTGCAGGAGCTAAAGATAAACAACAATTTACATTTAGAGGACAAGGTGTTAAAAGTGTAAATGGCTATGGAAAAGGTGATTTTATTGCGCAAATAAATATCCAATATCCAGAAACTTTAAATAGTGAACAAAAAGAGCTACTTGAAAAACTACAATCAAGTTTTGGAATAGAGTCAAAGCCTCATGAAGATACTTTTAACAGTATGTTTGAAACAGTAAAGGGTTGGTTTAAATAATGGAAATCAAAATTCAACACCAACCAATGGGACCATATCAAACAAACTGTTATATAGTAACAGTAAATGGTAAAGATTTGATAATAGACCCAGGTGTTGATGCTAGTTCATGGGTTATAAAAAACACTACTAATCCTATTGCAATTTTAAATACACATGGACATTTTGATCATGTATGGAGTAATAAAGAGATAAAAGATAAGTTTAATATACCTATATATTGTCCAATTGATGACTGCTTTATGCTAGAAGATGATCCTTTTTCACAAGGAACACCAGCTAGTAAAGCTGATATTGAAGTTTTAGGTGATAAATCTTTCGAGATAGATGGTATAAAGTTTTCATTTTTTCATTTTCCTGGGCATACTCCAGGATGTAGTGCAATATCAATAGAAAATCATCTTTTTACAGGTGACTTCATATTTGCAAACTCTATTGGTAGAGTTGACTTTCCATACTCTAATCCAGAAGATATGATAAAAAGTATAAATAAAGTTTTAGTATGGGAAGATGACTTTATAATTTATCCTGGACATGGAGATCGAACAACACTAAGAGATGAAAATGGTTCATTACGAAATTGGCTTAACTACCTATAACTAAATAAAAAGGTTTCAATAGATGATAGAAAATAATAAAAACTTATTTGATAAGCTTGAATTACTTGTCAGTAATGTACATATAAATGAAGTTAAAGAGATCATTGAAACACTTTCTAGGATTAATAATTTTAAACACAATATTGAAGATGATCTATGTGAAAGTTCTATTTATGAAAAAATTGCTCTAGAGTTAAGAGATGAGTTTAATATAAATGATTTTATTATTACTCAATTACAAAATAATATAGAAACTATCTTATATAAACATGGAAATGAATCAAACTTTACATATACTATTAATAATATAGTTTCAGCAAATACAGATATAAATATTGTTTTAGATGGTAGGAATTTAACTGAATTTCAAAGGCTTAGTTTAAATAGTTATTTTAAAGAGTTAGTTCATCTATTATATATTCAATTTGTTTTAGTAAATCTTCAAAAATCATCGCATACAGACTATATCACAAATCTAAAAAATAGATTTTCATTTCAAGAAGAGATGAAGGCAATTATTCCACTTGCATTAAGAGAAAAGATGAAAATCGGTGTACTTCTTGTAAATATTGATAGATTTAGAGCAGTCAATGATGAACATGGAAATGAATTTGGTGATAAATTTTTAAAACTTTATGCAGATACTATTTTAAAGACCATTAGAAGCTCTGATATTGCAGTTAGGTTTGGTGGTGGAGAGTTTTTGATATTATTAATAAATGTCGATAGTGATCTTAGAACAATGGAGATAGCAAATAAACTTAAAGACAAACTATCTAAAACTTTTTTATTAACTAAAATTGGAGATCAATTTAAGAAAACAGTATGTATAGGTACTGCTATGTTTCCAGAAGACTCTTTAGATATAAATGAAGTTGTTAAAGATGCTGAGATAGCACTAAGTGATGCTAAAGATCAAGGTAGAAATCAAGTAGTAAAATTTGAATTAAATCAAGAAAGTACTATAGACTTTTTTTAGAATCTAATTTATGCTAGCTTTAACATAAAGTAGAGTTAGTTCTATCTACCCTACTTTTTTATTTTCATGAAACTCTATAGGCTCTGGTTTACCTAGTAAATAACCTTGAGTATAATTAATACCAATATCTTTTACAATTTGTAATATCTCAGGTGTTTCTACAAACTCTGCTACTGTTTTAATCTTTTGTTTCCAAGCAAACAGTTGTATTGTTTCAACAACATCTCTACTATACTTATCTTTATCGATATTTTTAATCAAACATGCATCTATTTTTAATATATCTGGTTGATAATCTAAAAGTCTCTCAAAATTTGATACACCTGCACCAAAATCATCAATTGCTATTTGAACACCAAATGTTTTAACCAATGCAATAAAATCTTTTACTATATCAAAATCCTTAACCTCTTCATCTTCAAGAAGTTCAAATACCATTCTATGTGCTATATCAATATTTGTCATAACTAAGTTTATAAGTCTATTTCTTATCTCTAAATCTTCTATATCGATTGCTGATAAATTTAAAGATAACTCTTTTGTGGTTTTATTTAATGCTTCAAAATAATTATCAATAACTATATTTGTAATTTTATTATAATATCCACTCTCTTTTGCAACTTCTAAGAAAAACCAAGGAGAAAGTATCTTTCCCTCTTCATTTTCAAGTCTTACTAGTGATTCATATTTTTCTACTTCCATAGTATCATTATTTGTAATTGGTTGAAAGTAAGAGATTATTTTTTTATTATCTATTGCTTTTTTAATCATATCAATAGTTTTTGTACTTTTTAAAGCATTATCTTTAGCAACTTTTGTTAAATCATTTGCAAAAATTAAAGTCTCTTTTTTATTAATTGCTACAGATAAACCATACTTAACATTTTCATAAATCTTGTATTTTGCATTTGCAAAACTAATTACAACTGAAAGATCAAACTCATAATTATCAACTATTAAATTATCACATTTAATATTTTGTTGAAATTTTTTTAATTGAATCTCTTTTTGAGTAGCGCTAGGATTCCCCTCTTTCATATCTTTTAATAAAGCAAATTCACCATCACCTAGGTTATATAATTTATCAAAAACACAACCCTCAGGAAGATAAGAGTATATTTTGTTTTTAAACTGTTCAATTAAATCATTCATAACTTTTTCATCATAAAGGTGTTCTAAGCTTGAAAAGTTATCAATTTTTAACATAACTAACAGTGGGTGTTCAATAATTTTAATCTCATCAATTAATTGTTTTTTTGGATTAATAATTTCACTAATATCATTTCTAAGACCAATATATTCTATAATCTCATTATTATCATCTAATATTGGACAAATAGTAGCATCCACATAATAGCTTCCACCATCTTTTCTTCTATTTTTTATTTGACCTGTCCATATTTTTTTACTTTTTATTGTTTTCCATAGATCTTCAAATATATATGTTGGAGTATCAGGATCTCTAACTGTACTATGTGGTTGACCAATTAATTCATCCAAACTATATCCAGAAATTTCACAAAATTTATTATTTGCAAAAGTAACATATCCATCTTTATCAGATTTTGACACTATAGTAGTTTCATCAATTAAATTTTTATATTGTAATAAAATATTTATCTGCTTTTGACTATTTATCGAAGACACTGCATCTTTTAAAGAATCAATAAACTGTTTCATATCAATAGGTTTTAGAATATAACCTTTAATACCCAATTTAATTGTTTCCATAAAACTATTATTATCAGAATTTGCAGATAAAACTATAGTGTAAATATTCTTATCTAATTTTTTAATCTCTTTAAGCATATCTATACCATCAAGTTTTGGCATATTAAGATCAGTTAAAATTAAATCATAATGATTTTTTAAAACTTTATCTAAACCATCTTTTCCATCAACTCCAATTGTTATATCATCAAAAAATCGTTCCAATATTCTTAAGGTAGCTTTTCTAGCATCAACATCATCTTCAATATATAAAAGTTTAATACCTGTACAATCATCTTTTTTCAACATCATTTAACCTCTTAAAAATGAAACTATCTCATTTTCTAAATCTTTAATATCTATAATAGTATCATGTAAAATTTCAGTGTCAAAAAGCTCTTCAATCTGACTAGGAATATCTAAATTTAATTTTTTAGATATTTGAGTTAGTGCTTCTTGATCATTATATTGTTCATTATTTTCATTTAATGCATTTAGTACTGTCGGTGAAAATTTTGTCCACTCTGCTGTTGAATATATAACAGTTTTTAGAGTTTTATTTTCTCTTAACTCTTCATAACCTTTTATACATGTTGCAGTATGTGGATCCATCAAATATCCACCATCACAAAATGATTTTATTATTTTAAGCCCATAATCATCATCACTACAAGTAGCTGAAAATAATTCTTGAAGTTTTTCTAACTCATCTTCAGTATGCTCAAAATAATTATTTACATTTAATGATTCCATAAGTTCTTTTGTTCTATTCGCTCCAAATAGATCAAAAATAACTCTCTCTATATTTGATGACTTCAGGATATCCATAGCAGGACTAGATGTTAGATATAATTCTTTGCCTCTAATATCATATATACCTGTTGTTAACCATTGTGTTAAAATATTATTTTTATTTGATGATACTAAAAGTTTTTCAATAGGAAGTCCCATCTTTTTAGCATAATAAGCGCCAAGAATATTACCAAAATTTCCACTTGGTACATCTATATAAATTTTATCTCCAAGTTTTATCTCACCTTGTCTTAATAACTCTAAATAACTTTGAAAGTGATATACTATTTGAAATATAATTCTACCAAAGTTTACACTATTCGCTGCACTTAACTTTAAACCATCTTTATATAATTCATCTTTAAAACTTGAAGAAGCTAGAAGATTTTTTAATGCATTTTGTGCATCATCAAAATTTCCATTTATACCTATAACTTTTAAATTTTTACCATTTTCTGTTACCATTTGAAGTCGCTGAACATCTGAAGTCCCACCATGTGGATATAAACAAACAACTTTAATACCATCTTTATTTTTAAAAGTATTAAGAGCAGCTGGTCCAGTATCACCTGAAGTTGCAGCCAAAATTAGATATTTTTCATCTCTTTTTTTAGCAACTGCACTTAAAATACTTCCAAAAGGTTGAAGTGCCATATCTTTAAATGCTCTTGTTGGACCATGATATTGTTCATTTACAAATAGATCATCTTTAATTTTTACAACAGGAGATGGATTTTTTCCATCATCAAAAGAATCGTATAGACTTAAAGCCTCATTTATAGTATTTTCATCTATATCAATTTTAAATAAACTTAATATATCAGCAGCTAGTTCTTTATAACTTGTAGATATATGTTTTGTTAAAAATTCATCACCTATAGTTGGAATACTTTTAGGTACATAAAGACCACCAAAAGATGAACTTGGATTTAAAATAGCATATGAAAACTCAACCTCTAAAGGTTTTATTCCATCATTTCCTCTTGTTTCTATAAAACTCATTTAATATTTCCTTATTGTATACTATTAATATTATACAATAAATTGAGTTAATAAAGATTTAATCAAATGTTATAATAAATTCAACACCTCGATATTCGTTATCCTTATATTTAGGATTGACTACTTAATATTTTAGATAAAGAAACAAAAATAGTTATGGGGTCATAAGTTTATTGAAAAAGAACTTCTGTTTTTTTGGATTTTGGTTCATTGATATTTATAACAAAAGGGAAGTTTTAAAAACTTGCCCATTCATCTTTTGAGTTGTTTGAAGATATTGGTTTGATATTTGAAGCAGTTGTGCTTTTCTTTACTTTTTGTTTTTTTGGCTTTTCAGATAATACTTGTATTTTTTTTGTTTTGGAACTATCATCTTTCATATGCTTACAATGAACATCTTTAAGTTTATTTAAGTCATCAAATACTTTATTTATATTGTCTTCAACAAACTCTGCTTTACTTAATATCTCACTATTTGTTGAATCCTTTGCTACTAAATCAACATAACACTGTACCCCTTGATGTACATTTTTATGAGATTCTAAAAGTTCAGTCCAATATGAACCATTGGCAAAATCAGTACTTTTATTCTTATCTAGCCATTTACCTAGGCTACATTGATGTTCCGTAGTTACTGTAAACTTATGACCTTTTCTAGCCTGTATAAAAGCATTGTCTTTAAAGTTGATATGGTCAAGTTTTAAACTATTTGCCTTCATAACTAAGTCCATATCACATACTTGTGTTAATGTTTCTTGCTTAAAGTTTGTTTTTTCTGCTGAAGCCAATAAGCTTTGAGACAATTCTAATGATTGATTTGCCAACTCTAGCATAGACGAAGCTGCTGCCGCATTTTGTTGTGTAGCTTGGTCTAGTTCTGTTACTGCATCATTGATTTGTTCTATTCCTGATTGTTGTTCTTTTGAAGATGAAGCAACATCATCTATAAGTTTTATTGTCTTTTCTATATTTTTATTTAGATGGCTATAGCCATCTATCATTTTATCTGATACAACTGTACCTTCATCTGCTTTTCTTTTTGCATTATCAACTAAAGCTTTTATATCATTTGCTGCATCTGCACTTCTTGAAGCTAGATTTCTAACCTCTTGAGCAACAACTGCAAAACCTTTTCCAGCTTCTCCTGCTGTTGCTGCTTCTACTGCAGCATTTAGAGATAATATATTTGTTTGAAATGCTATTTGGTCTATCACATTTATCGCTTCAAGTATCTCGTCTACTCCATTTTTTATATCTTCCATAGATTCAGCTGTTTTATTTGCCAGATCCTCACCCTCTTTTGTAGAGATTGTAATTTGAGAAGCAAATTTTGCCATCTCTTGTATATTTGCGTTGTTTGATGTTACTGTACTTGTTATCTCTTCTAATGCGGCGGCTGTTTCTTCTAATGATGCAGCTTGTTGATTTGATGAAGTTGAAAGTCCTTGTGATAGTGCACTTACCTCTTCATTTGATACTTTCATTTTATTTCCTGCATTTGTAACTATTGCAAGTATCTCACTACTTCCATGACCTACAGCTTGAACACCCATTATGATAGAACCCATTGAGCCACTAACTTTAGAATATTTATCTTCTATCTTGTGAGTGTAGTTTGCATTTGCATATGCAATCAATACCTTTGTAATCGAATTTAGTGCATCTTGAGTTGTTGTCATTATAGAATTAAGACCATCTCTTAACTTTATAAGCGATGGATTTGCAGGTGTACTTTGAATTGAAAAATTATAAAAACCATTTTCAACTCTTTGAGCCATAATAACTGCTTCGTCTATAGCTACTTTGTCTTGTGCTAAAATTTCTTGAGTTCTTAAAGCTTCTTTATTTATCTCTTTTGATAATAATCCTAACTCATCATTTAACCGTATATCTATCAAATCAAACTTATCAGTTTTATAATTTAAAAAATTGAAAAAACCTCTAAGTCCTTTTTCCATACTTGTAACAGATGTATTTATCTGTTTTACAACATACACAACTACTGTAGCATCTACGATAAGTAAAACAGCTATGTACCAATTTATAGCTGTTAATGCACTAGCTATTTCTGGATTTTGTGATGCTATATCCCAAAATTTTGAATTAACTGTAAAACCTATCATTAAACTACCTATTGAACCTATCACTAATATTATGTATAGCTTTGCTTTAATTGTTAGATTTTTCATCAAATCTCTCCCCTTAATTTACTAATATAAATAATATCCAAATATATATAAGAGACCACTGCATAATCCAACCTAACCAATTTATTCCTAAAAAATCAACTTTTAAAAATATTGACTTTATTTCGTCCATTCT
>CAZLZQ010000040.1:0-15605 GCA_964564065.1 uncultured Arcobacteraceae bacterium | reverse complement strand
AAAGTTTACTTGGAGATTTTAGATTTTATAGTCGGATTTACCTAAAAAATAATAAAATATATATTATCTAAACCAAAAAAATAACAAAATTTAGATATAATAATAGTAAATTATATTTTAGGATTTACTTATGTTGAAAAATATGTCTATAAAAGCAAAATTAAGTTTGCTTATATTTATACCAATTGTAGCTTTACTATTGATATCCGTTAAAACTTTAGTTAGCGATTACCAAAAAGTTAATTCATTAAAAAGTTTAGAAGTTGCAGTTAAACTATCAACTAAAATATCAACTTTAGTTCATGAAACACAAAAAGAAAGAGGTATGACTGCTGGTTTTTTAGGTAGTTCAGGGAAAAAGTTTTCAACTGAATTAAACTCACAAAGAGAACTAACAAATAAAAGACTAAATGAATTAAAATCATTTTTAAATAACAATGATTTATCATCTATTAGTATAGCTATTAACAATACTGTAAATTCTGCAATGCAAGATTTCAATAAACTTTCAGATATACGAAATAAAGTATCTAATATATCGATTAGAACATCTGATGCTATTGCCTACTATACAAATATGAATGCTAAACTATTAAATACAGTTATAGAAGCATCAAAAATTTCAGAATCTCCTGTTATTACAAAACAACTTGTTGCTTTTGGTAACTTTTTATTTTCTAAAGAGAGAGCTGGTATAGAGAGAGCTATTGGATCAAATACATTAGTAAAGGATGCTTATACTGGAGAAAATAGAATTAAATTTAATAATTTAATTGCTTCACAAAATTCTTTTATGAATAATTTTTTATTGTATTCTTCTTCTGAATCATCAAAATTCTACCATAACACTTTACAAGGTGATGATATATCTGAAGTTCAGAGAATAAGAAATATTTTATTAAATGCTAAAGAGATAGGTGGATTTAATACCGACCCTCAATATTGGTTTGACACAATAACTAAGAAAATAGGTTTACTTAAAAAAACAGAATCTGTTATTATAGATAATTTAAGAATTTCAAATGAAAATTTAAAAAAACAGGTAAATATAGCAATATTAATAAGTCAATTAATTCATGAAACTCAAAAAGAGAGAGGTGCTACTGCAGGGTTTATTGGATCAAAAGGTACTAAATTTACAGATAAAATTTTAAATCAAAGAAAACTTACAAATATAAAACTATCTAAATTAAAAGATGCTATAAATTTATATGGTAAATATTTAAATAAGAGTGCTAAATCTTCTTTAAATAAAGGATTAAATCAATTTAAAATTCTTTCAAATATCAGAAAAAATATAAATAACTTAAATATATCTACAAAAGATGCAATATCTTTTTATACTGCATTTAATACTCAAATGTTAGAAACAATAGGAAATATTGCAAAGTCAGCAACTAATAAAAATGAAGCTAGAGATCTATTAGCATTTTATAATTTTGATATGTCTAAAGAGAGAGCTGGTATAGAAAGAGCTGTTTTATCAAATAGTTTTGCAAGAAATAAATTTTTACCAGGGATGAAAGATAAATTTATAAAATTGATTACAGAACAAGATAGTTATATTAAAAGTTTCAAAAAAAGTGCTAGCCAAAAAATGATAAATAGTTACAATTCAAATATGAATGGTAAAATAATTGATGAAGTAAATAGAATGAGAAATATTGCTAAAACAACTACAAATATTGGTGGATTTGAAACTGATGCTTCATATTGGTTTAGTAAAATAACAGGGAAAATCAATCTTCTAAAAAAAGTAGATGATCATCTAGTAAAAGAACTATTAACAACTATTTCTAAAGACTTAAGTGATGTAAATAGTAGTTTTATGACCGTTCTTATTGTTGTGATTTTAAGTTTTATATTATCTTTATTTGTTGCTTTTAATATTATGAACAATCTTTTATCTTCAATCAAATCTTTTCAAACAAATCTTTTACACTTTTTTGAATATATCAATAAACAAAGAGATGAACTAGAAGAGTTTACAATTATATCAAATGATGAAATTGGTGATATGACTAAAGTTGTAAATACAAATATCAAACAAACTGCAAAATATATAGAACAAGATAGAGCAGTATTAGATGAGATTGATGATGTTGTAGAAAAAGTAATAAATGGATTTTTCCAATATTCTGTTAAAAATTCAACATCAAATGCACAAGTTGAAGAGTTAAAAACTAAAATAAATACAATGATATCTTCTACAAATAGTAAGTTAGAATATATAAATACTGCGTTACATGAATATGGTAGTTCTCATTTCGAATATAGAATACCTACGGATAAAAACCTAAATGGTGTATTTGGTACATTAGCTTCTAGTTCTACATTATTAGCAGACAATGTATCAGAGATGTTAGCTATGATGAAATTAAGTGGAGATAGTTTAAATGATGATACAAAAATGTTAGCACAATCATCAAGTAACTTATCTACATCATCAAATAATCAAGCAGCATCACTAGAGGAAACATCTGCTGCACTAGAAGAGATAACAAGTAGTATGCAATTAAGTCGTCAAAATGCTATGGATATGGCAGAATATTCAAAAACATTAACATCAGAAGTTAAAAATGGTCAAGATTTAGCGAGTAAAACTTCAAAATCTATGGAAGACATTAATGAGCAAGTTACAAATATAAATGATGCAATTGCCGTAATTGATCAAATTGCATTCCAAACAAATATATTAAGTTTAAATGCTGCTGTTGAAGCAGCAACAGCTGGTGAAGCTGGAAAAGGTTTTGCGGTAGTTGCGCAAGAGGTTAGAAACCTAGCTTCTAGAAGTGCAGATGCTGCCACTGAGATTAAAGAGTTAGTACAAAATGCAACTCAAACTGCACATATAGGAAAAGAGATATCTGCCTCTATGATTGTTGGATATGAATCATTAAATAATAGCATTGATAAAACTTTAAAATTAATTGATGGGGTTACTACATCATCAAAAGAGCAAGAGTTAGGTATAAGACAAATTAATGATTCTGTATCTACATTGGATAAAGCTACTCAGCAAAATGCAATGGAAGCTTCAAACATAAACTCACTTGCCTCTAAAGTTGCAGGACTATCAAGAAAACTTACAAGTGCATCAGAAAATTCAATATTTAGCAAAAATGCAGTTAAACAAATATGTGATGTAGATTTAGTTACGGTTACTGCAAATCTTAAAAATGATCATATTAGATATAAAGAATCAAACTATGCAAAACTTGGTTCTAAAACGATATGGTCAAGTGCAAAAGCAACAGAATGTAACCTTGGAAAATGGATTGTTCAATCAGAGCAAGAGGATAAAAAATATACAAAAACTCAAAACTGGCAAGATTTAAAAGATGATCATGATAGTGTTCATAAAAATGTTCAAGCATTTATTGTTCAAAATGCAAAAAGCTCTTCAAATGAACTATTAAATAGAATATCAGAAGATATTGAAAAAGGTATTATAAATGTATTTCATGATCTAGATGCTGTAAAAATAGATAATTGTGGTGAAGTATCAATAAAAAAACGTGAAAAGTTTAGAAAGAAAACTGTAGATTTAAATTATAAAGGGAATGATAGAAGAGCAATTGAGTCAAATATAAAATCAAATAATAATGTTTTTGTACCATCAGAATTAGAAACAAAAGATGAATGGTCATCATTTTAAAATAATCACCAAAAGGATACAAAAGAATAAGTAATATAAGATAACATTTATGCTATAATTTAAAAAATAATTTTAAAGGCATAAAATGTTTAAAAATATGAGTATCAATAGTAAACTAAGATTAAATTTAATAATAGTTTTTATAGGGATGGTTATCCTTATGGCAGATGTTTATTATTCGATGCAAAAACTTGATAATGAGTACAATAATACACAAAGTTTACATGAAGAATCTAGTACATTAAAATCTATACTTATTAGCGGACTATCTATAAACTCTGCAAAAGGTGTACTTATACTTGATCCAAATTCTCAAAAAGCAATAAATGCAATAATAGCTTCTGTTAAAGAATTAAATAATATAAATCAAGATTTAGCTAAATTAAACCAAACTTTAGCAAATAATCTAACACCTGCTATTCAAAGATTAACTAACTCAACAAATATACTTATATCAAATGCTAAGAAAAATAATCCATTTTCTATAAAATATTCAAACAATATTTTAAATGATTGGAGAGTATTAAAAAATGAAATTAATATTGCCTTAAAAAAAGAAACAATAAAGATTAATAATTCTGTAAATAATTATAAAGAGTTAAAAAATTCTACAATTCTTTGGATAATGATAAGATCTTGTATATCTCTACTTATTATGTTTATGATTAACAAAATGATTGCAAAGGGTATCTCTGATTCTATCTCTGGATTTAGTTCATACTTACATAGTTTTTTTAGCTTTTTAAATGGTACATCTGCTGATGTAAAAAGCTTAAAATTAGTTTCAAATGATGAGATTTCAGATATGGCAAAAGAGGTTGAAAAAAATATTGTTCAAATAAAAGCAACAATATCAGAAGATAGAGCTCTTATAAATGAAGCAGAAGTAGTATTAAGTAGAGCATGTAATGGTTGGTTTGGACAGAGAATACAAAACACCACAAAGAACGATAGCCTTATGGAGATAAAAGATGGTATCAATAATATGCTTCAAAATATGAAAGAACGTTTTACTGATATCAATGCGCAACTTGAAAAATATTCAAACCATAATTATATGGATGAATTTAAAGTTGAGGGGATAGAAAAAGGTGGTGTTTTTGAAACATTTATAAAAGATGTAAATAAACTTCAAATATCTATTACAAATATGTTAATTGAAAACAAAACACATGGATTAACTCTTGATCATAGTAGTAATATATTATTGAAAAATGTTGATACATTAAATACAAATTCTACAAATGCTGCTGCGGCATTGGAAGAAACAGCTGCTGCAGTGGAAGAGATATCTAGTAATATTTCAAATAATACTGAAAACGTAGTGAGAATGGCAAACTTTGCATCAGGTGTTACTAAATCTGTAGAGGATGGTCAATCACTAGCAAACTTAACTACAAGTGCGATGGATGATATCAATAGTGAAGTTAGTGCTATTAATGAAGCTATTACTGTAATTGATCAAATTGCATTCCAAACAAATATTTTATCTCTAAATGCTGCTGTTGAAGCAGCAACTGCAGGTGAAGCTGGAAAAGGTTTTGCAGTAGTTGCACAAGAAGTAAGAAATCTTGCATCTAGATCAGCAGAAGCTGCAAACGAGATAAAAGCATTAGTTCATAACGCAACGGAAAAAGCAAATAATGGTAAAGAGATTGCAGATAAGATGACAGATGGGTATATTGAATTAAATAAAAACATTACTAAAACATTAGATTTGATCTCAGATATAGAGATGGCATCTAAAGAGCAACAAACTAGTATTGTACAAATAAATGATGCAATTAATTCTTTAGATAAACAAACTCAAGAAAATGCATCTATTGCAGCACAAACTCATGGTGTAGCAGTTGAAACCGATAGTATTGCTAAACTTGTTGTTAAAAATGCAGATGAAAAAGAGTTTAGAGGTAAAAATGATTTAGGAAAAAGATCTAAACCTACAGATACTAATTTTAAAGGTAAAGAGAGAAGATCTAGAGAGAAAAATATAAAAGGACACGTTGATTATTCTAAAATGAGAAAAAAAGCTAATAATCCATCTCCTAAAGTTATCAAACCAACACCTGTAAAATCATTGGTTAAAAATGATGATGAATGGGCATCTTTTTAATATATGAGAGTAATTGAACTATTTAAAGAGTTAACACTTATCCCAAGATGTAGTGGTATACACCAACCTTTCATTACATATATAAAAGAGTTTTCTATAAAAACAAATTATATATGTAAAGTTGATAAAGCTAACAATATCTTATGTTATAAAGAAAATAAAGATATAAATATCTCTTTACAATCTCATTATGATATTGTATGTCTAAAAGACAATACTATCCCTGAAATCATAGAAAAAGATGGATATTTAAAAGCAAAGAGTTCAACTCTTGGTGCTGATAATGGTATAGGTTGTGCATATATGTTAGCACTAATGGAAGAAGATATTAGTGCTGAATTTTTATTTACATGTGATGAAGAGATTGGTTTAATAGGTGCTTCAAATATTAAGCATAAACTAAAAAGTTCATATATGCTAAATCTAGATAGTGAAGCAGAAGGTGAGATATGTATTGGTTGTGCTGGAGGTGTTGATATATTTGCAAGTAATTCAAATGCAACATATATTCAAAATACTGAAAATAAAAAACTATATGAGATAACTATTGACAATTTACAAGGTGGACATAGTGGTGTAGATATAGATAAAAATATCCCAAATGCTTTAAAACTTATATCTAAAATTATTAAAGAAAGTGGCGCAGATCTATTAGATCTAAATGGTGGAGAAAGAATAAATTCCATACCAAAAAGTGCCAAAGCTATTATAGCCTCAAATATTATACCAATTAGTTCTAATCCAAATATTCTAATAAAAGAAGTTGAAGACCCAACACAACATTATAGAAAACTTGATGATAATATTATAGACTTTATATACACTTTTGCAAATGGTGTAAGAAGTTATGATAAAGAGCTAAGTAGTGTTCTTAACTCTATTAATTTAGCTATTGTAACAAATAATATTGATAAAATAGAATTAGAACTAAGTGCAAGAAGTATGGATAATGATGAATTAAATTTACTAAAAAATGAAACTGTAGTTTTATTAGAAAAATTTAACTTTCAAGTAAGAACATCAGGAAAATATCCAGCATGGAAACCAAAACAAAGTAAATTTACAGCAAAAGTTTTAGAGATATATAAAAAACATATATCTTCTGTATCACTTGAAGCAATTCATGCGGGATTAGAGTGTGCTATTTTTAAAGAAAAATATCCAAATATTGAGATATGTTCAATAGGACCAAATATATTCTTTCCTCACTCACTTAGAGAAGAGTGTGAAATAAGTTCCGTTATGAAACTTTATGATATTGTAAAAGATATAGTAAATAATATAAAGTAATTATTTACTACCTTCTATAATCTCAACTTCTTTTTCTACCTCTTCTAAAAATCTTGGTAAAAGTTCTGAAGTTTGAAGCTTTGCAACTATTTCACCTTTTTTAATAATAAGTCCACTACCATTTCCATAAGCAATAGCCACATCTGCACTTTTTGCCTCACCTATAGCATTTACTACACATCCCATAACTGATACATTTAAAGGTGTTTTTATATGTGCTGTTGCTTTTTCAACTTCGGCAACTGCAGATACTAAATCAGCTTCTATTCTACCACATGTTGGGCATGAAATTATATTTAGTCCCTCTTTAATAATACCTGCATCTTTTAATATAGCGCGCCCTACTTCAATCTCTTTTTCAAGCTCACCAGTCATAGATACTCTTAAAGTATCACCAATACCATCAAGAAGTAAACTACCTAATGCAATTGAAGATTTTATTGTACTATGAAATTGTGTTCCCGCTTCTGTTACTCCTAGGTGAAAAGGATAATTATTATAAGGTCTTAGCATCCTATATGCTTCAACAGTTCTTTGAACATCACTAGCTTTTAAAGATATTTTAATATCACTAAAATCAAGATCCTCTAAAAACTTGATATTGTAAATAGCAGACTCCACCATACCTCGTGCAGTTTGTCCATATTTATCTTCAAATTGAGATTCAAGTGATCCACAATTTACCCCAATTCGTACTGGTAGATTTCTTTGTTTACAAGCTTTTATGATCTCTTTGATTTTATGTTTATCACTAATATTTCCAGGATTAAATCTAATACAATCAACCACTTCAGCAGCTATTAGTGCAAGTTTATAGTTAAAATGTATATCTGCTACTATAGGTAGACTTGTTTGTTCTTTTATAGCTTTTAGTGCATAGGCTGCATTCATATCAGGTACTGCTACACGAACTATATCTGCTCCTGCAAAATGTAACTGTCTTATCTGTTCAACTGTAGCTTCTACATCACTTGTTTTTGTATATGTCATAGATTGAACACTAATTGGTGCATCACCACCAACCGCAACATCACCTACATATATCTTTTTTGTTTCATATCTATTTATCATGATAGATTATATAGTATTTTTCTTATATAAATCTTTCTTTCTTATATATGATAAACACTATAAACATAATCTTATATAAAAATAGATATAATAATGACTAAATAATTAATTTTAGGAACGATATTGGAAAATATAAATATTTTTGACTTTATATCTGTAACATTGATTGTACTACTTGGACTAAAAGGTCTTTTCAAAGGTTTTACAAAAGAGATTTTTGGAATAATTGGTATTGTTGGTGGAGTATTTATAGCTTCTCGTATAGCAGGTGATACTGGAAACTTTATAAATAGTTTTATACCAATGGAAAATAACAATACAATCTTACTGAGTGGATTTGTATTTTCTTTAATTTTATTTTGGATAATTTCATATTTTATTGGTAGTGTTATATCTAAAATTTTTACAATGAGTGGACTTGGTATTTTTGATAGAATATTAGGATTTGTATTTGGAGCAGGAAAAATATTTTTACTTTTTTCTATTATCTCATATGCCGTATCACAAGTAAAAATGATAAATGACAATTTAAAACCAAAGTTACAAAACAGTGTTGTATTTCCATTGCTTGTTTCAACTGGTGGCTATATCATAAAGTTAGATACTAGTGGTATTCAAACAAAAGTTTCTAACGAACTGAATAAAGTTGTAAAATCTACAAAAGAAACAATGGCAGAGATATCTAAAAAAGAAATTCAAAAGCAGATAGAGAAAAAAGTTTCTAATTTGAAAAATGGCATAGATGGACAAGTAAGTGACACAAAACAATAAAGTGATCGAAGATTTAAAAATAGTTCTAAAAGATAAAGGTATGAAATATACTGAACAAAGAGCTATTATCTTGCAAATACTTATTAGTCTAGATGAGCATTTAAATGCAGAAGATGTACATGCAATAATAAAAGAAAAATATCCTCAACAAAATATAGGGATAGCTACGATATACAGAACATTAAATTTTTTAGAAGAGGTAGATTTAATATCTTCAATATCATTTGGAAAAGATGGTAAAAAATATGAATCTAACAATAAAAACCAACATCATGATCATATCATATGTACAAGCTGTGGAAAGATTGTTGAGTTTTTAGATGATGAGATTGAGAAGTTACAAGAAGATGTTGCCATTAAAAATGGCTTTAAAATAACAGATCACACAATGCAAATCTATGGGATTTGCAACGAATGTCAGAAATAAAATAAAAGGATAAACAAAATTGTTTAAAGATAATATATATATACAGCAACGGATTCAAAAAGCAGATTTACTAAGAGAAGCAGGTTATAACCCTTATTGTAACATTTCAAAAAAAAATACATCTATAGAAAAATTTATAAATGTAAATAGTGATATTGAAACTAAAGAAAATAAAAGAGATGAACATAGAATCTATACTCTTGCAGGTAGAATTAAATTTTTTAGACTTATGGGAAAAGCAACTTTTCTTAAAATAGAAGACGAAGCAAATATGCTTCAAGTATATGTAACAAGAGATAATCTTCCTGAAGGTTTTTATAATACTATATTTAAAAAAACTGTTGAAGTTGGAGATATTGTTGAAGTTACTGGTTTTCCTTTTATTACTGGTAAAGGTGAGTTATCTCTACATGTAAATGAATTTAAAATGTTGACAAAAGGGATATCACCTCTACCTGAAAAGTATCATGGTATTCAAGATAAGGAGCTAAGATATAGACAAAGATATTTAGACCTTATTATGAACTCTGAGGTAAGAAAAACATTTCATACGAGAAGTAAAGTTATAAGCCTTACAAGAAGATTCTTTGAAGATAAAGGTTTCTTAGAAGTTGAAACACCTATGATGCACCCTATTGCAGGTGGAGCAAATGCTAAACCATTTACTACTCATCATAATGCATTAGGTGTAGATAGATTTTTAAGAATTGCTCCAGAGTTATATTTAAAAAGATGTATTGTTGGTGGATTTGAAGCTGTATTTGAGATCAATAGATGTTTCAGAAATGAAGGTATGGATGCAACACATAATCCAGAATTTACATCTATTGAATTTTATTGGGCTTATAAAACATATAAAGATTTAATAATATTAACAAAAGAGTATTTTGAATATCTTTTTGAACATCTTGATCTTCCTACTATTTTACCTCATGGTGAAGTAGAGATTGACTTTTCAGATTTTTCAGAAATTCCTCTTATTGAATCACTTACTTCAATTGGTGGAGTTCCTGCTGATATTACAACTGATAAAGAGAAAATATTAACTTTTTGTAAAGAAAATAATATTGATGTAAATGATAAAATGAATATAGGACAACTACAAGGTGAACTATTTGATGAGTTTGTTGAAGAAAAACTGATCAACCCAACTTTTATCACAGAGTATCCAGTAGAGATATCTCCATTAGCAAGAAGAAATGACAACCAACCACATTTAACAGATAGATTTGAACTTTTCATTGGTGGGAAAGAGATAGCAAATGCATTTAGTGAGTTAAATGATCCTCTTGATCAACTTCAAAGATTTGAAGGACAAATGGATGCTAAAGATGCAGGAGATGACGAAGCACATGAGATGGATGCTGATTTTGTAAATGCTTTATCTTATGGTATGGCACCTACTGCTGGTCAAGGTATAGGTATAGATAGACTTGTAATGATGCTTACAAATCAACATAGTATCAGAGATGTTCTTCTTTTCCCTGCGATGAAACCTATTCATACAGAGATTGATCTACATGCTGAAGATGATAAATAAAAAATAATAAAAAAGGAATATAATATGAGTTATTTAAGTAGTAAAAATTTAGCAGAAGTTGATGCTGAAGTATTTGGAATGGTTGAAGGTGAACTTGAAAGACAAACAAATCATTTAGAGATGATTGCAAGTGAAAATTTCACAAGTCCTGCTGTTATGGAAGCTATGGGTTCTGTGTTTACTAATAAGTATGCTGAAGGTTACCCAAATAAAAGATATTATGGTGGATGTGAGTTTGCTGATAAAGTTGAACAACTAGCAATTGATAGAGCTTGTGAGATATTTGGATGTAAATTTGCAAATGTACAACCACACTCTGGTTCTCAAGCAAATGGAGCTGTTTATGCTGGACTTATTAAAGCTGGAGATAAAATTCTTGGTATGGACCTTTCTCATGGTGGACATTTAACACATGGTTCAAAACCATCATTTTCTGGTAAAAACTATCAAGCTTTTTATTATGGTGTAGAGCTAGATGGTAGAATAAACTATGATAGAGTTATGGATATTGCTAAAATAGTACAACCTAAAATTATTGTTTGTGGAGCATCTGCGTATGCTAGAGAGATTGACTTTGCTAAATTTAGAGAAATTGCAGATGCTGTTGGTGCTATTTTATTTGCAGATATTGCTCATATTGCAGGTTTAGTTGCTGCTGATGAACATATGTCACCATTTCCTCATGCACATGTTGTTACAACAACAACTCATAAGACTTTAAGAGGTCCAAGAGGTGGAATGATCATGACAAATGATGAAGATATTGCTAAAAAAATAAATAGTGCTATTTTCCCAGGTATCCAAGGTGGACCACTTGTTCATGTTATTGCTGCAAAAGCAGTTGCTTTTAAAGAGATACTAGATCCTTCATGGAAAGATTATGCAAAACAGGTAAAAGCAAATGCTAAAATATTAGGAGAAGTACTAGTTGAAAGGGGATATGATCTAGTATCTGATGGAACAGACAATCATCTTGTACTTGTTAGCTTTTTAAATAAAGACTTCTCAGGAAAAGATGCTGACCTTGCATTAGGTAATGCAGGAATTACTATAAATAAAAATACTGTTCCAGGTGAAACAAGAAGTCCATTTGTAACTTCAGGAATCAGAATAGGATCTCCAGCATTAACTGCAAGAGGGATGAAAGAAAATGAATTTGAATTAATTGCAGGTAAAATTGCAGATGTATTAGATGATATTAATAATACAGAACTTCAAGTTAGTATAAAAAAAGAGTTAGAAGAACTAGCTAAAAAGTTTGTTGTATATACTCAATCAACTTATTAATATCAATTAAGGGGTATCTTAACAAAAGATCACCCCTCTTACAAAAGTAGAGGAAAAGATTATGGAAGTAAATGGAAAAGAGTTTTTAAGAAATGTTAGTATTGAGCAAGAGAAAGCTGAACTTACTGAAAAAAGCAAAAAACTTGATGAACAAAAAAGAGTATCAATGAAAAAAGATCCTGAATATTTTGAGTCACATAAATTAAATAGTGATTCTGCATATGTTAATCTATCAAATGAAAATCCAAACTTACAAGAAGAAAATAATCTATTAGATATAAAATTAGATACAAAAACTAATTCTACAAATAAAAAGAAAATGATATTTTTAGGTGTAGGGCTTATTCTTTTATTTATTATAACAATAATTATTATGCGAATTATGTCAAATAATGAACAAGAAAATGAATTAGAAAACAATCCAAAAACTACACAATCACTAAATAAAGATAAAATATTAGATAAAATTGATTCTATTGAAGATTATCAAAAAACTATTGAGAAAAATAGACAAGAAGATATACCAAAAATTGAGAAAAAAGATATTATTTTACCAGAAGCAACTAAAGAAGATTCTCCAATAAAAATTGAAGAACCTATTATAAAAAGAGATACAAAAAAAGATCTTTTTGAGTTAGAAGAAAAAGCGATTCAAGAAGCAAAAAAAGTTATAAAAAAACCTAAACCAAAACCAATTGTTAAACCAAAACCTAAGCCAAAACCAGTTACATACAATAAACCAACAAGAAAAATCATAATACCTCCTGCAAAAGAAACCAATTTTGTAAAAAAACAAACTACAAAAGTAAAAGGATATTATGTTCAAATTGGGGCATTTACAAAGACACCTAGTAAAAAACTTTTAAGAAGTATCACACAAAAAGGTTATAACTATGCTGTGCATAAGATTAAGATAAAAGGTAGAACGTATAATAAAGTTTTAATAGGTTCTTATCCATCTAAAAAGTTAGCTGCTAAAAACTTAACTAAAATTAAAAAAGCTTTTAAAAATCCAAATGCTTATATACTGAAATTTTAAGGTACTAAGCAAATGAATTTTTACGATAAAACAATATTTTTAGATGAATTTACACCTGTATCGATATATATAAAAATAAAAAAACTTTTTAAAAAAGAGGTAACATTTTTATTTGAATCAGTTGTAAATAGTAGTGATGGAAATTTTAGTTATATAATAATTGGAGCTAGAGAACGAGTATGGCACAAAGATGGAAAAAGCTATTATAAAAATGAAAATAAAGAGATTGAAGATATTGATAAAAATCCATTTAATTTTTTAAAAAACTATTATAACAATATTGACAAAAGTATTTATAAAAGCAAAGGTGATGAACTTGGTATTGGTCTTATTGATGGTTTTATTGGAAATATGGGTTATGATATGGTTTCAACTTTTGAACCAACATTAGAAAAATCTATGTCTAATTTAAAGGATGACTTTAATATTCCAGATTGTGATCTAATTAGACCCAAAATTGTTCTTGTTTATTCTCATAAAAACTCTAAACTTACAATTGTGACATCTATGGATAGTATGCAACAGTATATTGAAGTGATATCTAAAAGTTTAAATGAACCATTTGAATATACTCCATTAGAAAAAGCAACTTTATTAGATGATGGAGAGTTTGCACACACAAAAGAGAAATTCTTTGAGATGATTGACAAATCTAAAGAGATGATAAAAAGTGGTGATGTATTTCAAATACTTATGACAAATAGATATACTCAAAAAGCAAAAATTGATAACCTTAGTTTTTACAGAATGTTAAGATCAAAGAACCCAAGTCCATATCTTTTCTTATTAGAATATGAAGATTTCTGTATCGCAGGAAGTAGTCCTGAAGTGATGGTTAGACTAACTGACAACAGAATACTTCTACGACCAATTGCAGGTACACGAAAAAGAGGTAAAACTCTGGCAAAAGATAAACTGATGGAACATGAACTTGTAAATGATCCAAAAGAAGTTGCAGAACATGTTATGCTTATTGATTTAGGAAGAAATGACGTTGGACGAGTTGCACAAACTGGAACAGTTGAAGTAACAGATAAAATGAGAGTTGAAAAATATTCTCATGTTATGCATCTCGTATCTGATGTAGAAGCTACACTAGATAAAAAGTATGATATGTTTGATCTTTTTAGTGCAACATTTACAGCAGGAACTATGACTGGTGCTCCAAAAATAAGAGCTATGGAACTAATAGCAAAATTTGAGAACTTAAAACGAAGTTTTTATAGTGGAAGTATCGCTTACTTTGGTTTTGATGGAAATATGGATAGTGCTATAACTATACGAACAACAATGATAAAAGATGATAAAGTTATTTTTCAATCAGGTGCAGGAATAGTAGCAGATAGTATTCCAGAACTTGAATTTTTAGAGGTAAATAACAAATTAGCTGCGAATATTACAACACTACAAGATTTAAGTAAACTATGAAAAGTATCATTATAGTTTTATTTGCAACAATATATTCTTTTGCAAATAGCTATAATGAGCTTCTATTTAATGGAAACTGTGTTACTTGTCACTTTAAAAACAAAGCAGTTTCCGCTCCATCTATGAAAGAAGTCAAAAAAAGATATATCACAGCTTTTCCAAATAAAAAAGATTTTACAAATTATATGGCAAAGTGGGTTGTAAGACCAAATTCAACTACATCTTTAATGTCAGATGCGATTTTAAAATATGAACTTATGCCTGAACTTGGTTTTCAGCTTGATACAGTAAAAGAGATATCTGAATATATTTATATAACAGATTTTTGATTATTTAGCTTACAGTCCACTTTGATTCTACAAGTAAATTATCATCACTAAATATTTTACCAACAAATGTATCACCATATTTATATGTACCTACCCCTTTTGGTGTTCCAGACATAACGACATCTCCATCTTCTAAAGTCATAAAAGTTTTTAACTCATCAATCATCTCTTTTGGTTTATAAATCATTAAATCATATGATGCAAATTGAATTAAACTATCATTTATAAAAAGTTCTAATCTTAGTGTTTTAATATCTCCATTAAAAGATACAAAGTCACTCAAGACTGCAGAATTATCAAAAGATTTTGCTCTCTCCCAAGGTAATCCTTTCTCTTTCATTTTATTTTGTATATCTGCTTTTGTTAAGTCAAGACCAAAACCTACACCTTCAATATTGCCATTATTTATTAAAAAGCATATTTCACCCTCAAACCTTGTACTTTGACTTATAAATATTAAATCTTCTGATATCGCTGAGTTAGGTTTGTTGAATACAACCATTGTATCTGGTGTTTCATTATTTAACTCTTGTATATGCTCAACATAGTTACGACCTATACATACTACTTTACTTGGTGTTATTTTTTCATTGTTATAATTTATTGTTTTCATACAATTATTTTAGTAGATTAATACTTTTAAAGCCTTTAA